>JBKPCQ010000209.1:0-8888 GCA_046727455.1 Actinomycetota bacterium | reverse complement strand
TCTCCACACGCGGGCGACGCGGTCGGCTGCGTGTGGGAACTGAGCGTCACCGACTTCGAACGCCGTGCGTGGATCACCCATGTGCTTGCCAGGCCGGGCGGACCGGACATGCGAAGCTACCTCGCCCAGGAACTCAACGATGACGTCTGAGCTGAGCCCGCAGCAGTGCCTGGCGGACGCGGTCTACGCCGCGATCGACCTCGCATGAATACGCCATCATCGCCACCTGGAGCGGAGCGGACTGGCGGATCATCCGTTCAGATCGGCGCTCTCGTTCCCTTGACTCGGCCTGGCTGGGTCGAGGTGGGCCGACACTTGCTCGCTGGACTCGAGCTGGCCGTTCGCGAAGTCAATGACGCCGGCGGGATCGTCGGAAGACCACTCGAGCTGGTGGTCCGAGACACCGCGGCTGATCCACTGAGGGCCGTGGCGGCTGTAGATGAATTTGCCCGCCTGGGCGTGGCTGCCTTGGCGGGGGAGTATCACAGCGTCGTCGCTCGCGCCGCTGCGGCCAGGGCCGACGCCCTCGGCCTGCCGTTCCTCTGCTCGTCAGCGGTTCTCGACGCGCTCACCGAACAGCCGACGGAATGGGTCGCGCGCCTGGCCCCGGCGCAGTCCCACGGCTGGCAGATCTACGCAGACTTCCTCCTCAGCGCGGGCTACAGTCGAATCGCCGTAGCAGCCGAGTCGAGTGTCTACTGGGCATCCGGGGTCCGCATTCTGCGGGACTACCTCGCTGCACGCGGCGGCACCGTCAGCGAACTCGACGTGCGCGCGCTCGCCCCCACGGCCGTGTGCGACGAACTCGTCGACAATCGCGCGACAGCCCTCCTTCTTCTGGTCGGTCACCCGGAGCCGGCAGTGTCGATCGTCAAGTCTGTCCGCCGCGACCGGCGTCTCGCCGAGATCATGATTGGTGCTCCGGCCGGGCAGCCGGAGTTCGCCGAGTGGGCGGCGTTGCTGGGCGAGGACGGCGCCGCGATCCCGTTCCTGCGCTACCTGCCCGAGCGCTTCAGCCCATTGGGTGCACGAGTCGAGGCGGCCCTCCGCCAGCGCCTGGCCCAAGCGCCCTCCTTCGTCGCCTTCGAGGGCTACGACACGGTCGCCGTCCTCGCCGATGTGCTGCGTTCTCACGGCGCGGACCGGGCGCGCACCGCCGAATCCTGGCCGCGCGTTGCAGTCGAAGGCACCCGCGGGCAGATCCAGTTCTCCCGCACGCCAGGCATCAGCGTTTGGCAGTGGGCTTGGCCGCCGGTCCAAGTCGTTGATCGAGATCCGGCGGAACCCGGTCGCTTTCGGATCCTTCACGCCGGCTGAGCGAGCACGGAGGTCCGACTGGTCCGTCGGGACCGGTCGCGTGCCGGTACGCGGCCGGGGTGATGCCGTACGAGCGGGTGAACCAGCGGGTGAGGTGGCTCTGGTCGGCGAAGCCGGACACCGCGGCGGCCTCGGCGATCGGCGTTCCGGCGGCGAGCAGCCGGCGGGCGGTACGCAGGCGGAGCTGGCGCGCGTAGTCGCTGGGCGCGAGGCCGTACACGGCGTGGAAGGCGCGGTACGCGGCGAACCGGCTCCGCCCGGTGGCGACGGCCAGGTCCGGGGCGGCACCCGGGTCGCCGTCCAGAAGCTCCCGTACCCGCGCCGCCAGCCACCGGGCATCCGGCCGGGTGACCCGCGCAACCGGTACCGGCCGGCCGGCGGTGCCGTGCCGGGTAAGCGCGCGTACCGCCCCGGTCAGCAGCTCGTCGCGGCGCAGCGGATCGGTGCCGCTGAGCAGAACGGCCGTCAATGCGCCCAGCCGCCGCGCGAGACCGGCGTCGGCGACCACGGGCACCGCGAACAGCGGCAGCCCTACCGGCCGCTCGGCGGCGTCGGCGAGGGTGGCGGCGACGAGATCGGGGCCGATGTGGACCATGCGGTACGTGAAGCCGAGCGCGTCGGCCGGGTGGCCGTCGTGCGGGTCGTCCGGGTTGAACGCCATCACCATGCCCGCGGCGCTCGTGTGCTCGGCACCCCGGCAGGTGAAGGTCTGGGCGCCGAGGTCGGTCACGCCGAAGGAGTACGTGTCGTGGCTGTGCCGGTGGTACGCGTGCCGCTCGAAGTGCGCGTGCATCGCCTCCAGCGGCACGTCCGGCGCGCGCCCGTACCGGGCCCAGTCCCGCACTTCTCGACTATCGCACCAGCGTTCTAGCCGGGCCGGCGGCGGGCGGGTGACGGTGGTCGCATGCGTTTCGACACGAAGATCGGCATCGTGCTCCACGAGGACCTGACCGGCTGGCAGAAGCCCAACGTGACCGCGTTCCTCGCGAGCGCCGTGGCCGGCCTGGACGGCCTGCTCGGCGAGGCGTACGAGGACGGCTCGGGTACCCGGTACCTGCCCATGTTCCGCCAGCCGGTGGTGGTCTATACCGGCACCGCGACGGACCTGGCCCGGGTGCGGGGGAGCGCCACGGCGCGCGGCCTCCCCACGGCCGTCTACACCGAGGAACTGTTCAAGACCGACAACGACGCGGACAACCGCGCCGCCGTGCGGGCCGTGCCCGCCGGGGAGCTGAACCTCGTCGGGCTCGCCGTCCACGGCAAGCGCAACAGCGTGGACCGGGTACTGAAGGGCCTACGGTTGCACGACTAGCTAGGTGACCGGGTCGGGCGCGGGCTCGGGCGGCCCGTGCACCAGGGCGTGGAAGCAGGGGCGCAGCAGTGCCGCGATCTCGTCGGGTCGGGCGGTATGCAGGGCGTCGAGGCGCAGCAGGTAGCGGCCGATGACGGTACCGAGGCTCAGGGCGCCGACCAGACCCGCGCGGAGCACGGCGTCGTCCGCCGGGATCGCGTCCGCGGTCTGACGTTGCTGGTCGGTGACGAACTCGCGCACTCCCCTGCTCGCCTCGGGATGGGTGAGCGCCGAGCGCAGCAGGGCCAGCGCCGCCGAGGGCTCGGTGGTCAGCTTGTCGCTGAGCGCGGCGAGGAGCAGCTCGGCGACCTCGTCCGGGGTACCGGTGACCGGTTCGTCGGGGGTCAGCTCGGCGACCCGGGCGAAGAGCGCCTCCTTGGAGCCGAAGTAGCGCATCACCAGTGCCGGGTCGGTGTCGGCGGCGGCGGCGATGGCTCGGATGGTGGTGCGGTCGTAGCCGGCGTCGGCGAACGTCCGTCGCGCGGCGGTCAGGATCCGCGTCTCGGTCTGCCGTCGTCGTTCGGCTCGCGACGGCCGGCGGTGCGGTTCGGGCACGTCATGAGTCTACGGCTGTTGACCGAATCGCCCGCGGCGGGCTAGAGTCCAGCTCAGTCAACGGTCGTTGACTAAGCTGGATCCGCGATCGGAGCATCATGCTGCCCACCGTCCTGCTCGGCTTCGTTGCCGGGTTCTTCGCCGGCAACGGGCTGCCCTATTACACGGAGGGCAGCATCGGCCACGGGGTCAACCCGTCGCCGTTCCGCCAGTCCCCCGTGGCGAATGTGATCCTGGGGTGCGCCGCCTTCGTGGTGGCCGGCATCGCCTGGGCGTTCGCGCACGTGTCGCGCCACCCGCTGGCCGGCTACAGCGCGGCGGCGGTCGGTGTCCTGGTGGTCGGCCTCATCCACGCCAGGACCTGGCGTCGCAACCCGTTCCGCCGGCGACCGGCGGCTCCGCCGGCTTCCCGGTGATCGCGCCGGTTCCGTCCGCGCGGTCAGGCCACCACGATAGCCATCACGTCGGCGGCCGGCGGTCCCTGCTCGCCGTGCTCGGGCCGGAAGGTGACGTACGCGACGCGGCCCTGGAGGCTGATCCGGTCGACGTCCAAGTTCAACAGTCCATCGGGCAGGCCGACCTGCCAGCGCACCCCGCCGGCCGGGTCGAAGGCGGACACGCCGTCCTCGGACGCGGCGACGACGGTGCTCCCGTCGGTGGAGACGGCGATCTGCGCTTCCCGGCCGGGGGCCTGCCAGACCTGCCGGCCGGTGCCCATGGCGTACGCGGTGATCTGGTCGACCGAGGCGACGAGGAGGAGGTCGCCGGCCAGCTCGATCGCTGTGACCGGGCTCCCCGACGAGCCCTGCCAGACGGTACCGCCGTCGGACAGCCGTACCACCCGGAAGTCCCGCCCGTCGCGCAGCGCCACCCACGTCCTGCCGATGCGCGCCTCGGACCGTTGCGTCTGTGGATCCGGTGGCGGTGGCCCACCGCTCGGCGGCGGTCCCTGGCCGTCGGGTGGCCTTCCGTCCGGTGGCGGGGACGGCGGCGCCTTCGCCGGCGGGACGGCGTACCGGGTCGACCAGCGGGGCCCGCCGGTCCCGGCGTCGGAGAGGCTGACCTGCGCGGTCGTGCCCACCACGTCCTGGATGACCAGCCACGCGGGGCTGGCCGCCAGCGGGCTCATGGCGGGTAGCTTGCCGTCGGGAGGGGTGGGCCGGGTCCGGCGCCACACCTCGTGGCCCTGGCGGTCCAGCGTGACCGTGACGGTACCGAGGTCCAGGAATGCCCGGTCGTCAACGGTGACCATCCCGCGGATCTGTAGCTGGGCAGCGCCGGCTCCCACGTCGGTGGCGAAGCGCGGCGATCCGCTGGCCGCGTCCAGCAGCCATGCCGTCTGGTGGCCGGCCACCAGCACCGCGTCCCCCCACGGGCGCTGGGCCACCAGGTCGCCGGGCAGGTCCCGGCTCCAGCGCTGCCGTCCGTGGCTGTCGACCGCCTTGACCCGCGATCCGGACGCGGTGACGAGGCGGGCGTCCGGATCCGCGAAGATCGACACCCCGAGGCCCGGGTTCCCGGGAGGCCCGGGCGGCGCTACGCCGGACCTGGCCAGCCACAGCACGGTACCGGGAGCCGGCGCGGCGGACGGGCGCCGGCGCTGGCCCGATCTGCTGAGTGTCGCGGCGACCGCGCCACCCACGACCGCGGCGAGGGCCATGCCACCGAGGGCCAGCACCTGCCGGCGCGGCAGGTACCGGCCGGGCAGCCGTACCGGGACGGCCGGCACCGCCCGGCCAGCCGCCTCGCCGTACCACCCGGGTCCGGGTGCGGGGATCCCGGAGCTGACCAGGATTCGGGCCAGCTCGTCGGGGGTGGGGCGGTCCTTGGGCCGGCGGCCGAGGCAGCGGACGATGACCGGCCGTACTGGACGAGGTACCTCGTGCAGGTTGTACCGGCCGGTGGCGATGTGGATCATCTGCTGGAACATCGAGCCCTCGCCGGCCAGGGACTTCCCGGTGCTGGCGAAGAACAGCGTCGCCCCGAGCGCGAAGACGTCGCTCGCGGGGCTCGCCTCGTCACCGTCGATCAGCTCCGGTGCCAGGTAGGACGGGGTACCGACGAGGCTCGTGGTCAGGTAGCTCGTCATGCCCGGTACGACGGCGATACCGAAGTCGATGATGCGCGGACCGGCGTCGTCGAGCAGCACGTTGCTGGGCTTGAGATCCCGGTGTACCAGCCCGGCCCGGTGGATCGAGGCCAGCGCCTCGCCCAGCCCGGCGGCCAGTACGAGCACCGGGCCGGGTGCGAGCGGGCCGTTGGCGGCCACCCACTCGCGCAGACTCGGCGCCTCGATGTAGGTGGTCGCCAGCCAGGGCGGGTCGGCATCGGTGTCGGCGTCGACCAGCGGCGCGGTGAACAGCGGGCTGACCGCCCGCATCGCCGCCACCTCCCGGGCGAACCGGCGGCGGAACACCGGATCCTCGGCCAGGTCGGCCCTGATGACTTTGATGGCCACCCGGCGGCCAGCCGCCGACCGGCCCAGGTAGACGCGGCCCATCCCGCCGTCGCCGAGGACGCCGAGTAGGCGGTACGTCCCCACGCTGGCAGGATCGCTGCGGCCCAGTGGTTTCATGCCCTGCCCCAGGTATCCGGCACGATCACACCGAATCGTACTGACCCCGCGAGCTGCCCATCACCATGCGTTGATGGCCTTTCCGTCACCGGACGGCCGATACCGGCTCATGACAACGGTGTCCGGTCGAGCCGCCTGGTGCGGGAGCCGCCAGACCGGCGCAGGCGTCGTCGACCCTACGGGCGGACGACCGTACGGGTGGTTCCGAGGAGGAGTCGGAGCCGGTCCGCGAGCCCGACCGGGGTGGACATGGTGACTCCGGCGTCGCCCCGGCCCAGCGTGATGGTCCGCCGGACGGTCCTCCCGTTCCGCTGGTCGATCTCCTCGTGGTAGTTCCGCTCCAGGAACAGCCGCATCCGTTCGAGGAAGTCCGCCAGGGTCGCCCACTTGTCGTCGTCGTCGTAGGCGGTCCCGTGGTCCCGGTACAGCCCGCCGAGGTCGAGGAGGAACACCTCGGTGGTGGCGGTCATCCCGACGACCGCCTCCTGACCGTCCGGCTTCCGGCGGGCCGCGATGAGGATGCCGTCGCCCTCGGTTATCTCGAAGCCTTCGGCGGCGCCGGTTCCGACGAGAGCCGCGCCCGCGTCCTCGAACACCGTCCTGACGGTGGTCATGGTGACCGGCTCGGGCATGCCTCGACACTAGTGGTCGCTGCCACGGTGGTGCGCCGGCGTGGTACATCTTGGGTGCGGCACCCGGATGTCCCCATGGCGCGGCCGTCGTGATCGGTCGCGGAGAGGCGGTGGGCGGCGTGGACGTGCTGGTGGTCGGTGACGGCGGGGCGCAGCGCCACGAGGTCGAGGAGTTGCCGCTCCTGCTCAAGCGCGAGGACGGGCTGGTCTGGGTCGACGTGCCGGTGTGCGATCCGCAGGCCGGGCGGGTGCTGTCCGACGTGTTCGGGTTCCACTCGATCGCCGTACGGGACTGCGTCGAGCGCAACCACGTCTCCAAGTTCCACGTGTACGCCGACTACGTGTTCGCCGTCCTGCACGCGCCGCACGTGGGCCGGCGCGGTCACGTGCACTACGTGGAACTGGACCAGTTCATCGGGCACAACTACCTGGTGACCGTCCACGGGCCGCTCAACCCGGTGGTGGACCCGGCGGTCGCGCTGCTGGACACCCAGGCGGTGCTGCGCCGCATCGACCGGGGGGGCCTGGCGCCCGGCTCGCCGTTCGAGCTGTCCCGTTCGATCGTGTCGGCGCTGATCCGCCGGGAGATCGACCTCGTGGCCAAGCTCGCGCAGGAGTCCGGCCGGCTGGAACAGCGGGTCACCCTCAGCGAGGAGCGTGACGATCCGGAGAAGTTCCTGGAGGAGCTGTTCCAGATCTGGTACGAGCTGCTGGCGATCCGCACGATGGCGGTGCACAGCGGGGCGACCTACGCCCGGTTGGCCCGACAGGCCAGCGATCCGGCCGCCGCGCCGGCGATGTTCTCCGACCTGTCCGACCAGTTCGACCTGGTCAAGAGCATGGCCGACGGGCAGCGGGAGTTCCTGTCCGGGGTGATCGAGTTCTACCGGGCCCGGACCTCGACCCAGATGACCCTCGCTGCCGAGAAGGCGGCGTCGCTCGGGGTCCAGCAGAACGACGACATGCGCCGGATCACCGCATGGGTGGCGATCGTCGCGGTACCGACCGCGGTCAGCGGGTTCTTCGGCGAGAACGTGCCCTTTCCCGGCTTCGGGAAGCCGGCGGGGCTGGCCGCCTCCGTCGTGATCGAGCTGGTCCTCGCGATCACCCTGTACCTCATCTTCCGGCGGAAGCGGTGGCTGTGACCGGTGCGGCGTGGATACACAGATAGTGCGGTAGCGCACCGTCCTGGTTGGTGACCGGCACGAGTGGGCCGAGCGACCCCTGCCACAGGTACGTCGACACGCCGCCGTCGAAGGTCAGGACGTCGCCGGTGGCGCCGCGCCGCCGCAGCAGGTCGGCGGCCGCGTCGAGGGTGGCGTGTTCCACGGTGAGGACGAGCAGGTGGTCGGTGTCCTCGGTGCCGAGGAGCTGGTACCGGTTGGGCGGGTCGGCGTTCAGGACCCGGGCCGGGTGGTCCTGGTACCGGTAGGTGACGAGCGCGTCGGTCGCGGCGTCGAGCGGGGCGCCGGTGGCCGGGTCGTAGGACCCGACGGCGACCCGCTGGTCGGTCCAGGCCAGTGCTTTGAGCGTGACGCCACGGTAGTAGTCGGCACGTGGGCTGGCCACCGGCCCGTACCCGCTGCTGCCCCCGCTGAGCACCGTGCCGTGCGACTTGGCCGGGAAGGACAGCCGGGTGCTGCGGTCGTACTCCTCGAAGAACGCGAAGTTGACCGCGGAGAACAGCGTGGCGCCGAACCGGGCGCGGCAGTCGCGCTCCACCTGCCCGGTGGTGATCCGGGTGAAGCGCGGGCTGCCCGCGCCCGGGTAGTAGGAGCCGGCCGCCGGCTGTGTCGCGTCGCGCTCCCCAAGGACCTGCTCGATCCGCATCCGGCGGACGTCGATCCGCTGGAGGTAGGCGTGGCTGCCGTCGGGCAGCGAGAGGCGGGCCAGAGTGGCGCCGTCGGTCGTGGCGAGGGTGGCCCAGGTCGCGGCCGGCGCGGTGGTTCGGACACATCCGACGGGTACCGCCAGGAGTGCCGCCAGGACCACCAGCCGGTACCGTGCCTTCCGCATGATCGCACCCTAGCCGGGCCCCGGTCGTCCCTCGGCGTCGTTCGCGGTCCTTCGCCATTTCGTCCGATGTTTGCACGCGATTGGGCGATTCAGAGCGACGATTCGTCCCGGACGCCGCAGTTCGCTGTGATCGCGGGGCCGGCGACCAGGGGTTGACATTGATACCCGTCAGGCGAAGCGTGGGGGTGGCGTCCCTCCCGGGTGGCGGACAACGCGTCCGCCTGCTGGTGCGTGGAGCGGACGTGCATACGGCAACGCCTGTTTCCGGAGGAGCCAAGCGGCGGCGGGGGCCCGTCAGCAGGCTGGAGGTTCGCCCCGGAGCCGCCCGGGACGTCGCGCCGGGCGCCGGGGCCAGCACAGGAACGGATGGCGCCATGCATCTACCAACGTTTCTCCATGGGCTCCGTCGCGTCCGGACCGGAGCCCCGAGCCGTACCGTCAG
>JBKPCQ010000208.1:0-3029 GCA_046727455.1 Actinomycetota bacterium | reverse complement strand
GGGGGACCAACCTTGATCTGCTCCCACCCCTTGGGCTGACCGTGCGTTGGCCGCGGCCCGAGCTAGACCCCGATCGCCGAACATGCAGCTTCGGCGGCCGACAAACTCGCCGGCTCGGCCGACGTCTCGCCACCGGGTCCGCACTTGCCCGCACCAGGCCCAGACGCCTCGCAGGTTGTCGGCGCGCACGATCGGCGGCATATGAGGATGCCTGTATCGGAGTGGGTTAAGCCTGCTACGGGTGCTACGCCCGCAACTGCTCGACGGCGCGGCGGGCGGCGCGGCCGATGGCGGCGTCGATGTCTGCGCGGCGGCCGGGCGGGCCTTCGGTGAAGACGGCAGCGGCGTACCGCCGCCCATCCGGGTACGCGATCACGCCGATCTCGTTGCGAAGACCCAGCACCGTACCGGCCGTCGCGGTCACCGACACGTCCTCATCGAACGCCGCGGCCAGCCGGTGCCAGGCCACTTGGCGCCCCATCAGCTCGCGCACCTGCGCGCAGGCCGCCGCCGGCCCGGCTTCGTCGCGCCAGATCAGCGACAGCAGCCGGGTCATGTCCCGGGGCGAACCGGCCGAGGTAAGGACCGGCAGGCGGGCGATCTGTTCGGCGGACAGCGTGGCGAAGCGCCGGCCGAACTCCGCCTCGTCGGCCGCTCCCACGTCGTCGAGCATCGCCTGCCGCAACTGCTTCGGGCCGCCGAGGATCCGTGTGTACACCAAGCGGAGCCGCGTGGCCAGCGCCTGGACGTTGTCCAGTCCAACCCGCTGGAACAGCACGTCCGCGGCGGTGTCGTCGCCCAGCATCATTGCGAACAGCGCCAGGTCCCGCCAGCTCATCTCGATGTCGTCGCGGCAGGCGGCGGTACCGAGCCCACCGAGGTGGTCCGTCGCGCCGATACGGACCCGTTCGGCCGGGTCGACCTGTCCCTGCGCGACCTGCCGCCAGAACTCCAGCACCAGCAGCACGTTGGCCACGGACGCGAGCACCACCGGCCAGACGGCACCCCAAGAGATCTCCGCGTACTCGTCGTCGACATCCCGCACGTGCAGCCAGCCGTGCACCCCTACCGCCATGAACAACCGGCCCGGCCCGGAACCATCGCCGTCATCAATGTCTGGCATGCCCGCCAGGATACGGACGCCACCAACCAAGGTCGAAGATCGGCTGCGCCAGGAGACCTCGCAGGATGGCGGGCCGTCGGGAATGCGGCAGATGGTCCGCGACGCCAATGCGGCGCACGGGGCGAGTCCGGGAGCACACGTGGGGCGACTCGGCAATCCACCGCGGCCGACCCAAACCCCCTGACGGGCGCCACAGACGAGGCGACGTCGCTCGTAGTGACCGACGGTGGCACGCCGCAGCATCAGGGAACAGCCCCAGAATCGGACAGCGCCCCGCGGTTCCCCTCGACTTCCAGACGCACGAACACCCGCTTACCTGCAAGGGGTTGGTGTGTCAATGGATGGTTCTACGTCGAGAAAGCGTGGGCTGGCCGTGATCCACTTACCTGCCTCCGATCGGTGCCGGTTCTGGTCGTGGGCGGTCGGTCAAGGGCCGCGGTACGTGGTCGCTTGCGACGCCGCAGGCGCCCTTGACGCGGCCGACTGTGGACAGATGATCAGGCGCCGGAGGCGGGGAAGGAGATCAAAGCCTTTGGTGAAGTGGTGGTGGGTGGTGGGCGGCTCCCTGATATCAAGCGGGGTGGCGGTCGATGGGATGTGGCTGGGGGCAGCCAGGCTTACCTATGGCCTGCAGGCACGATGCGTTGTGCCTGGCGACATGATGATCGATTGGGTGGCTCCCCGCCGGCGGGGAGTGCGACCGCTCAGTCTCATAGGGCCGTCCGCGGCGCCGGTAGACCGGCGGTGACGCGGTCTGACAGCGGATGGGCGGGAGCTGGCCGCGGTGGTACCCCATCGTGATGGTGGCTGCCGGTTCAGATCGACCCCCGGGGAGAGGGCTACCTGGCCGGTGTGGCCGCGGCGGGGGCGGTGGTGAAGGCGTCATCGCCGAGGCCGGTGAGGATGTGCACGGCTTGCCGGACGATGCGCCGGGCCTGCGACAGCGCCGCCCGGTTGCCGTCGTGGCGCTGCCGGACCTTGGTGTAGTAGTCGTGCGCCGGCGCGAAGCTGCGGGCGGAGGTCTTGGCCGCCTCGAACAGCAGCCAGCGCAACACTTCCGGGCCCTGCCGGGACAGCCGTCCGGGTCTGCGTTTGCCGTCGGAGGAGTGCCGGTGATGTCCAGACCGACGAACCGGACCGCCTTGCGTGAGGAGGTGAACCGGTTCGCGCCGCCCAGCCAGGACACCAGCGCCAGCGCGGTCATCGGCCCGACGCCGTAGATGGCCTGCCGCAGCGCCTGCGCCCCGGCAACGTGCTCGGCGGTGGCCACGATCCGCCGCCGCAGCCGTGCCAGGTGCTCGTCGAGGGCGTCCATGACCGCCAGCGCGGTGTTGACCTGCAGCCGCCCGACCGGTGACAGCTGATCGGCCACGATGCGCGCCAGCCGTTCCCGGCTACCGCGGACCACCCCGGCGGGGCCGACCGCGGTGGTGCCCTGGTGGAAGCAGACCGCGTGGATGCGCTGCACCCAGCCGGAATGCTCGATACGCAGATCGCTGTACAGCTCGAGGGTGGCCCGCCACTCCAGCACCCGATCCGGCGGAATGTAGCACTCCGGCAGCATGCCGACGTCGAGCAGTTCGCGCAGGTGCTTGGCGTCGGCGCGGTCGGACTTGGCCCGCCGTTTGGGTCCGCGCAGCGCCGCGGTGTCGGCCGGCTCGGCCAGGTGCGGCTGCACTCCGACCTTGGCCATCTCGTCGACCACGTAGCGCCACCCGGGGCGCCGGCGTCGAACTGTGTCAACCAACGGGCGAGGTGCTCACGGTCGGCCGGCGCGATCCGGCCCCGTTCCCACCGCCCGCTGTCCTTGTCCACCCAGTCGAAGGTCAACTGGTTTCGGTGAATGTCGAGTCCTCCTACGATGGACATCGCGGGACCTCCTCAAGCTCCGTGACCGTTGACGTCC
>JBKPCQ010000207.1:0-5326 GCA_046727455.1 Actinomycetota bacterium | reverse complement strand
GGGCCGACGTGGTCCAGAACCGCCACGCTCATCGTGGATCCACCTCCCCGGACACGCGCCCCGGCCTTACCCGCTCGCATGGATGAAGCCAAGTCAGCATACCTGCAGCTGGCGGCCCGGCTTGCCGCTCGCATCGCACGCCGTCCCTGGCCCCCACCCGCGGGACGGACGTTCCGGAAGATCTTCAACGGCTTGGGTGGGCCCGCACATGGGGATTTGCGCGGCTCCCTCGGGTCGCCGGGCGCCTCGGACGGTGGGTCATGCCGCAGGCCATCGGCATTTGGCTGCTCACGTGGTGGCCAGGGGCGGGGTCGAACCGCCGACCTTCCGCTTTTCAGGCGGACGCTCGTACCAACTGAGCTACCTGGCCGGGTATGCGCTGCGGTCCTGACGGGACTTGAACCCGCGACCTCCGCCTTGACAGGGCGGCGAGCACTCCAACTGCTCCACAGGACCTTGCACAGGCTGGCTACTCTACCGCCAACCTCGTCGTGCCCCCAACGGGATTCGAACCCGTGCTACCGCCTTGAAAGGGCGGCGTCCTAGGCCACTAGACGATGGGGGCGGCCCCGCCATCATCGCACAGGTGCGACATGGGACGGCTGAACTCCCATCCGGCCCCGCCGGAGGCGTGGGAAAGCATACGTTACCAGCGTACGGCTCGGCAAAATGCCCCCGGTCTCATGTCGTCGGCAGGGCGATCAGGGTGAACCGGCCGGCCAGGTTGGGCAGGATCGTCCGCAGCGCGGTGACGGTGTTGCTGCGGTCGCCGCCGCCGTCGTGCATGAGGACGATCGAGCCGGGACCGGTGTGGTTGAGTACCCGGTTGATGATCGCCTGAGCCGGTGGGCGGGCCCAGTCGGTCGGGTCGACCGCCCAATGGATCGAGGTCATGCCCAGGCTGGCGGCCATGCTCACGGTGTTGGCGGCCCAGTTGCCGCCGGGCTCACGGAAGTACTTGACCGGTACCCCCGGCACGACGGCGTGGATCGCGTCGTTGGTTTTCTGCATCTCGGCGCGGATCTGGTCCTCGGAGCGCAGGCGCAGGCTGAGGTCGTGCGACCAGGTGTGGTTGCACAGGGTGTGTCCCTCGGCGACGATCCGCTTGATCAGCGCGGCGTTCGCGGCGACCTGGCGGCCGATCACGCAGAACGTCGCCTTGATGTGGTACTGCGCGAGCAGGTCCAGCACCTCGCTGGTGTAGGGGAACGGACCGTCGTCGAAGGTCAGGGCGACCGCGGCGCTTCCGGTCGTGGTGATCGAGCCGAACGGGCCGTGGTGCGGGCCGGCCGGGCCACCGTTCGGGGTGGGCGGGCCCTTGATCGGCTTCACCGGCGCCTTCGGGCCGGCCGGGCCGGAGGGAGTACCGGCGGGTGTGCCGGGGGCGCTCGGCGAGCCGGTGGGTGACGGTGCGGGGTCGGGCTGCCCGTCGTCGGTAGGCGCGGTGCTCTGCGCCACCGGGGCGGGTTTCGGCTGGTGGGCGCCGTTGGCGTGGGCTGTTCCGCAGCCGCCGACGACGAGTGCGAGGGCAGCCAGAACCAGGGTGACCGGGCGGCGCCGTACCATGCGGCAACTCCGAGGGGTGTCGGACTCCGAGGGCGGTGTGCCCGCCTACGGTATCGGAGTCCGCTGCTCCCCGGCAGGCCCGGTTGTCCGACCTTGGCACCTTCTCGGGAGTCAGGGCAGGAGCCGGACCACTCCGGCGAGCCAGGGCGCGAACGCCGCCGGCTCGGCGGTGACCTCCTCGACCAGCGCGGCCGGGGTGACCCAGCGCAGGCCGTCGACCTCGGCCGGGTCCGGCGCCACCGGCAGGTCGGCGGAGACGCGGCCGAGCAGCACGTGGTCGTACTCGCGTTCGACCCGCCCGGTCGCGGGGTCGCCGGCGCAGTAGGTGTAGACGCCGAGTTCGCGAAGAGCCACCCCGCTCACGGACAGCTCCTCGGCCAGTCGGCGGGACGCGGCGGCGCCGACCGTGACGCCGGGCGAGGGGTGGCCGCAGCAGGCGTTGGCCCAGCGCAGCGGGAAGCGGGTCTTCGCGGCCGACCTCCGCTGCAGGAGTATCCGGCCGTCCGGGTCCATCAGCAGCACCGAGAACGCGCGGTGCAGCTGCCCCGGCGCCCGGTGGGCCTCCTCGACGGTGGCCTTCCCGGTCGGGTACCCGGCCGGGTCGACCAGCTCCACCCAGTGCGCCTCGCGGGTCACCGTGCGGCTCCGGTGACCCGCGACGCGGCCAGCTTGCCGGAGATCAGCACCATCGGCACCCCCACGCCCGGCCGCGTGCCCGAGCCGACGAAGACCACGTTTGACAGCCGGGGGTGCAGGTTGCCCGGCCGGAACGGGCCGGTCTGCGCCAGCGTGTGCGCGGACCCGAACGGGGTACCGGCGGCGAGACCCGCGTCCGCCCAGTCCACCGGGGTCACCACGCGGGACACCTCGATCCCGGCACCGAAGTCGTAGTACCCGCGCTCCTCCAGCGTCGCGACCAGCTCGCCGGCGTACCGGCGGGCGAGCGGCCCGCGCCAGTCCAGCCCGGACCGGTCGAGGTTGGGCACCGGGGCGAGCACGTAGTACACCTCGCGGCCGGTCGGGGCGAGCGACGGGTCGGCCCGGGTGGGGTTGGTGACCAGCAGGGACGGGTCGCGCATCAGCTCGCCCCGGCGGATCACCTCGGCGAAGGTGCCCCGCCAGGCCCGGCCGAAGTGCACGTTGTGGAGCGCTATCCGCCGGTACCGCTGCGTGGATCCGACGTGCAGGACCACCGCGGACGGTGACTGGCGCAGGCGACGCACCCGCCACGGCGTCGCCGGCAGCAGGTCGCGGTAGGCGATCGGCAGGTCGGGGTTGAGCACGACCACGTCGGCCCGGATCCGTTCGCCGTCGGTGGTGACCACGCCGGTGGCCCGGTCGCCGGAGACGTCCACGCGGGACACGGTGGTGCCGTACCGGAACCGGACGCCGTGCTTCTCCGCGGCGCCGGCCAGCGCGCGGGGCACCGCGTGGACACCGCCCCGGGGGAAGTGCACGCCGGCGACCGTGTCGAGGTAGGTGATGACCGTGTACAGGGCCAGCGCGTCGTGCGGGGCGAGGCCGGCGTACATCGCCTGGAACGAGAAGACCCGCCGGGTGCGCGGGTCCCGGAAGAACTCGTCGACCTTGCGGGACAGCCGGCGGAAGCCGCCGGCGAGGGCGAGCCGCAGCAGGTTCGCGGTGAGCAGGTCCGCCGGCGAGTCGAGGTTGCGCTCGATGAAGTCGCGGCGCTGGAGCTGCCACAGGCCGCGGGCGTACTCGACGAAGCGCAGGTACCCGTCGGCCTCCCGGGGGCCGCAGACCCGGGAGATCTCGCCGGCCATCCGCGCGGTGTGGGTCAGCACGTCGAGCGTGGAGCCGTCCGGGAAGTACGCGCGGTAGGCCGGGTCGACGGGGGAGAGGTCGAGCCAGTCCCCGATCGACTCGTCGACGGCGGCGAGCGCCTCGTCGATCAGCTCGGGCATGGTGAGCACGGTCGGTCCGGTGTCGAACTCGTACCCTCCGATGGTGAGCCGCCCGGCGCGGCCCCCCGGTACCGGCTCCCGCTCGACGACCGTCACCTCGCGGCCGGCCGCGGCCAGGTGCAGCGCGCAGGCCAGGCCGCCCAGCCCGGCGCCGACGATGACCACACGTTCGGTTGGTCCAGATACCTTGCGCACGTCGCCCATCATCCGACGGGAAGCGTGCCGGGTCAGCATTGGGGGATCGTGAACATCAGCGCGTCGTACGAACTGTGCCGGCGGGTCCACCGCCGGCACGGGCGTACCTACTACCTGGCCACCCGGCTCCTACCGGCCTGGAAGCGGCGCCACGTGCACGCTCTGTACGGCTTCGCGCGGTACGCGGACGAGATCGTCGACGCGATGGACGGCGCGGCGCCCAGGGACCGGGCGGTGCGGTTGCGGGCCTGGAGCGACCGGTTCCTCGCCGGGCTGGCCGGGGTCCGGGTGAGCGATCCGATCCTGCCGGCGGTCCTGCACACCCTGGAGGTCTTCCAGCTCGACCGGGCCGACTTCGCGGCGTTCCTGCGCTCGATGGCGATGGACCTGACGGTGTCCGCCTACCCGACGTACCGGGACCTGCTCGACTACATGGAGGGCTCGGCGGCGGTGATCGGCACGATGATGCTGCCGATCCTCGGCGCCGAGGACCCCGGCGCGGCCCGGGAGCCGGCCCGCCAGCTCGGCCTCGCGTTCCAGCTCACCAACTTCATCCGGGACGTGTCCGAGGACCTCGACCGGGGCCGGGTGTACCTGCCGCTGGCCGACCTGGCACGGTTCGGGGTGGCCCCCGCCGACCTGCGGGCCGGGCGGCTCACCGGGCCGGTCCGCCGGCTGATCGCCTTCGAGGTGGACCGGGCGCGGGAGCACTACCGCCGGGCGGCGCCGGGGATCCCGTTGCTCGCCGCGGGCTCCCGGCCGTGCGTCCGGGCGGCCTACCGGCTGTACCGGGGGATCCTCGACGAGATCGAGGCGAGCGGGTACGACGTGTTCACGCGGCGGGCCACGGTACCGGGGCGCAAGCGGCTGGCCGTCGCGGCCGCCTGCCTGCTCGCGGACCGCAACCGCGCGGCGTTCCCAGGCGTGTAGTCGACGATCGGGACCGGAAGGGGGACGGTACGGATACCTTGATCGCGGTATCGTCGACGGCCCAGCCGCCCCGGAGCCGCCCTTTGGACCAGCCGCGCACCGAAGACTTCAGCGAGTTCTACGCCGCCCACTACCACTCGCTGGCGGTGCAGCTCTTCGCGCACACCGGAGACCTGGCCGAGGCCCAGGACCTGGTCCAGGAGGCGTTCTGCCGGGCGCTGGCCCGGTGGACCGAGCTGATCGGGTACGACGACCCGGCGGCCTGGGTACGGCGGGTGGCGTGGAACCTGGCGACCAGCCGGTGGCGGCGGGTACGCACCGCGCTGGCCTTCGCCCGGCGGCAGCGCGAAGAGGCCGTCCCGGGGCCCGGCCCCGACCGGGTGGCCCTGGTGGCGGCGCTGGCCCGGCTGCCCGAGCGGCAGCGGCGCGCGATCGTGCTGCGCTACCTGGCCGACCTTCCGGTGTCCGTGATCGCCGAGGAGCTGGGGGTGGCCGAGGGCACCGTGAAGTCCTGGCTGCACCGCGCCCGTACTACCCTCGCCGAGCAGCTCGTCGACGCGCACCCGGAGGGAGGTCACGATGCTTGAGCGGGATCCGCTCGCGGCGGAGTTCGCCGCGCTGCGCACCGCGGTGCTGACCCGGCCGCCCGGCGCGGCCGCCGCCGAGCGCACCGTGCGCCGTCGCCGCCGTCGCGGCGGCCTACTCGGTAC
>JBKPCQ010000206.1:0-5673 GCA_046727455.1 Actinomycetota bacterium | reverse complement strand
CGTGCAACAGGCCCAACAGCGCTGCGGCCGTCGGGTTGATTCCAGTCTCCGCCATGCCCCACACGCTGCCACTTCGCGGCCGTTCCGTCCAGGATTTCGGGCAAGTGGCTCCATTGTGCACAGTCGCCGTGCGACAGTCCGCTTAGGACAGTCGCGGGATCGCCGAGCGGCGCGACCGGTCGGCGTCGCCATTCCCGGCCGGACGGAGGGTTGACCGCCGCCGCGACCGGGCCTTACTGTTGCGGCCATTAGTTAGTCAATTTGTCTAACAGACGGAGTTCGATGGTCCGGCTGGCCGGCTCGGCGAAGCTGCTGCGCGCCATGAACGAGAGCGCGGCGCTCGGCCTCCTGCTGGACGGCAGCACCCTCACCCGTAACGACCTGCGGGAACTGACCGGACTCTCCAAGCCCACCACCTCCGAGGTGCTGCGCCGGCTGACCGAGGCCGGCCTCGCCGTGGTGACCGGGCACACGTCGGGCGGGCCGGGACCGAACGCGGAAATCTACGCGGCCAATCCGGACGCGGCTTACGCCATGGCGGTGTCGGTACGGGAGACCGCCGGGCGGCCCCGCCCGGCGCTCGCGGTCGCGGTGAGCGATCTGACCGGTACCATCCGGGGGCGCGCCGAGCTGGCCGTCGACTTGGCGAGCACGAGCGTCGAGGCGGCCATCCGGGACGCGGTCACGCTGCAGTGCGCCGAGGCGGGGGTACCGGTGGACCGGCTGCGGCGGGTCCAGCTCGCGGTGCCCGGGGCCTACAACCGCCGCGCCGACCGGGTGCACCACGTCCACGTCCCCGGGCTGGACCGGCCCGGCCTCGCCGGCGACCTGCGCGCCGCGCTCGGGGTACCGGTCTGCGTCGACAACGACGTCAACCTCGCCGCGGTGGCCGAGCGGCGCCGGGGCGTGGCCGGTACCGCGGACAGCTTCGTACTCCTCTGGTTCGGCGTCGGCCTCGGCCTCGCCATCGACCTGGGCGGCACGCTGCTGCGCGGCGCCAGCGGCGGCGCCGGGGAGATCGGCTACGTGCCGCAGGGGCCGACCCCCTCCCCGCACCCGGGACCGAATCTGCACGATCTCGTCGGCGGCCAGGCCGTGCTCGCGCTCGCCAGGGGGTACGGGATCGAGGCCGACACGCCCGGAGAGGCCGTCGCCCGGGCCGACCCCGCGATGCTCGCCGAGCTGGCCGGGCGGATCGCGGTCGGGCTGGCCGTGGTCGTCGCCGTCCTCGACCCCGCCCTGGTGGTCCTGGCCGGGGAGGTCGGCCAGGCCGGCGGGATCGCCCTGCGCGACGCCGTCGAGGCGGCCAGCGGTACCGCCGGCTCGCCCGACACCCGCATCGCCGTCACCGGCATCGCCGACGACGCGGTCCTGCTCGGCGCGCTCGACGCCGCGCTGGCCGACGTCCGCGAAGAGCTCATCCGCAACCTGAACAAGCTGACCCGATAGGAGTGTGTCCTTGTTCCCGTTACGGCGCCGCGCCGCCCGAGCCGCCGCCTTCCTCCTGCTGGCCGCGGTCCCCGCCGCCGGCTGCGTACCGAGTCCACCGCGGCAGACCATCGCGCCGCCGGGCACGGTCGCCACCGGCACCGTCGAGTTCTGGCACTTCTTCACGGACCGCGAGGCGGACGCCATCCAGCAGGCGGTGGACCGGTTCGAGGCCCGGTACCCGCAGGTCAAGGTCGTGGTCAAGGCCGGCCAGGACGACGACAAGACCACCCAGGCGATCGGCGCGGGCCAGGGGCCCGACGTCGCGTTGTCCGGTACCACCGACAACGTCGGCAAGTTCTGCTCGACCGGCGCCTGGCGGGACCTGACCCCGTATCTGGCCCGGGACCACGTCGACCTGAGCGACATCCCGTCGCTGGTGCAGCAGTACACCAGCTTCGACGAGCGGCGCTGCGCCATGCCGCTGCTGGCCGACGCGTACGGGCTCTACTACAACAAGAAGCTGTTCGCCGACGCCGGCATCGCGAAGCCGCCCCGGAACCTGACCGAACTGGCCGACGACGCCCGGGCGCTGACCCTCCGCAACACCGACGGCAGCCTGAAGCAGATCGGCTTCGACCCGCTGTCCGGCTTCTACGAGAACTCGATCGGCCACCTGGCCGCGCTGACCGGGGCGCGCTGGCTGGACGACGACGGCCGTTCCGTCCTCGGCACCGATCCGGCCTGGAAGACGCTGCTGACCTGGCAGAAGAAACTGATCGACTTCTACGGTTACGAGGAGCTGCGCAAGTTCCAGTCCACGTTCGGCGACGAGGGGAGCGCCGACAACGCGTTTGAAAAGGGCCAGGTGGCGATGAACCTCGACGGCGAATGGCGGATCGCCTCCATCGCGGCTGACGAGCCGGCCGACCTCGACTGGGGGGTCGCGCCGATGCCGGTCGCGGACGGCCGGCCCGACCTGTACGGCTCGGGGTTCGTCATCGGCAACGTGATGGGGGTCTCCCGCAACAGCCGCAACCCCGAGGCGGCCTGGCAGTTCCTGAAGTTCCTCAGTACCGACACCGAGTCGGTCGTCAACCTGGCCAACGTGATCAAGAACGTGCCGACCCTGACCAGCGCCCTGCGCTCGCCGGCCCTGTCCGCGGACGCGGCCTTCAAGGTCTTCCTGGGGATCTCGGCCAACGCCAGGTCGAGCACCTCGCCGCTGTCCGCCAACGGCACCGCGTACCAGGACGTCGCCCAGGCGTTCGTCAACGACTGGCAGGCGGGCAAGGTCGGCAACCTCGACCGCGCCCTGCGCCGGCTCGACGACGCGATCAACCAGGCGTTGGGCGAGTGACGATGACGACGACCCTGACCCCGCACCGCGCCACCGACCGGCGGCCGGCGGCTCCGCCGCGCCGCGCCCGGATCTTGCGCAAGCCGACCCGCCAGCAGCTGACCGCGCTGTCGTTCATGGCCCCCGCGCTGATCGGCGTTGCCGTCTTCCTGGTGTACCCGCTGCTGTCCGCGCTGTACTTCTCGTTCACCAGGTTCAACCTGCTGACCCCGCCGACCTGGGTGGGCCTGCGCAACTACGAGAACATGCTGCACGACGCGAACCTGCTCAAGTCAGTACGGAACACCCTCTGGCTGGTCGCCGTCATGGTGCCCGCGCAGGTCCTGTTCGGCCTCGGTACCGGCCTGCTGGTCGCCAGCGTGCGCCGGGGTACCTCGATCTACCGCACGATCTTCTACCTACCAGCGCTGGTACCGCCCGTGGCCGGCGCGCTGGCCTTCGTGTACGTCCTCAAGCCCGGCGCCGGCCCGGTGAACCGGGTGCTGTCCGCCGTGGGCATCGACGGGCCGTTGTGGTTCAACGACCCGGCCTGGGCCAAGCCCTCGCTCACCCTGCTCGCCCTGTGGGGGATCGGCAACACCATGGTGATCTTCCTCGCGGCGCTGCTGGACGTGCCGGCGAACCTGCACGAGGCGGCCGCGCTGGACGGCGCCACCGCCTGGCAGCGCTTCCGGCTGGTGACCCTGCCGACGCTGTCCCCGGTCATCGCGTTCTCCGCGATCACCGGCGTGATCAGCGCGCTGCAGTACTTCACCCAGGCGGCGGTCGCCTCATCGGCGGCCAACGGCCAGGCGGTCACCGGGGGTGGCGGGGTCTCGTCCGCCTTCGGTGACCCCGAGGGTTCGACGTTCACCTACCCGTTGTGGCTCTATATGAAAGGCTTCAAATACAACAAACTGGGCTACGCCAGCGCGATGGCGATCGTCCTGTTCATCGTGGCGTTCGTCGTCGTGGCGATCGTGATCAGGCGGAGCCGTTCGCTGTCGGGGGAGCCGTCATGACCCATTACGCCCCGACTGTGCCGCAGCGCCACCGCAGCCGGCCGGACCGTAACGGCTACGCGGCCCGGCGGCGCCGGCGCGCCCTGCTGCTGTTCGTCGCGCAGCACAGCGTCGCGATCGCCCTGTCGATCATGTTCCTCACGCCGTTCCTGTTCATCGTGCTGACCTCGTTCATGTCCAGCAGCCAGTCGCTCAGCAGCCAGTACTGGCCGCACGGCTGGCACCCCGGCAACTACCTCGCGGTCTTCCGCAAGACCGACATGCCGCGGTACCTGTGGAACACCGTGCTCTACGCCGGCCTCTCCACGGTCTTCACGATCGCGTCCAGCGTCCCGGCCGCGTACGCCCTGGCGAAGCTGAAATGGCGCGGCCGGCGGCTGGCCTTCCTCGCGGTGATCTGCATGATGCTGCTGCCGCCGCAGATCACCGCGGTACCGCTGTATTCGATGTGGGCCTACTACGGCCTGACCGGTAGCCTCTGGCCGCTGATCCTGCCGACCCTCTGCGGCGACGCCTTCTCCATCTTCCTGCTGCGCCAGTTCATGCTCACGATCCCCGACGAGTACCTGGACACCGCGCGGGTCGACGGCTGCGGTGAGTGGCGGACCCTGCTCAAGGTGGTCTGGCCGATGGCCCGGCCGGGCATCGCGGCGACCGCCATGTTCCAGTTCTTCTACGCCTGGAACGACTACTACGGCCCGTTCCTGTACACCAGCGAGAACCAGGCCAACTGGACGATCTCGCTGGGCATCGCCTCGTTCCGCACCCTCCACGCGGTCGCGTGGAACCTGGTCACCGCGGCGACGGTGTTCGCCATCCTCCCGGTGATCGTCGTCTTCTTCTTCGCGCAGAAGGCGTTCGTCCAAGGCGTCACCCTGACTGGAGTCAAAGGATGAAGATCGCTGTTGTCGGCGGCGGCTCGACATACACCCCGGAACTGGTCGACGGGTTCGCCCGGCTGTTTCCCGATGTGCACGAGCTGGTTCTCGTCGACCCGGCCCGCGAACGGCTGGACGTGGTCGGGCCGTTCGCCGCCCGAATCTTCCGCCACCACGGCCACTCCGGGCAGGTGACCTGGACCGCCAACCTCGACGTGGGCCTGGTCGACGCGTCCTTCGTCATCATCCAGTTGCGAGTCGGCGGCCAGCAGGCCCGCATCTCCGACGAGACGTTCCCGCTCGACTGCGGCCGCGTCGGCCAGGAGACCACCGGCGCCGGCGGCCTCGCGAAGGCGTTGCGGACGGTACCGCTGGTCCTCGACGTGGCCGCGCGCGCCGCCAAGCTCGCCGCACCGGGCGCGTGGATCGTCGACTTCACCAACCCGGTCGGCATCGTCACCCGGGCGCTGCTCGACGCCGGGCACCGCGCGGTCGGGCTGTGCAACGTTGCCATCGGGTTCCAACGCCGGTTCGCCGGGATGCTCGGGGTACCGCCCGAGGCGGTCACGCTGGACCACGTGGGGCTCAACCACCTCACCTGGGAGCGCGGCGCCTACGTCGACGGCGTGGACCGGCTGCCCGAGCTGCTCGCCGCGCACCTGCCGGAGCTTGCCGGCGAGGTCCGGATCCCGGCGCCGGTACTGTCCACATTGGAGTGTGTACCGTCGTATTACCTGCGCTACTTCTACTGCCACGACGAGGTGGTCCGGGAGGAGCGCGGGGCGCCGACCAGGGGCCAGCAGGTGGCCGGGATCGAGGCGGAGCTGTTGAGGATGTACGCCGACCCGACCCTCGACACCAAGCCGGAGCTGCTCGCGGCGCGGGGCGGCGCGTTCTACTCCGAGGCGGCCGTCGGGCTGATCCACTCGCTACGCTCGGGCGACGGGGAGATCCACTCGGCGAACGTGCGCAACCACGGGCACCTGCCGTTCCTGCCCGACGACGC
>JBKPCQ010000205.1:0-14688 GCA_046727455.1 Actinomycetota bacterium | reverse complement strand
GCTCAGCGCCCCGGCTGACCCGCCGCGCCCGGCGCGGACTGCACAGCCCCCGCGCCCGGCGCGGCCGGCTGCGGCACACCCACCGACTGCCCGTTCGGCAGCGGCAGGTACGCCGGCGTGCCGGACGAGATCAGGCCCAGCCGGTGCGCCGCGGCGGCCAGGCTGTTCGGCGCCTCAAGCGTGGCCAGGTGCTGGTCGAGCTGCTGCTCCTGCTGGTCCAGCGCGCTCTGCTGGTCCTGCAGGTGGGACAGCCGGAACGCGTTCTCGTTGATCTTCGTGTTGAGCACCAGGATGCCGAGCACCCCGGCCACCACCACGACCAGCACCAGCGCGACGAACGGCGCGCGCGGCACCGATACCACCGGAGCCGGCGGGGCCACCCGCAGGCCCGGCTTACGCGGGCGGTTACCCGCGGTTGCCTCGCGACGAAGCGTCGTCGCGGTCGACGTCGTCATGTCCCCTCCCCTTAATCGTTCGTGATCCGGCCCCTCGCGCCCCCACGCGTACCGGGCTGGTGCATCGCCTTGACCCGCACCCTCTTGCGTTCATCTATCCGTTCGGCGGCCCGCAGCCGTACCGACGCGGCCCGCGGGTTCGCCGCGACCTCGGCGTCGGACGGCAGCTCCGCCCCTTTGGTCAGCAGCCGCAGCCGCGGCCCCGACCCGACCGGCTCGACCGGCAGGTCGACCGGGGCCGACGACCGGGCCCGTACCGCCATCGCCTGCTTGACGATCCGGTCCTCCAGCGAGTGGTAGGACAGCACCACCGCCCGCCCGCCGACGGCCAGCCGGTCCAGCGCCGCCGGTAGCGCCGCGGAAAGCGCGTCGAGTTCGCCGTTGACCTCGATGCGCAGCGCCTGGAACGTGCGCTTCGCCGGGTTGCCGCCGGTGCGCCGGGCCGGCGCCGGGATGGCACCGCGCACCAGCTCCGCCAGCCGCGCCGACGAGACGATCCGGGACCTCGCCCGCTCCCGCACGATCGCGGCGGCGATCTGGCGCGCGAACCGCTCCTCCCCGTACCGGCGGAGGATCCGCGCCAGGCTGGCCGCATCGTAGGTGTTGACCACCTCCTCCGCGGTCCGGCCCCGGGTCGGGTCCATCCGCATGTCCAGCGGCGCGTCCTGCGCGTACGAGAACCCGCGCGCCGGCTCGTCCAGTTGCATCGAGGAGACACCGAGGTCGAACAGCACCCCGTCGACCGGCCCGTACCCCAGGTCGTCGAGCACGTCGGGCAGCTCGTCGAACCCGGCGTGCACGAGGTGCGTCCGGTCACGCTCCGCGGCCAGCCGCTCCCCGGCCAGGCGTAACGCCTGCGGGTCGCGGTCCAACCCCACCAGGACCAAACGGTGGTACCGGGTGAGCACCGCTTCCGCGTGCCCGCCCAGACCCAGCGTGGCGTCGACGTGGATCGCGTTCCGTCCGGAGCGGCCCGGTGCGGCAAGGGCGGGATCCAGCAGCTCCAGGCACCGCTCCAGCAGTACCGGGGTGTGCCCTGCCCGGCTCCCCATCTCGACCCCCTTGCTCACCAGGCGCGGTCCGGGTGGTTCGCGGTCCACCGGTTCCCCTGGTCGCCGCCGCCGCCGTACCGCCGGATCCCCATCCGCTTCGCCCTCCTGGCATCGGGGAAGGGATGCCAGGAGCACGAGCGGCTGGAGATCTCGCGGTACGGCGGCGAACGGTCGCGCCGGCCCTGCCGAGCCGGCACCTCATGCCGTCACAGCCCGCCGGGCAGCACCCCCTCCTCGATGCCGGCGAACTCCTCTTCGCTCTCGGCGAGGTAGCTGTCCCAGGACTGCTTGTCCCAGATCTCCACCCGGGTGCTCGCCCCGATCACCACGAGTTCGCGGTCCAGCCCGGCGTACTCCCGCAGGTGGCCGGGGATGGTGACCCGGCCCTGCTTGTCGGGCACCTCGTCGTGCGCGCTGGCGAAGAACACCCGGCCGTACGCCCGGGCTGCCTTGTGGGTGACCGGCGTCTCGCGAAGCTGCCCGGCGATCCGCTGGAACTCGGGCGTCGGGAACACGTACAGACAGCGCTCCTGCCCCTTGGTGATCACGACACCTCCCGCCAGCTCGTCCCGGAACTTCGCGGGGAGGATCAGCCGCCCCTTGTCGTCCAGGCGCGGGGTGTGGGTGCCGAGAAACACGACCCCACCTCCTCGCCCGTCCCCGTGGGCGGGTAGAGCCTCCCAGCCCTACCACCGCGCCCCACTGTACTCCACTTCCCTCCACCGTCAACGGTAAACCACCCGACTCAAGCCCGCTCGGTGGCACAAACGCGCAGCTCAGCAGGGGTGGAGGGAGATGGAGGACGGTCCCTACCGGGTCGCGACAAACCGCCATGAACCGCCGTTCGGGGCATGGATTCCCGGGCCGGTCGGGCTCCGGGTGGGGCGAAGTGGAGGGCGGCGCCAGCGTCGTTCGCGTCCCGGTCCTCCGCTACCCTCGTGCGGGTGACGACGCGCAGACCGCTCCGGACCCGGCTCGCCACGACGGTGTCGCGCAGCGCCGCGGCCCTCTCCCGGGCCACCGGGCGCGGCGACGGCTCGGTGATCGGCGGCCGGCTCGGTCTGATCATCGATCCCGACCTGCTCGCCAACCTCGCGAGCGGCCGGCAGATCGCGCTCGTCTCGGGCACCAACGGCAAGACCACGACAACCCGGCTGACCGCGGCGGCGGTCGGGGTACTCGGCCCGGTCGCCACGAACTCGTACGGCGCCAACATGCCCACCGGCCACACCTCCGCACTGGCCAAGGCCGGGGACACCCCGTACGCGGTCCTGGAGGTCGACGAGCACTACCTGCCCCAGGTCCGTGCCGCCACCAACCCGAAGGTGATCGCGCTGCTCAACCTGTCGCGCGACCAGCTCGACCGGGCCAAGGAGGTGGCGATGATGGCGCAGCTCTGGCGGGACGCGCTGCGCGACCAGCCGGTACACCTCGTGGCCAACGCCGACGACCCGATGGTCGTGTGGGCCGCCTCGGTAGGCACCTCGATCACCTGGGTCGCGGCCGGCCAGCGCTGGCATGACGACTCCTGGGTCTGTCCGGAGTGCGGCGGGGCGATCGCCCGCGCCGGCTCCGCGGTGCCGGACCTCGCGTCCGGCGGCGGCGCGCCCGACGCCGACTGGCACTGCACGAACTGCTGGCTGCGCCGCCCCGCTCCACAGTGGACACTGGACGGATCCGCGGTCGTGGCCCCGGGCGGCGCGCGGTACGAGGTCCAGCTGCAGCTGCCCGGCCGGGTCAACCGCGCCAACGCCGCCACCGCGCTCGCCGTGGCCGCGCGGTTCGGGGTACCGCCGGCCGACGCCCTGCCCCGGCTGGCCGAGGTGACCTCGATCGCCGGCCGGTACGCCCAGGTGCAGCGGGACGGCCGGGCGATCCGGCTGCTGCTGGCGAAGAACCCGGCCGGCTGGCTGGAGGCTTTCGACATGGCCGACCAGGCACCGACGCTGCTGTCCATCAACGCCCGCGACCCGGACGGGCTGGACACCTCGTGGCTCTTCGACGTCGACTTCGGGCCGCTGCGCGGCCGGCCGGTCCTGATCACCGGGGACCGCGCCTACGACCTGGCCGTCCGGCTGGAGGTCAACGAGGTGCCGTTCCAGCACGTACCGACGTTCGCGCAGGCGGTGGCGGCGGTACCGCCAGGGCGGCTGGAGGTCATCGCCAACTACACCGCGTTCCAGGACATCCGAGCGGAGTTGGACCGTGTCAACTGAGTCGCGCCTGCGGATCGTGTGGGTGTACCCCGACCTGCTGTCCACCTACGGCGACCGGGGCAACCTGCTGATCCTGGCCCGCCGGGCGGCACTTCGTGGCCTGTCCGTCGAAGCGGTCGAGGTGCGCTCGGACCAACCGGTCCCGGTCGACGCCGACGTGTACCTCCTCGGTGGCGGTGAGGACGGCCCGCAGGCACTGGCGGCCGAACGGCTGATCGCCGACGGCGGGCTGCGCAAGGCGGTCGACCGTCGGGCGGTGGTCTTCGCCGTCTGCGCGGGGTACCAGCTCATGGGCGCGTCGTTCTACGCCAAGGGCCAGCGGTGTACCGGCCTGGAACTGCTCGACCTGTCCTCCGACCGGGGACCCACACGGGCCGTCGGCGAGCTGGCCGGCGACGTGGACCCCGGCCTCGGCCTGCCGACGCTGACCGGCTTCGAGAACCACGGCGGGCGTACCCACCTCGGCCCGGAGGTCCGGTCCCTCGCCACGGTGACCGCCGGCATCGGCAACGACGGCCGTACCGAAGGCGCGTGGTCCGGTACGGTGCTCGGTACCTACTCGCACGGCCCGGCCCTGTCCCGCAACCCGGCCCTCGCCGACCTGCTGCTCGGGTGGGCCACCGGCCAGGATGCCCTGGAGCCGCTGGACGACACCTGGTCACAACGGCTGCGTGCCGAACGTCTCGCACTGGTGAAGGGAGCCACATGATCACGGGGGCCCACACGATCATCTACAGCCCGGCCGCCGAGGAGGTACGCGCGTTCCTTCGCGACGTGTTCGACTTCCCGTCGGTGGACGCCGGCGGCGGTTGGCCGATCTTCGCGCTCCCCCCGTCCGAGCTGGCCGTCCATCCCGCCGAAGGCGGGACCAGGAACGAGCTGTACCTGATGTGCGACGACATCGAGGCCACCCTCGCCGACCTGACCGCCCGGGGTGCCGAGGTCACCGGTCCGGTCGTGGACCGGGGCTGGGGACTGATCACCGCGCTGCGCCTGCCCGGCGGCGCCGAACTCGGCATCTACGAGCCGCGCCACCCCATCGCCCACGCCTAGCCGGGAGATCTTGGACGCCTGCACCCCCTGGGTCAAGAGTCACTTTAGTAACCATGATCGACCCTCCGGGCGGACAGTGTTCCAGGCGTCAGACATGAGCGGGCGCCCGACTGCGACGAGGCTCGCCGTTGGGTGCCCGGACCGGCAGGATTCGAACCTGCGCTCCCGCCCCCGGAGGACTCGGCTTCACCAAGCATGCGCAGGACGTTGACCTGCTGGTTCGTGCCTTCTCCCGGGATCCCCTGAGTGGAGATGGGTACGTATGTGGCATGAAGCGGAGACCGGCAGCGTTCCCGGTGATCTCTTCCCGTGACTCTGCCACTCCTTTCCTGACCTGCCGACCTAGCATGGATCCGGCACAAGCTGCTGACTCCTGCTGACTCGATCCAGCTGACGGGGCCTGCCGCCGTTAACCTATTCCTAGGACGGTACAGGGCCCGGTTCGCCATCATTGCCGGCCGCTGGGGGCCAATAACGTTTGATAACAGCGCAGCCGGCGGGAGCAGTGCGGAACGATCGGGTGCTGTCCCGCAGCAGACCGGACAATGCCGACGCTGACCCGGCCTACTGTCGGGCAAAGCGTGCCCGTGGCTATCGATAAGCGTCACGATGGCTGGTGATTCCCTCGCACGGGGCGAGGACCCCGTGCGGAAGCCGGCACCCGATGACGCCGGTCCCGCCCCAACACCGATCGAGACCCCGCAGACCTTTGCGTCGAGTCCTGGACCGGGACTGACTGACCCGCGGGCGAGGTTCCATGGGGCACACGCGGGGTGCAGATCGTCCCGCGCCGCCGCTGGTGGATGATCGCGCTCGTCATGGTGGCCACGGTGGTGGCCTGCCTGGTCGGGTTGGTGTGGACCTGGCTGCACCCAGCGGCGGCCTCGCCGCGTCAGTCGCGTTCACGGTGGGTCTGTAGCTGGCTTTGGTAGCGGCCGGGGCCACCGTGGTGGTGCTGGCCGATCAGCGGCCCCGCCGTCGGGTCACCATGCTGTGCCTGCTGGCCGTTGCCCTGCTGCTGGTGTGTGGTGTACCCGGCGGCTGGTTCTGGACCTTCGCGGTCTACCACGGGCCGACCGGGGCGGACTGTCCCAAGTGTGCGGCGGCCCGCTACCTGGACTATGGACCGCTCGGCGGTTACAGCCAAGACGCGATGCTGTTCGACCGGGTGCTCTGCCCGGCCGGGCGCGCCCAGCTTCACCACCAGGCCGAGCAGATCAGAGCGGCTGTAGCGGTCCTGAAGGACCAGCAGCTCGGCCACTTCCGCACCGACTACAACGGCTCCACCACCAGCACAGCCGGCGCAGATACCACGGTCACGCGTGGCGTGTTGCTGGTCTACCTGTGGAAGCCGGGGGCGCCGAACGCCGGCTCGTACTGGACCATCGACGCCCGCATCTGGACGTTCCACCACCGTCACCTAGCGAGAGCCTGCCCTGGTACATGGTTCCGACGTGCAGCTCTCGGGACCCGTTCCAGGCGTACCACAACTGCCCATCCGCCTCGCCAAACGCGAGTCGGACACCGCCGGCACCGATCAAGCTCGGGCTGCGCCATCTGGCCAAATGATGTCAACGCCTATGCCCCGTAAACGAGCCTCTTCGACGACTGCGCCGGTGCCGCCTTGGTCCACAGCGCTTCGACCGTCCCAAACAGCAAAAAGCCGGTCACAGGATGAAAGGAGGGAATTGTTCGCCGCTTCGTATGCTTCTCGGCTCGCCTTGGCAAAGGGCATTACCCGGACCGCTGTCGCACGGCGCAGCAATTCGTCAAACTGTTCCGCGTGATCGGGTTTTACCTTCGTTTCTCGATAGTCGGCCGCTGGTAGAATGACTTCCAGTTTTCCGCCGAGATCGAGAATTGCTTGCGCGAAGATCGAATCGGCACCGCGTGCGATACAACTTATGCCGACTAGGTCGCCCCCTTCGTTTTGTCCTAATAGGTCGACGATTTCTCTGTAGATCAGCGGCGCGCTCGCGGTGGTCAGATTCATGTGGCCGGTAATTGCGATGCGGGGCAAACGGCTCCTCCGAACATTACGCAGGCTGCGACGACAAAAGCGGCTGGATTCGGTTGCGCAGGTTCGCGATGGCCGCAATGTTGTCGTATGTATCGCTGTGGTGATAAAACTCGGCAAGCTGGACACGAACTCGGTCTGAGGGCGTCTGCTCAACCGAGGCGGCGGCCTCGTGGCCGAGCCGTGAAGCCTCCTCCATCTCGCCCTGGACGAGCCGCGCCTCGGCAAGCCCTATCTGGTCAAGCGCGAAACTACGAAGCCGACCCGGGCGGCGAAGAGCTATCGCCTGTTTGATCCGCTCGGCGGTCTCTTCGGCGAGTTCCGGCCGCTCATGAGCCAGTTCCAGCAGGCGGCCACCGGTCGTGCCTTCCAGTTCAGCTCGGTCGAAATAGGCGATCCAGTCGGGCTCTTCAGCGGGCCTCGCGCCGGCCAATGCGTCTTCGGCTTTGGCGGTCGCCCGACGGAAGGCTGAGATACGGCCGAGCTTGGAGAATGCCCATGCCTCCCGGGTGTGCAGCATCGATCGAACGGCTGCGGTCGCATGGCCGGCGGAGCTTTCTTGAGCGAGCCTAACCAGTTCCAGCGCATCATGGACATGGCCGAGGTACACAAGCTGCCGAGCCATACCGGCCATAATGTTCGCAGCAAATGCGCGGTCATCGGCGGGCTTGCATGCACGAAGACCCAGCACATAGTACCGTTGAGCGAGAGCCTGGTCGCCACAGTCCCACGACATGATGGCCGCCGTCTCCGAGAGTTGCGCCATTGTCCTGAACAGACGACGCCGTATTTCCTGCGGGTAGGAGCCTCGCAATAGATCGGCAACCTCGTTCAACTGTCCAACCACAGCCTTGCGTCGCAACCCACCACCGAATCGGTCGTCCCAATCACGGAAGACTCGTGCCGCGTTTTCAATTTGCTCGACTTCCTGATAGCCAATTGCCCTGCGACGACTCGGGGCAGATCTTTCCCCCGGGCCAGATGACGACGGCCGCTCGTCCAGATCAGATAGCCAGCGTTCAAGCGGCTCCAGCAGGGTGCTTCCGAAGACCACGCCCGCGAGAGTGAACGTCGCCCCGCGTCGGTCCAATGTAAGGTCCCTCCCGCTGAACTGACTGACTATCTCGACGGTATCCCCGGGCGCCCACCACAACGACGCATCAACCACGTCTACAGGACCCCACCACAACGGGATCCCAACATCGCCGAAGGCTTCGGCTGGCGGCTTTGCTGTCGGTAGCAGGAGACCGCCGGGTCGGGTGGCGCGGTCCTCCGGGAGGGCGAACCACAAGCACGATGGAGGGACGCGCAGCAAGCGCGCCCAGTGGATCAGACGGTCGAGATGAACGATGGGCGGCCCGGTCTCGATATGGCTGAGCTGCCCCTGGGTCACGCCGAGCCAACCCGCTACGACCTCTTGCGGGAGCGGCCGGCGACCGTGGAACGGATGGCAGCGGTACGCCCGGATCACTTGTCCCATGTGACGGCATGCCAGAGTCTCCCTAATTGTCTCGTTATCCCAGAAATCGGCCGGAACCTCGGGGGGAGCCGCAAACCGATCGCGACTAGCCACCTTGCACGGTGCGCAGTAGCCGCCCGCGTTGTCGTGAGCCAACCGTGTACCGCAACGGTGGCATCGCCTGTCGCGCCGAGGATCCATACCAGCGGCTCCATCGCCGAAAGAAGTGCAGCAACCAGGGTCGATCGAGTCTAGGTTACGCCGCACATGATCAACCGTCTGGAATCGAACGAGCTGATGTTGATCATGAGCGTTTATCGATACGGCCCCGCTTCTCGACGGCGCAGTATCCCTACTCAGCCACTGCAGACTCCTTGGCGGTTCGCTGACATGGGTCCGTGTCGTCAAGGTGAGCGCGTCCGGCCCTCTGGCCCCCTCTCCCTGGGTTACGCCGACCCGGTAGAGGTTGTGGCTGGACGGTCGGGCGCGCGAGGCAGGTCCGATGTGGAGGGGAGTCATGTACGAGGATCGGGCGCCGTTTGCCGCCGGTGACGTGTTGTGGGTCGACTCGGTGGAGTATTCGCCGAGCGTTGGTTACTGGTCCGGTTACGAGTTCTGGGTGACCGGGGCCGTGATGCGGGCTCGGTGGCCTGGGTTGTGGCTGGTGACCGGGTGGGAGCTTGCCGCCGGTACGCAGGAGCTGGTCCGACTGCGGACGGTATGTGTACCCGCGTCGACAGCCCGGGCGCGTTGGCGGCGTGAGCCGCCGGCCCCGTACCGGGATGCGGCGGAGGAATGGACGCAACCGACCCAGGCGTTGCCGATCATCACGGTGGGTGAGTGGATACGCCGGGACGCGGTCGGCGGCGATCAGCGGCCGTTGATGACTCGGCTGGCCGCTCAGCGCACCGCGCCGGTTGCCGGCGGCGGGTCGGCCGGTGGCCGTCATGCCGCCGGGCGAACCCGAGGGAGCCGTCTGGGATGAGGGCGCATCAGACGACGGGGTTCGACGTCAACCGGCCACACCCGGCCCGAATCTACGGGTACTGGCTGGGTGAGAAGGACAACTTCAAGGCCGACCGGGACGCCGCCGACGAGCTGGCTGGCAAGCTGCCCAGCCTGCCGGCCACCGCGCGGGCCAACCGGGCCTTCATGGTGCGGGTGGTGCGGCATCTGGCGGCGGGGCTGGGGATCCGCCAGTTCCTGGACATCGGGACGGGCCTGCCCGTCCGGCCGAACCTGCACGAGGTGGCGCAGGGCATCGCCCCCGCGTCGCGCATCGTGTACGCGGACAACGATCCGCTGGTGCTGGTACACGCGCGGGCGCTGTTGACCAGCACCCCGCAGGGCGCCACCCACTGCCTGGACGCGGATCTGCACGACCCAGGCGGCATCGTCGAGCAGGCCCGGCGGCTGCTGGATTTCAGCGAGCCGGTGGCGGTGACCCTGCTGGCCATCCTGCACCTGTTCGGCGATGACGCCGAGGTGCATCAGATCGTCAAGGAGCTGACCGCGCCTCTGTGCGGCGGCAGCGCGCTAGCGGTGTCGGTAGTCACCGCCGACAGCGACTCGCCCGGGGCGCGGGCCGCGCAGCAGGTGGCCGGCAAACACGGGCTGGCCGTGGCGCTGCGCCCGAAGGCGGACGTGGTGGCGATGCTGGCCGGGCTGGAGGTGCTCGACCCGGGCGTCACCCTGGTGCACCGGTGGCGGCCTGACCCTACCGATCCTGAAACGGACGACCGGGATGTGCACCTGTGGGGCGCGGTCGGGGTCAAAGCCGATCCGCATGCCAGCGGGGGCGGGGCCTGAGATGGGGCCGCGAGCAGGCGTGCTGGTTCGCCGGACCGGGCGCGGGTGGCGCGCAGAGATCGGTGCGCCGCAGCGGTGGTTTGAAGCGCGGAACCTGTCCGGCCTGTTCGCCCAACTGCGGCTGCTGGTCGACCCGGCCACCACCCGGCTGATGTTCCACACCGGCGATCACGAGCTGGACGCCCTGCTGGCCGAGATCCGCACCGCCTGGCGGCGGGCGGACGCCGCCACCCGCGCCGCGCGGGCGTTGGCCGACCGGCTGCTGTCCCGCCCGGACGGGCTGTCCAACCGGGACATCGCCGCGCTGATCGGTAAATCCCATCAACGCGTGGCCCAGCTCCGCCAGCAGCATCGCGACAACGCCGACAGGCCGCCCGGTCCGGCGGCCCGGCCTGCCGAAACCAACCGACCAACGGGGGAGTAACGCCATAGCGATGACCGATGTGACCGAACCGGCCACGCCGAAGACGACACCGCAGGTGCGGATCCGGCGGCGGGCGCCGCTGACGCCGAACTATGGCCTGGTGCACCCGGACACCGAGCGCAGCGGTGCGGGTGATCGGCCTGATCCACGCCGAGGAGCCCGGCTACTACCTGCAGATCAAGCAGCTCGTGGAGATGCTGCGGCTGGGTGGAGCCGAGGTGCACAGCGAGGGCACCGGCCTCGGCGATCTAGTGCGCAACCCGCCGCCGGACCTCACTGCCGAGGAGAAGGAAATCCTCGACCTCCAGGTCGCGACCGACCGGGGCGCCACCCCGGCGGGCCTCACGCAGCTCCCCGCGCCGCACCCCTCGGAGATCTTGTCTGACTCGCCGGCCGCCGCCGCCATCGCCTCCCGGAAATGTCGCCGCCCGTCGGCCGTGGTCAGGTCGTACTCACCCGGGGACGACCACACCCGGATCCCCTTGGCGGCCAACTCCACCAGCCGCTCGCCTCAATGATCTTCCGAGAAAACCGGGTCAGGTCAAACACGATCACCTCGTCAGACAAGCCCGACTCCAGCCGGCGCATCAACGCCCCCACTGCCTGCGCACCACGTTCGGCTTCCACGCCGACAGCGAGTTGTCCTTGAACACCTCCCCACCCGGGCGCCCCGGTTGGCCAACTCCTCCAGACACACCTCAACCTGATCATCAACCTGGATCGTCTCCCCGTTGTACGCCCGACTCATCCGCGCGTACACATCCAGCACCGGCCCGCGCCCCGCACCATCAGTCATGAATCAAGGCTGCGATGAAACGCCCGCCGGAGGGGGTACAAACGTCCAAGATCCGCACCTCCGCCGCCGCGCGTGCAGCAGCAGGCCCTGGCGGAGCAGGAGCTGGCCACGATCCTCGCCGACCCAAACTTCCCCGACAATCTCCCTGCCCGCGCGATCGTCGTCAAGCCGGGCCAGGGCACGTTCCGCCCGTCGACGACCTGTACCGATGGCGTCAGGTATCTGAAGTGACGCGCCGGTCAGGCGGCGTGCGCCAGGGACCGGGCCACCGGCCGCTGGACAGGTGCGGCGAACGCCGCGTCGACGAGCCGCCGGGCCCAGCGCATCCGCTCGGCGGCCGCCTCGGGGTGGTCGCCGAACTCCTGGGCCATCCGGGCGGCACAGCCACGGACGCCGTACCGCCGCACCGATCGGCCGATCGCCGTGGCCACCATGTGCGCCGTCGGGGCGTCCGATGGCTGAAGCTCGGACGCGAACAGGGCCTCGCACCGCGCGTCGGCCACGGTGTACCGGATCATGGCGGACCTCCTGCGGATGAGACCTCCCGGCCCAGGAAGGCGGCGAGCCGGTCGGCGTCGGTGGCGCCGGCCGGTGCCGGCTTGACCTCCCCGAACGGCTTGCCCTCGCCCCGGGGCAGGTGCGGCGACCGCTCGTAGCCCGCCCGGGCGGCGGCGACGACCACCGGGTCGAAGTCGGTGGACTGGCCCGTGGCCCGCGCGATGTCCCAGCCGTGCACGACCAGCTCGCACATGCGCATCTGGACCAGCAGGGCACCCGGCCCCTCACCCACAGGCGTCGCGTAGGTCCCCGAGAGCACGTCGTACTTGGCGAAGGCCTCGGACAACCTCGAGACCGAGTCGCGGAACGCCGCGTGGGGGTCGTCGCCCAGGTGGTCCCTGCTGCGGTCGGGGCGCTCGGTGCCGGCGACGATCGCGGTGAACAGCAGGTTGCCGGTCACCAGGTGGTTGATGAGGTCGCGGACCCGCCACTCGGTGCACGGCGTCGGGTCGGCGAGCTGGTCCTCCCGCACCGCTGCGACCACCCGGTCGGCCTGGGCGGCCGCGGCCTCGAAGAGCGCTATCGGATCGTTTCCCATGCCCGGATTCTCTTCCAGGGGTATGACATTTCTCAGACGACGACGCTGACCATCCGGCCCGGTACGATGATGACCTTCCGCGGCTCGCCGGTCACGTGCGCGGCGACGGCGGCCAGCGCGGCCGCCCGTACCGCCTCCTCGCTGGCGTCCGCCGCGACCTCGACCCGACCGCGGACCTTGCCGTTCACCTGCACCGGGTAGGTCACCGACGCCACGGTCAGCAGCGCCGGGTCGGCGACCGGGAAGTCCGCGTACGCGACGCTGTCCGGGTGACCCAGCCGCTGCCACAGCTCCTCCGCGATGTGCGGGGCGAACGGCGCGATCATCAGTACCAGCGGTTCGGCCACCTCGCGGGGGGTACCCGCGCCGCCGACCACGGTGATCCGGTTGGTCAGCTCGATCAGCTTCGCGATGGCGGTGTTGAACCGCAGGGCCTCCATGTCGGTACGCACGCCGTCGACGACGCGGTGCAGCAGCCGCCGGGTCTCCTCGTCGGCCGGCGCGTCGACGACCGGGGTCGCCCCGGTCTGCTCGTCCACCATGGCCCGCCAGACCCGCTGCAGGAAGCGCTGCGCGCCGACGACCGCCCGGGTCTCCCAGGGCCGGGACACCTCCAGCGGACCCATCGACATCTCGTACACCCGGAAGGTGTCGGCGCCGTAGTGCGCGCACATCTCGTCGGGCGTCACGACGTTCTTCAGGGACTTGCCCATCTTGCCGTACTCGCGGACGACCGGCCGGCCGTTCCAGAGGTACCCGGTGTCCACTTCGGACACCTCCTCGGCGGGCACGTAGCTGCCCCGCTCGTCGGTGAACGCGTACGCCTGGATGTAGCCCTGGTTGAACAGCCGGCGGAACGGCTCGAAGGACGAGATGTGGCCCAGGTCGTACAGGACCTTGTGCCAGAACCGGGCGTACAGCAGGTGCAGCACGGCGTGCTCGACCCCGCCGACGTACAGGTCGACGCCGCCGCAGTCGCCGGGCCACTTCGGCCCCATCCAGTACCGCTCGTTGTCCGGATCGACCAGCGCCTTGTCGTTGGTCGGATCCAGGTAGCGCAGCTCGTACCAGCTCGAGCCGGCCCACTGCGGCATGGTGTTGGTCTCCCGGACGTACCGCCTCGGCCCGTCGCCCAGGTCCAGCTCGACCTCGACCCACTCCCGGGCGCGCGACAGCGGCGTCTCCGGCTCGGACCCGGCGTCGTCCGGGTCGTACGTCTTCGGTGAGAAGTCGGCCACCTCGGGCAGCTCGACCGGCAGCATCGACTCGGGCACCGCCACGGGCAGGCCGGTCTCGTCGTACAGGATCGGGAACGGCTCGCCCCAGTACCGCTGCCGGGAGAACAGCCAGTCATGCAGCCGGTACGTGGTGGCGCCCTGGCCGTACCCGTGCTCCTCCAGCCAGTCGATGATCGCCTTCTTCGCGTCCGCGATGTCCAGCCCGTCCAGGAACCCCGAGTTGATGGCGGGGCCCTCGCCGACGTATGCCTTGCCCTCGAAGCCGGGAGCCGGTTGGACGGTCCGGATGATCGGCAGGTCGAACGCCTCCGCGAACTCCCAGTCCCGCTCGTCCTGGCCCGGTACCGCCATGATCGCGCCGGTGCCGTAGCCGGCCAGCACGTAGTCGGCGATGAACACCGGGATCCGGGCGCCGTTGACCGGGTTGACCGCGGACGCCCCGGTGAAGACGCCGGTCTTCTCCCGCGACTCGGCGGTCCGCTCGGCCTCGGTCTCCCCGGCGGCGAAGGCACGGTACGCGGCGACGGCGTCCGCCGGGGTGGCGTGCCCACCGGTCCAGGCCGGCTTCGTCTCCTCCGGCCAGGCCGCCGCGGTCAGCGCGTCGACCAGCTCGTGCTCGGGCGCCAGCACCATGTAGGTCGCGCCGAACACGGTGTCCGGCCGGGTCGTGAACACGCGGATGGGCGCGACGTCCGTCGGAAACTCGATGTGGGCGCCGGTCGAACGGCCGATCCAGTTGCGCTGCATCAGCTTGATCGGCTCCGGCCAGTCCAGGGTGTCCAGGTCCTCCAGCAGCCGGTCGCCGTACGCGGTGATCCGCAGCATCCACTGCCTCAGGTTGCGCTTGAACACCGGGAAGTTGCCCCGCTCGGACCGCCCGTCCGCGGTGACCTCCTCGTTGGCCAGCACGGTACCCAGGCCGGGGCACCAGTTCACCGGCGCCTCGGAGATGTACGCCAGCCGGTAGCCGTCGATCACGTCGGCGCGTTCGCCCGCGGTCAGCGCGGACCACGCGCGTCCGTCCGGCGTCTCGCGCGTGCCCGTCTCGAACTCGGCGACCAGTTCCGTCACCG
>JBKPCQ010000204.1:0-12242 GCA_046727455.1 Actinomycetota bacterium | reverse complement strand
GGCTCGGGGGGCAGGGCCCGCGCCCGTTTGGCGATGGCGCCCGCCGGCGGCGGTGCGGGCTCGGCCGCCACCGGGGCGGGCATCGCGGCCGCCGGCCGGTGCACGCGGAGGTCCTGCGCAAGCTGCTCCTGCTGCGCCACGACCTGGTCCATGTACGTGTTCCGGCTCTGCGTCGCGGTCATCCTGCCTCACCCTCATCGTGGCCACTCCGTCGTGACCACCGTCCATCCTGCCGACAGTGTCAAGCCGACCTACCGGCCACCTTCCGCCGTGCGCGGGGGACGCGGGGCCTCAATTCGTCGTGAGGAAGTCGGCGACGAGCGCGGCGATCTCGGCCGGTCGCTCCAATAGGAAGAGGTGGCCGCCGCCGCGCACGACGTGCAGCCGGGAGTCCGGGATCAGCCTCTTCAGGATGTGGCCGTTGACGAGCGGGACGATCGGGTCGTCGTCGCCCGAGATGACCAGCGTCGGATGGGGCAGCCGGCGCAGCCACGGGATGCTGGTCCAGCCGGCGATCGCGTACACCTGGGAGAGGTAGCCGAAAACGGTCGGGGCATGGTTGAACCGGGCCAGCGACCCGTGCAGGGTCGAGTCCGGGTCCCGGCGGGCCGCCCCGCCGTAGACGTCGGCCGCGATCCGCCGGAAGTAGTCCGGCTGCCGGTACCGGCGCGGGGTGGCCAGCGCCCACAGCACCTTCGGCGAGCCGGGCACGCCGCCGAGTCCCGGGCCGGTCGCGGCGAGGACGAGCCGGCGAACGCGGTCCGGCGCCTGGTGGGCGAGCTGCTGGGCGAGGACCCCGCCGAACGAGACACCGAGCAGGTCCACCTGGTCGTACCCGAGCGCGTCGAGCATCCGCTCCATGGTGCGGGCCAGCCCACCCATGCGGCGCGGCAGGGCGTACCCGCTGGACTCGCCGATGCCCGGCGCGTCGACGGTGATGGTACGCACCACCTTGCCGTTCATCACGTCCTCGAACGGCGCCCACATCTCCAGGTTGGCGCCGATGCCCATGAGCAGCAGCAGCGGGCGGCCGGTCCCCCGGAGCCCGACCCGTAACCGCACCCCGTCGACCTCGACGTGCCGCAGTTCCCGCTTGCCGTTACGCGAACGCGCCCACACCGGTGATGTCCCTTCCGACGATCAGCGTCTGGATCGTCTCGGTGCCCTCGTACGTGTGGATCGCCTCCATGTCCGCGAGGTGCCGCATGACGTGGAAGTCGAGCAGGATCCCGTTGCCGCCCAACAGGTCCCGCGCCTCCAGGATGACCTGCCGGGCCTTGCCGGTGTTGTGCATCTTGGCCAGCGCCGCGATGGTGTCGCTCAGCCGCCCCTCCTCGATGAGCCGGCCGAGGCGCAGGCAGTACAGCTGCATGCCGCACAGCTCGGCGAGCATCCGTACCAGCCGCTGCTGCACGATCTGGAAGGCCACCAGCGGCTTGCCGAACTGCTCGCGCTGGCGGCAGTACTCGGCCGCCGCGTCGTACGCCGCCGTGGCGTGCCCGAGCGCGGCCCACGCGACGGTGTTGCGGGTCGCCGCCAGTACCCGGCCGGCGTCCTTGAAGCTCAGCGCGCCGGGCAGCCGGTCGTTCTCGGGCACCCGTACGTCCGTCAGCTCGATCTCGGCCTGCCACACCGCGCGCAGCGAACCCTTGCGGTCCATCCGCGTGGCCACGTACCCCGGCGCGCCCTTCTCGACGAGGAACGCCTTGACCTTCCCGTCCGCGACGTCACGCGCCCACACCACGGTCACGTCCGCGATGCTGCCGTTGCCGATCCACTTCTTCTGTCCATTGAGGACCCAGGTGTCGCCGTCGCGCCGGGCCGACGTCTCCAGCGCGACCGAGTCGGAGCCGTGCAGCGGCTCGGTGAGCGCGAACGCGCCGAGCTTCGACAGCGCGGCCATCTCCGGCAGCCAGCGGCGCTTCTGCGCCTCGGTGCCGAGCAGCGCGATCGACCGCATCGCCAGCCCGGCCTGTACCCCGAGGAAGGTACCCAGGCTGCCGTCACCCCGGTTGATTTCCATATGTACCAGGCCGGTCGCGATCGGGCTCAGCGCCGGGCAGCCGTACCCCTCGATCCCGTCGCCGACGATCCGCAACTCGGCCAGCTTCGCCACGAGCGGCGCGGGGAACTCCGCGCGCTCCCAGTAGTCGTTGATGACCGGCAGCACCTCGTGGTCGACGAAGTCGCGCACCCGGCGCCAGATGTCGCGCTCGGCGCTGGTGAGCTGGTCGCCGATGCGGAAGTAGTCGGTACCGAGCGAGTGGCCGATGTTCTCGTACATGGTGCTTTCCTAACGATCGAGGACGTACGTGCCGGGCGCTTCGAAGAGCGGGGCGAGCCCGGTACCCCCGAGGCGCCTGGGCGCCTTGCGGTCCGCGCCCGAGCGCGGCGTGAGCCAGGACACGAAGTCCGGCCACCAGCTTCCGGTCAGCGTCTGCGCGCCGTCGAGCCACTCCTTCGGGTCCTCGGGGTTCGTGGTGTTGACCCGATAGGTGGACTTCGTGTTGCCGGGCGGGTTCACCATGGCCGCGATGTGGCCGCTGGTCGACAGCACGAACCGGGTGTCTCCGCCGAGGAGCTGGGTGGTGCGGTAGCAGTTCTGCCACGGCGTGATGTGGTCGGCGATGCCGGCGATGACGTAGGCGTCCACGTTGACCGCCTTGAGGTCCACCGGCACGCCGAGGACGGTGAGCCCGTTGGGCTCGGCGAGCGCGTTGCGCTGGCACAGGTTGACGAAGTCGTGGTGCAGGCCGGCCGGCATCCGGGTGGTGTCGGCGTTCCAGTACAGCACGTCGAACGCCGGGGGCTTGCGGCCGAGCAGGTAGTTGTTGACCCAGTAGTTCCACACCAGGTCGCCGGGGCGCATCCAGGCGAAGACCTCGGCGAGGACCCGGCCGTCGAGGTACCCCCGGCGGCGGGAGAGCCGGGTGGCCGCCGCGGCCAGGTACCGGTCCGCGATGGCCGCCGGTACCCCCGCGTTGCGCTGGTCCAGGACGCTGACCGCGAGCGCGAGCCCGGCCAGCCGGTCGGCCTGCCCGGTCGCGGACAGGAACCCGGCCGCCAGGCTGGCCAGGATGCCGCCCGAGCAGATGCCGGTGAGGACGGTCTGCTCGCTGCGCGTGATGCGCTCCACGGTGTCGAGCGCGTCCAGCGCGGCCCCGATGTACTTGTCGATGCCCCAGGCGGCGTGCCGCGCGTCGGGGTTGCGCCAGGACAGCACGAAGACCTGCTGCCCGGACCGCACCAGGTCCTCGATCCAGCTCCGCCCCGGCGCAAGGTCCAGGATGTAGAACTTGTTGATGGTCGGCGGCACCATCAGCAGCGGTACCGTCCGCACGGTCTCGGTCTGCGGCGTGTACTGGATCAGCTCGAACGCGTCGGTCCGCAGCACCACCGCGCCGGGCGTGATCGCCAGGTTCTGCCCGACCGTGAACGCCGACCGGTCCACCATCTGCGGGATGCGCGGCGCCGTCGCCATGTCGCGTACCAGGTTCAGCCCGCCGCGCAGGAGGCTCAGCCCGGCGCTGTCCACGGCCACCTTGGCCGACTCCGGGTTGACCAGCGGGAGGTTGCTCGGCGCCAGCGCCTGCAGCAGGTTCTCGGCGAGGAACCGGACCCGCTGGTCGTCCCGCCAGTCTAGGTCGGCGTCGGTGACGACCTGCTCGACCGTCCGGCCCGCCGCGAGGTAGGTCTGCAGAACCCGGCGTAGCACCGGGTTCTGCGTCCAGGCCGGGTCGGCGAACCGGCGGTCGCGCTGGTCGGCGGCCACCTCCGAGGTACCGGCGCCGATCCGGGCCAGCTCCTCGGCGAACCCGCGCAGCCGCGCGGCGGTGGTACCGGGCCGGGTCACCAGCCGCCCGGCGAGCTTGGCGACGGACAGGTCCGGTACCAGCCGGCGGATCGGGCCGAACGCCGCGTCGACGAGCAGGGCGTCGAGGGGTGCGGCGACGTCGTCGACCGAAGTGGTCATCGCGTGGCCTCCGTGTGGAGTGGTGGGTGGATCTCGCGCTTGAGGATCTTCCCGCTCGGGCCCTTCGGCAGCTCGTCGACGAGCCAAACCCGGCGCGGGTACTTGTACGCGGCCACCTGGCCCTTGACGTAGTCGCGCAGTTCCTCGGCGGTCACCGTGGCACCCGGTCGCAGCGCGACCGCGGCACCGACCTCCTCGCCGAGCGACGGGTCGGCGATGCCGACGACCGCCGCCTCCCGGACCGCCGGGTGCTCGTAGAGGACTTCCTCGATCTCGCGCGGGTAGACGTTGTACCCGCCGCGGATGATCAGCTCCTTCTTGCGGTCGACGATGAAGAAGAAGCCGTCGCCGTCCCGCCGGGCCAGGTCGCCGGTGCGGAACCAGCCGTCCGGGATCGCCTCGGTGGTCGCCTCGGCGCGGCGCCAGTACCCCTTCATCACGTTGTGCCCGCGGATCGCGATCTCGCCGATCTCGCCGTCGGGTACCTCCCGGCCGTACTCGTCGATCACCCGCATCTCCACCCCGCGGATCGGGACCCCGATGGAGCCCGGCTTGCGCGTCTGGTTCGGGTGGTTGAACGAGGCGACCGGCGAGGTCTCGGACAGGCCGTACCCCTCCAGGATCACGCACCCGAACGTCTCCTCGAACCCGCGCAGCACCTCCACCGGCAGGGCCGCCCCGCCGGACACGCACAGCCGCAGCGCCGACGGGTCGTAGCTCGCCCGGCCCGGCGCACCGAGCAGGGCGACGTACATCGTCGGTACCCCCTGGAAGACCGTGACCCGGTCGCGGGCCAGGACTTCGAACGCCTTCTCCGGAGTGAACCGGGAGACCATCGTCAGGCAGGCGCCGGTACTGATCGCGGCGTTGAGCCCGCAGGTCTGGCCGAACGAGTGGAACAGCGGAAGGCCGCCGAACACGACGTCGTCCGGGGTCAGCAGGAACAGGTCGGTCACCGCGACGGCGACGTTGGTGGCGAGGTTGGCGTGGGTCAGCTCGGCGCCCTTGGGCTGTCCGGTGGTACCGGACGTGTAGAGGAGAACGGCGGTGTCGGACGCGGCGCGTTCGGCGACCTCGGGCAGCGGCGCCGAGCCCCGGTCGACCTCCGCGTCGACGACGAGGCACTCGGCACCGGCCTGCCCGGCACCGGCCTTCGCCGCCTCGGCACACACCCTCGCGGCGAAGATGACCCCGGCCTGCGAGTCGCCGAGGTAGTAGGCGACCTCCCGCTCCTTCAGCAACGGGTTCATCGGTACCACCACGCCGCCGGCCCGCAGGATGCCGTAGTAGATGACGGCGAACTCGGGGGTGTTCGGGAGCATCAGGGCGACCCGGTCACCCGGCTGCATCCCACGGTTACGGAGCAGCCCGGCAATCCGGGCGCTGCGCTCGTCGAGGGTCGCGTAGGTGAGGACGGTCTCGTCGAGCCGGACGGCCGGGCGGTCGGGGTACGTGGCGGCACTGCGCACGAGGTTGGCGGCGAGATTCATGGCGGTACCCTTCGGGTCGGGCCAGGTTGGGGTGATCTCGATTCTGGCGAGTGCCCCAGGTCGCGGGCCATGTTCCGGGTAACACAGTGTGGGGGTCCGCCGTTGTGCGCGGGCACGACATAGGCTGCGGGGCATGACGAGCCAGTCCCTCTCGTCCGGTACCGCCGTGGCGGCGATCGGGGAGCGCCTGCTGGGCCGCGTCGAGGAGCTCACCACCGTGCTGACCGCCGCGATCCGGAAGGCCGAGCCGTCCTACGACGCGGACAACCTCGTCCCGGCCGACGACCTGCACGCCTCGGTACGGGCGAACCTCGTGTACATCCTGACCAGGCTGGCCGGGGAGCGGATGCCACCTGATCTGGCGCCGGCCCGCGCGACCGGGCGCCGCCGGGCCGAACAGGGCGCGCCGCTGCCGGCGATCCTGCACTCGTACCGCGTCGCCGGCACCTTCCTCTGGGCCACCCTCCTGGACGAGGCGTCCCCGACCGATCGCGCCGAGGCGCTGTTGCCGGGCGCCGCCCAACTCTGGTCGCTCATCGACGAGCTGTCCGGCGCGGTCACCGACGCCTACCGGGACGCCGTGGCCGAGCGGGCGCGCAGCAACGAGCAGACCAGAAACGCGATGCTCGACGTGCTGCTGCGAGGGGACGCGGGGGACGGCTCGCGGCTGTGGGAGAGCGCCGCGACACTCCGGCTGCCGCACCACGGTACCTTCGTCGTGGCGGCCGCCCGCGCGCCCCGCCCCGGTTCCGAGGCCATTGCGCACGCCGAGGACACCCTGCGCGCGCGGGGGATCCAGTCCGCCTGGCGGGTCGAGATCGACGCCCATGTGGGGGTGCTCGTGCTCACCCCGCGGCTCGGCATCGACAAGGTGTCCGCGCACCTCGCCAAGCTGTCCGGCGGGCCGGTCGGACTCAGCGAACCGTACGAGAGCCTGGAGCAGACCCCGGCCGCGCTGCGCCAGGCCCGGCTCGCCGGTACGGCCGGGCCGGGGGAGCCGGGCGTCGTCCGGTACGGGGACGTGCCGATCGCGGTACTGCTGGCGAGCGCGCCGGATGCCGCCGGTACCGTCGCGCGGTCGATCCTCGGGCCGGTGCTGGCGCTGCCGGCGGTCGAGTGCGACGTCCTGCTCGGCACGCTGCGGACCTGGTTCGCCGAGGACGGGGCCACCTCGGTCGCCGCCGCGAAGATGCACGTCCATCGCAACACCGTCCGGTACCGGCTGCGGCGCCTGGAGGAGCTGACCGGGCGCAACCTCACCAGCCCGACCGGGGTGGCCGAGTTGCACCTCGCGCTGGAGGCCGCCCGGATCCTGCGGCTCAGCGCATGAGCGCCGGCTCGGCGTGCTCACCGCCGGGCTGGACGCCCCGGGCCGGGTGGCCGGGCTACCGGACACGGGTTTTCTGACTATAGTCAGAGAATGGAGCCGGCCCGCATCGACCAGGTACGGCGGTTCAACCGGACCGTCACGCAGCGGATCGGGGCGCTGAACGACGGGTACCTGTCGCGTGCCCGTCCCCTCGGGCAGGCTCGCCTGCTGTGGGAGATCGGTACCGGTGGCCGCCAGGTGCGCGCCCTGCGTGCCCGGCTCGACCTCGACTCCGGGTACCTGAGCCGGCTGCTCCGGGCGCTGGAAGCCGACGGGCTCGTCGTCGTCGACACCGACCCGGCCGACGCGCGCGTCCGCACCGCCCGGCTGACCCGCGCCGGGCTGGCCGAGTACGCCGAGCTGAACCGGCGGTCCGATCAACTGGCCGGGGCGATCCTGGAGCCGCTCAACGAACGCCAGCGCGAGCGCCTCGTCGCGGCCATGGCCGACGTCGAACGGCTGCTCACCGCGTCGATGGTGAGCATCGCCATCACCGATCCGCGCCACCCGGACGCGCGGCACTGCCTGCGGGCGTACTTCACCGAACTCGCACAGCGCTTCGACAGCGGCTTCGATCTGGCACGCAGCATCCCCGCCGACGATGAAGACCTCACGCCACCGGCCGGGCTGCTGCTCATCGCCACCCTGCACGACGAGCCGGTCGGATGCGGCGCACTGAAGTTCCACGACGACGGGCCGACGGAGCTCAAACGCATGTGGGTCGCCGGTACCGTGCGGGGGCTGGGGCTGGGCCGGCGGATGCTCGCCGAACTGGAGGCTCGGGCGGCGGAGCACGGTACCCGTGTCGTGCGGCTGGAGACCAACCGCGCGCTGACGGAAGCGATCGGGCTCTACCGCGCGGCCGGGTACCGCGAGGTGGCACCCTTCAACGACGAGCCGTACGCCGACCACTGGTTCGAGAAGTCGCTACGCCGCACCGCGCCGCGTGGGCGTGCGGCGCTACGACCGAACGTAGCCCCACGGTGACGGCACAACATGACCTTTGGTCATCCAGGAACCTCGACACCAACCCGGCGTGCCAGGATCCGCAACTCATCGGACACCGCGCGACGCCGGGCGCGGTGCATCATCGCACGCTGGGCCATGGTCACGTAGTCCCAACGGACGCGCAGCGAGGCAAGATGCTCGATCGCGGCGGCCATCTCCTCCGAACGCTCGAAGTCATCGCCCGAGCCCAAGGCGCCCGGCCAGCTCCCGCAGGCCCGGCGTCGCACCGGTGCGCTCCCGACCGAGCATCACCCGGGTCAGACTGTGGACCTCGGGGCTGAGCCGCACCTCTTGTGGCGCGATGTGGTCGGCCTGGAGCAGGAGGGCAACGGCTGGCCGGTCATCACCTTCGAGGACCTGGCCGTGGGCCACGTCAATGAGGAACTGACCGCGCCGCTCCAGAAGACTCGCGGGCAAGCGGTTGGGATCGACTTGCCGGGCACGCCGTACGGCGTCCCGACCGTTGTGCAGCTCCCGTGACTTGTCGGCGTCCACGTTTCGTTGGCGAGCCATCCGCGTCGATCGGTCATGGTCGACCTGGCTCAGGATGCGGTCCTCCTGTGGGGATGGCGAACATGGTGCCTGCCTGGGTGATCAGCGCCGCGAGGGTGGCAACGGCGAAGGACAGGAGTCCGAGCGAGGGCAGCGCGAGGGCCAGGACAAGGAAGAACACGGTGGGCGCGGCGAGCCCCATGACTAGCCCGTCGAGCACGGCGGTGGCGCCGCCGGGACCGTGAGTGTGGTGGGTGAATACGGCCAGCACCACGCCGAAGACCGGGAACGGGGACAGCAGCCCGGCCAGGTGCGCGCCAATGATCGGCGCCAGTGCAGTGATGGCCAGTACGACGGCCGTGGCCACCACCATGCGCAGCGGGATGTCCCAGCGCGGGGGATTGCCGACTGCCGCCAGGGTCTGCGCCGAGCGGTCTGGCCGGCGAGTCAGGGCATAGCCGGCAGCGAGTGCGGTGATGACGAGTGCGAACGTGGGCAGTGCGGACCAGTGCAGATAGGCCAGGGCCACCGTGGTCGCGGCGAAGGCTGCGCAGCCGGCGGCGAAGGGAGCAACCCAGCCGCGACGGGCGACGGTGCGGTAGGCCAGCGCAAAGGCCACTTGGGAGATGGTGCCCGCCAGCATCCCGATGGCGGCGCGCCCGGCGAAACCGGTTCCGTGGTCGGTGGCCAGGAAGAACGCGACCGGCCCGGAGGTCAGCGGGAGAGCGACCAACCAGCCACCAACCTCGTGGCCCCATCGTCGCCCGGCCAGGCTGGCTCCGCCGATCAACAGCGGCGTCACCACGGCCTTCACCGCCACGTTCTGCATCGGACTGTCTCCCTGCTCAACCGCTGACCCTCGAAGCCTATTGGCGCTCGGACCGAAGCACGCGCCCCGCACGGAATCCGCCAAGTTGACCTGGACGATTCGCGGCGGAGCGTACGGGATCAACTTGGCGGAGCGGAGGTCAGCGCGGGTTCACCCGCCATCTTGAGCTGGACGAGACAGGCACGTTGCCGCAAGCGCCAGGCGGTGGTGACCTGTTTGGTCAGGTCGGCGACGGAGGCGGGCTCGGTCGCGGTGGGCCGGGCGGCCAGCATAGCGGCGGCGAGGTCGCTGGTCGGGAGCGAGAGAGCAGCGGATCCCACCAGCGCGCCGGCCAGGCCCACGCTGGTGGTGAGGAACGGCCGTCGCTTCACGTCCTCGGTCGCGCTCCTCGATCCGTTGTTCGGCGGTGCGAACCACAGGTGTTGCTCGGCGATACCCAGCACCCGCGCCCCCCGCTGGCTCAAGCGCCACAACTCCCGCTGACAGGCGGGGGCTCCCCGAACACCATCCCAGTTGCACGGAAGAAGGACCGCGATGGTGTGGGCCTTGTCCCCCGTCTCCTGATCCCGGCGGATCTGGTGGAAGTCTTGGCGTGGCAGGCGTTCTGGTACCTGTTCGCTGATACCTCCGCTGAGTTGACCGCCGACGAGCAGCGCCAGGCGCTGGATCACGCCCTGGAGTGGGTGACGGTGGGCGTCGACCTCGGTGATGTGCGCTACCAGTGGCATGACCTGCCGTAGGATGTCCGGCTTGAAGCGATGACCGGCAGCGTCATGGGCCCGGACGGCCGATGACCTTGTGGGCCGAGGTTTGAATACCGACTCTATGGTGCGCCCGGCAGGATTCGAACCTGCGACCTTAGGATTAGAAGTCCTCTGCTCTATCCACTGAGCTACGAGCGCGCACTGCCCGGTAGATCAGAAGGTTACCGCCACCACCGGTGCCGGCCCTAGCGATTCCCGGCCAGTCGTGGCCACCCCTTCCACAGTAGGTCCGGCACCGAACGGAGGGCTTTTCGTTTCCACAGTGAACAACTAGGTTCCTCAATGTGCAGAAGGTCGCCAGCGCCACCGTCCTCCCCATTCTGGTGTCGCCCGATGACCCTGCGTACAACCGGCAGCACGTGCTGGATCAGTGCCTGGGCCCGTTGCTGGTCGGGTATGCGCTGGGTCCGCCGTTCGGTGAGCGGCTCGTCACGTGGGCGGACCTCGATCGGTTCGCCGGTTCCCGTCGGGCGCTGCGCCGGCGGGCGGCGGCGTACCTCCACGGGATGCTCGACCGGATCCGCATCCACGGGCAGCCGCCGACGCTCATGGTCTCCTTCGCCGGCTTCGAGTCCAGCCTGGTGCTCGCCGACGCGTTCTGGGCGCGCCTTGCCAGGGGAGTCCCCGGTGAGCTCGTCATCGGGGTACCCGCCCGCGACGTGGTCATCGTGACCGGATCGCGTTCGCCGGCCGGGCTCGCCAAGGTGAGCCGGGCGGTCGACCGGGTGTTCTTCGCCGGCGGACCGCACCTGCTGCTGCGCGATCTGCTGGTGCGCCGCAACGGATGGTGGGACGTCTACCCCTTCGGCGACTCGGGCAGGTAGGCGCGCATCCACCGCTCCAGCTCGTCGAAAACCCTGGCCCGAACCGGCGCGGACGACAGCGTGAGGTCGTGCATGCCGCCCTCGATCCGGACGATCGTCACGTGCCTCCCCAGTCGGCTGGCGTACTGCGCGATGTGCTCGACGTCGAGCACCGCGTCGGCGGTCATCGCGGCCTCGCTCCACGTTGCCTTGCGGTAGCTGGCGGCGGAGCAGGCGACCAGGATCGGTACCGGAATGTCCAGCCCGGCATGCAGTTCGGCCTGCGCCGCGCGGACCGCGGCCAGCCACGCGACCCGGACCGGGAATCCCCCGATCGGCTTCCACGCCACGTCGAACTGCCACTCGCCGTAGTGGTCGGCGTGGATGCTGTGACCGTACACGGGGTGCAGGCCGCGCGGCATGATGGCGTACGGCCGGAACCGCGACACGACCGCGCTCATCGGCCCGACCGTCTGGCGGATCCACCGCGGCTCGTTGAACTCGAAGAACGGGCTGTTCAGGAACATCGCGTCGACCTGACCGGTGGCGCGGTTCTGATGGGCCCAGAGGGCGGCGACGAGCCCGCCGGTGGAGTGCGCGTTGATCAGCAGGCGCTCGTGGCCGTCCTCCTCGCGGATGACCCGTACGGCCTCGTCGATCTCGGGGAAGTACTCCCGGATGTCCCGCATGAAGTTGGGCGTCTGGTGCGGGCGCAGGCTTCGACCGTGCTTGCGCAGATCGAGCGCATAGAAGTGGAAACCCTGCTCCAGGTAGAACTCGGCGATGTGGGTGTGGAAGAAGTAGTCGACGTAACCGTGCAGGTAAAGGACCGCGCGACCGGTCGGCCGGGTGGGTGGTCGGCTGATCAGCGTCGCGACCACCGGGCCTTCGTAGTCGGAGCCCAGGTCGAGAGTACGGCTGAGGTAGCCGCTACCGAGAATGTCCATTTCCACGCTCTGGACGGTACCTGATCCCATACCACATCCCGCAGATGATCGTTTGCTTGTCCACAAGCACCCTGGTCATCCACAGATCGCCGGTTGCACGGTCGCGCTCCGGTCGCCGACCGGTCACCGTATCGGGCGAGTCCCCGGCGCCGCCGGGACAGACCTCGAGGAGAGCTGATGTTCGATACCCCGGTCACCGTGATCGGCAATGTGCTGACCGCGCCCGAGTGGCGACGGACCACCGTCACCGGCACGTTCGTGGTGACGTTCAAGGTGGCCTCGACCTCACGCCGATTCGACAAGGAGCGCGGGGTGTGGGTGGACGGCGACTGCCTGCGGGTACGGGTGTCCTGCTGGCGCCGCCTGGGCGAGAACGTCTCCGTGTCCGTCCAGCTCGGCGACCCGGTCGTGGTGCACGGCCGGCTCTACAGCCGCGACTGGACCGACGAGCAGGGCAACCGGCGCACCTCGTACGAGCTGGACGCTCTCGCGATCGGCCACGACCTTTCGAGGGGTGTGGACAAGTTCGCCCGGCGCAAGGCCGTCGGCGCGACCGACATGGTCAAC
>JBKPCQ010000203.1:0-5421 GCA_046727455.1 Actinomycetota bacterium | reverse complement strand
CCGACTGGGTCGAGGCGACCGGGGTGTTGCTGGAGGCGCTGCGCGAGGGCCGGTACCGGACCATCGGGCTGGGCCGCGCGGACGACCGGTACTTCACCTTCTGCGCCGGCTTCGGCATCGACGCCGAGGTCATCGCGCGGGTGGAGCGGGCCCGGCACCGGGGCGGCAACCACGGTTCGCTGCTGTACCTACGCGCGCTCGCCGGCCAGTATCTCTTCGACACCGAGCGCTCGGCCGCCCGCATCACGCTGGAACAGCCCGGCGGCGTGGCGGACGAGAACCTGGCCACCGTCATCGTGCAGAACACCAGCCCGTGGACGTTCCTCGGCGACCGGCGGATCGCCCCCTCCCCCGAGGCGTCCTTCGACACGGGTCTGGACCTGTTCGGCATGCGGGCGCTGCGGATCCCGAGCACCGCCCGGACGATGGCGCGGCTGGTGTTCCCCGGTAGCCGGGGCCCGCGCGGGAAGCGGGTCGTGCGCCTGCACGACCTTGACGAGTTCGGCCTGCGGGCGAACGAGCCGGTCGCGTTCCAGCTTGATGGGGATTACCTCGGGGCCCGGGAGAAGGTACGCTTCACCGCGGTGCCCAGCGCTCTACGTGTCTTTTGCTAGTGTTGGGATCGCCAGGAAACCGGACAAACTATGCGTGAGTTCTCTCACCGCCCGGAGTTTTTTCCGAGAAGCCCCCTTGACATCGCGGGAGTTCGTGAAAGTATTCACAAGCGAACTGAGTTACGGCCACGTTGCCTGCTCAAGCTGCCCGGTTACCCAGCGTGCGGATGGGTAAGGGCACTGCGAGACGGATAGCGAAAAGCCATCACCAACCAAGGAGAGTTGCCGCCATGGACTGGCGCCACCGTGCTGCCTGTCGCGACGAGGACCCGGAGCTGTTCTTCCCGATCGGGACGTCCGGCCCGGCGTTGCTGCAAGTCGAGCAGGCCAAGGCGGTCTGCCGGCGCTGCTCCGTGACCGACGAGTGCCTGCAGTGGGCGCTCGACTCCGGTCAGGACGCCGGCGTATGGGGTGGGATGAGCGAAGAGGAGCGCCGCGCCGTCAAGCGTCGCGGCGGAATGCGCGTCCGCGCCTCCCTCTGAGTCTTCCGCCACCGGCCGCACCGACTCACCCTAACGACACCCCGGGTTACGGCTCCCGGGGTGTCGGCTTGTCCGGACCGGCGCGCGCCGGTGTGGATCCGCGCTCAGGCGGCGGCGGCGCGGCGCAGTACCAGTTCGGCGATCTCCGGAGCGTCGCCCATTGGTGCGGCCACGACCAGCGCACCCGCGTCGCGCGCCTCGGCGACGGCCCGGTCGTAGAGCAGGCCGGGGGCGAGGAAGTAGGCGGCCAGCCCGATCCGTTCGGCCCCGCCGGCCCGTAGCCCGGCCACCGCCGCGCCGGCCCGGCGCCCGGCACCCGAGGCGTACCCGGCGAGGCACGGTACGCCCAGGGCGTCGCTGAGGCCGTCGGCGACGAGGTCCACGGTTTCCAGGGCAGCCACGTGGCTCGTGCCGGCGGCGGCGAGCACGACGCCGTCCACGGGGCCGTCACGCGTCTCGTCGAGGCGGCGCCGCAGCGCGCGTACCAGCAGATCCAGCGCGACCGCGTCGGCGCGCGCACCGGCCACCGGGCCGAGCACCGGCGCGAGGCCGATGTCGAGCCCCAGGCCGCCCGCCTTCTCGATCTCCCCGGGCACGTCGACGCGGCCGTGGTATGCGGCGGTCAGCAGGAGCGGTACCACCGTTGCCGCGCGCTGGCCCCGCTCAGCCTCGCGGGTGAGCGCGGCGGCCAGCCCGGGTGCCTCGAAGTCCAGGAACGCGGTCTCCACCCGCGCGTGCGGGCTGGCCGCGCCGACCGCCCGGGCCAGCGCCCGCGTCGACGGCGCGGCCCGGGGATCCCGGCTGCCGTGCGCGACCAGTACCAGCGGCCTCCTACGCCGCATGGATGCCGCACTCCGTCTTGTCGAACAGCGGCCAGCGACCGGACCGCGGGTCCTCGCCCGGCGCGGTCCGCCGGGTGCACGGCCAGCACCCGACCGAGGCGTACCCCCGCTCGACCAGCGCGTTCACCGGCACGTCGTGCTTCTCGATGTAGGCCTGTACGTCGGCCTCGGTCCAGTACGCCAGCGGCGCGATCTTGACCTTGCCCCGGCTCGGATCGAAGCCCACCACGGGCGTGTTGGCGCGGGTGGGGCCCTCGTCGCGGCGCAGCCCGGCGGCCCACGCGTCGTAGTCGCGAAGCGCCCGGTTCAGCGGCTCGACCTTGCGGATCGCGCAGCACTCGTCAGGCTCCCGGGAGAACAGCCGGGGACCGTAGATGGCGTCCTGCCTGCCCACCGTCATCCGCGGCTCGATGGACCTCACGACCACCGGCAGCGTCCGCTGTACCGTGTCCCGCACCCGCAGTGTCTCCGCGAAGTGCAGGCCGGTATCCAGGAAGATCACTTCGATGCCCGGGGCGACCGAGGACACCAGGTGTACCAGGACGGCGTCGGCGAACGAGCTGGTCACGCAGAACCGCTCGCCGAACGTGTCGAGCGCCCACTCGACGACCTTCGTGGCGGGCGCGCGATCCAGCTCGACCCCGGCGCGCGCGGCGATCTCCTTGAGTTCATTCGTCGTGTACCGGGTCGCCCTGCTCATGCCGCCTCCTCGCTGCGCTGCGGGCCGGCATGAGGCACCGAGGCACTGAGCCCGATGATTCGCTCGCTGCGCTCGCTCATTTCCTCACCACCAGCCCGACGAAGGTGACCGTGAACACCCGGGTGCAGGAACGGCACTCCCAGGTGCCGTGCTTGTCCCCGTGCGGGCGAAGGTCCTCTCCCGCGCAGTACGGGCAGTACAGCGGAGACACTCGTTCGGTCATCGGAGTTCCTCCTCATCCGCTCTTGTCACCCAGTGGGCGAAGCTCTCGCCCTCGGTCCTTCCGGCCGCGTAGCGCCGGGCCAGCCGCTCCACGTACTCCACGAGGTCGGCGCTCGTGGTTTTGAGACCGCGCAGTTTCCGACCGAGGCTCGCGCTCTGGCCGGCTGCCATGGTCAGGCCGCCGCCGAGGTGGACCTGGAAGCCCTCCACCAGCTCGCCGTCCGGGCCGGGGACGAGCTGGCCTTTCAGGCCGATGTCCGCGACCTGTGTGCGGGCGCAGGCGTTGGGGCAGCCGTTGACGTTGATGGAGATGTTCACGTCGAGGTCGGCCAGCCGCTTCTCCAGCTCGGTGACCACCGTTGCGGCGAGCGCCTTGGTCTCGACGATCGCGAGCTTGCAGAACTCGATCCCGGTGCAGGCCATCGTGCTCTGCCGCCAGGTGGACGGGCGCGCCTCCAGGCCGGCGTCGCGCAGCGCCTCGATCAGGCTCTCCACCCGGTCCGGCGCGACGTCGAGGACCACCAGCTTCTGGTGCGGCGTGGTGCGGACCCGGCCGCTGCCGTGCGCCTCCGCGATGTCCGCGACCCGGGACAGCAGGCTGCCGCTGACCCGCCCGGCTACCGGCGCCACGCCGACGTACCGGTTGCCGTCCTTCTGCTCGTGCACGCCGATGTGGTCGTACGGGCGCTCGGGCAGGGCCGGTGGGGGGCCGTCGATCAGCCTGCGGTGCAGGTACTCGGTTTCGAGGACCTCGCGGAACCGCTCGACACCCCAGTCGGCGAGGAGAAACTTCAGCCTCGCCCGGCTGCGCAGGCGACGGTACCCGTAGTCGCGGAAGATGCTGATCACGCCGAGCCAGGCGTCCGGTACCTCGTCCAGGGGGATCCAGGCGCCGAGGCGCTTGGCCAGCATCGGGTTCGTGGACAGGCCGCCGCCGACCCACAGGTCGAAGCCCGGCCCGTGCTCGGGGTGTGTCACGCCGATGAACGCGACGTCGTTGGCCTCGTACGGCACGTCCGCCAGCCAGCCGATCGAGGTCTTGAACTTGCGTGGCAGGTTGGCGAGGCTCGGGTCGCCGAGGTAACGCGAGGTGATCTCGCGGATCGCCGGGGTGGCGTCGATGACCTCCTCGGCGGAGATGCCGGCGAGCGGGCTGCCGAGGATGACCCGCGGGGAGTCGCCGCACGCCTCAGTGGTGGTGAGGCCCACGGCCTCCAGCTCGCGCCAGATCGTCGGGACGTTCTCGATCTCCACCCAGTGCAGCTGGACGTTCTGCCGGTCGGTCAGGTCCGCGGTGTCCCGGGCGAACCGCTGCGAGATGCTGCCGATCGCGCGGAGCTGGGCCAGGTCGAGCTGGCCGCTGTCGACGCGGATGCGCAGCATGAAGTACTCGTCTTCCAGCTCCTCCGGCTCCAGTACCGCGGTGCGGCCGCCGTCGATGCCGGGCCGGCGCTGCGTGTACAGGCCGTACCAGCGGAAGCGCCCGCGCAGGTCGGCCGGGTCGATGCTGGCGAAGCCCCGGTGCGCGTAGATGTTCTCGATGCGCGCCCGGACGTTGAGCGGGTTGTCGTCCTTCTTGGAGCGCTCGTTCGGGTTGAGCGGCTCGCGGTGTCCGATCGCCCACTGCCCCTCACCCCGAGGCTTGCGGGCGGCTCGCGCGGGTGCCGTCATGGTGTTCGCGTCTCCTGTGTCGATGGGGACGCGCGGAACGTACGGACCACTTCCGGGGAGACCGGGAGGGACTGAGCAGAATTTCGGGGGTTGTCCGGTACGTGCGCGCGACCTCGCGGGTACGGGTCAGAGCTGCGTCAGATAGCCGGACAGATGGCGCTGCGGACTCGTCCGTAGTCGACGTGGCGACGGGCGGTGAGCAGGAGGAGGCGCAGGCGCGGCCTGGCCTCACGAGACATGCGACTAGAATCCCACAGCCGACGGGGTACGACCAGGGTGGCGAGAGCCACTCCCGAGGGGTGGGAATGGACGGAGCGGCCCCCGAACTGCTGACGAGACAGCCTGCTGCGAAGTCGGCCGCTGGCCGGCTCGGGCGGTTCTACTGGGCCTGGCCGGCGGCGCTGACACTGGTCCTGTCCGGGTACCAGCTCACCCGTCCCTCACTATGGGCGGACGAGCTGGCGACGTGGGGCGCGGTACGGCTGAGCTGGGGCGCGCTGTTCCGGCTGCTGAGCAACGTCGATGCAGTGGTCGGGCCTTACTACGTCCTGATGAAGCCATGGACGGCCCTGGTCGGTACCTCCACGCTGGCGCTGCGGCTGCCCTCGCTCGCCGCGATGACGACGGCGACCGCGCTGCTGGCCGTACTGGGCCGGCGGCTGGCGTGCCGGCGGGTCGGATTGCTGACCGGACTGGCCTTCGCTGTCGTACCGGTGACATCCCGGTACGCCCAGGAGGCCCGGCCGTACGCGTTCGCGATCCTGTTCGCGATCCTCGCCACGCTCGCCCTCACCTGGCTGCTCGACCGGCCGGGGTGGCCGCGCGCGGCGGCGTACGCCGGTTGCGTGGCGCTGCTCGGCGCGGCCCACCTGATCGCCGTACTGCTGCTC
>JBKPCQ010000202.1:0-6366 GCA_046727455.1 Actinomycetota bacterium | reverse complement strand
GCGCCGGCCCCCGCCACAGCGCGAGCGCGGCGGTCAGCTGGTCGGCGGCGCGCCCCGGGTCGGCGGCGGCCCGCCCGTCGGCCGCCAGCCGCTCGAACTCGTCCACGTCGCGGTCGCAACCGTCCAGCCGGTACCCGCCCGGTGCCGCGGTCAGCACGGCCGGCTCGGGCAGCGCGCGGCGCAGCCGGGAGATCAGCGTCTGCAGGGCGTTTCCGGCGCTGGCCGGGGGCGCGTCCGGCCAGACCGCGTCGATGAGGGCGTCCGCGGTCACCGTGCGGTCCGGATCCAGGGCGAGGCGGATCAGGAGGGTACGCAGCCGCGTACCGCCGATCTCGACGGGCCTGCCGTCCTGACCGTGCACCACCAGCGGTCCGAGCATCCCGACGCGCACCTCCCCAGGGTCTCACCCCCGGGCGGCGGCACCTGAGCCGGATCGGCAAGTCAGCTATCCCCGGCCGACCGGATTTCTGGCAGGCTAGGGGCGTGCTCACGCTGCCGGCCCGCCTGCTGGGCGATGCTGACCGGGGCGCCGTGCAGCGGCTGCTCGACCGCGACCCCTACGCCGGTGCCCAGGTGGCCGAGCAGGTCGCCGTGTACGGGCTGGCCTGGTGGCGTACCGAGGCGCGGGTCTTCGGCTACGGGTCAGGCCGCGGGCTGGAGTCGCTGTGCTGGATCGGCAACAACCTCATTCCGGTACACGCCACGCCGGCCGCGGTGGCCGCGTTCGCGGAGCTGGCCGGGCTGAACGGCCGCACCTGCTCCTCGCTCGTCGGCACGGCCGACGCCGTGCTCGACCTGTGGACCCGGCTCGCGCCGGCCTGGGGACGCGCCCGCGACGTGCGGCCCTGCCAGCCGCTGCTGGCCACGGGCGTGGCACCGGACATCCCGCCGGACCCCCGGGTGCGGCTGGTCCGCGAGCGGGAGCTGGCCGCGCTGTACCCGGCGGCGGTCGCGATGTACACCGAGGAGGTGGGCATCTCACCCACCGCCGACGGCGGCGACCTCGCCTACCGGGAACGGGTGGCCGACCTGATCCGCGGGCGGCGGATGTATGCCCGGTTCGCCGACGGGCGGGTGGTGTTCAAGGCCGAGCTGGCCGCCGTCACCCGGCACACCGCGCAGATCCAGGGCGTGTGGGTGGATCCCGGGTGGCGCGGCCGGGGGATGGCCACCCGTGCCATGGCCGCCGTGGTACGCGACGCGCTGCGCCGGGTCGCCCCGACCGTGAGCCTGTACGTCAACGACTACAACCACGCCGCCCGCACCGTGTACGCGCGCTGTGGCTTCCAGCGGGTGGGCACGTTCGCCACGGTGCTCTTCTGAGTTGACCGCGGGCGCCGAACAGTAAAGACTCCTTCCGGTAGCCGCTGGAAGGAGCGTCGATGCGACCGGCCCCTCTGCTGGTTCTGGCACTCGTGCTGGCCGGATGCGGCACCGAGACGCCGGCGACGCCGCCCGAGCTGTCCGCCCCGTACTCCACGGTCGACGGCGAGTACCAGCAGGCGAAGTCGCAGCTCGACCTGCCCGCCGGGGTCGCCTTCCCGGGCCACCTGCCGAACACCGCCGAGCGCTACCTGCCCGGGTCCGGCGCCAACCAGGCGCAGAACTTCTGGCTCTGCGCCTGGCTGCGGGACTTCCTCGCCGCCCCGGCCGGGGACCGGGCCCGGGTCGACAAGGCGGTGGGCCAGCTTCCCCGGTACAGCGCCATGTCCGCGTACACCGCCGGCCTGCGGCCGGAGGGCCGGGCGCTGGTCGACGCCGCGATCCAGGGCGCGCAACGGGGCGACCGCGCCCCGGTGGCCAGCTTCGTCGGGAACACCTGCGGCGGCCCGTTCTACAGCCAGGCCGGCGGTACCGTGCCAAGTCCGATCGGCTCCTGACGGCGGATTGCCGGTGCGGGCTAGGGTCGGGAGGTACCCGATCCGGGAGAGTGAGCGATATGCCGAGGCCCATCATCGGCCTGACCACCTACGCCGAGGATGCCCGCTTCGGCCTTCAGGACACCTTCTCCGCCGTGTTACCCCTGTCGTACGTCCACGCCGTGCACGAGACCGGCGGCCGGGCGGTACTGATCACCCCCGACGACCCCGACCCGGAGATCCTGTCCGGAATCGACGGGATCGTGTTCACCGGCGGCTCCGACGTCGACCCCGGGCTGTACGGCGACACCCCGCACGGCGCGACCCGGGTCAAGCCCCACCGCGACCGCGCCGAGCTGCTGTTGCTGCGCGCCGCCGCCGAGATGGGCAAGCCGCTGCTCGGCATCTGCCGGGGCGTGCAGCTCATGGCGGTGGCCTACGGCGGCCGGCTGCACCAGCACCTGCCTGACGTGCTCGGGCACCACGGGCACCGGCCGGCCAGCGGCCCCAAGTTCGGGCACCACCCGGTGGAGCTGGTCCCGGGTACGCACGCGCACGACATCCTCGGCGACCGGCTGATCGTGAACTCCTTCCACCACCAGGGTGTCGCCGACCCGGGCCGGCTCCGGCCGGCCGGCTGGTGCCCGGAGGACACCTTGATCGAGGTCGTGGAGGACCCGGACCTGCCGTTCGCCATCGGCGTGCAATGGCATCCCGAGGACACCGACGACTTCCGGATCATCGCCGCGCTGGTCGAGGCCGCCGCGAAGCAGCGGGCTCTCGCTGCCTAGGAATGATGTTCCGCGCCTTCGAGGGCGGTACCGGCTGGATAAGGTGGGGGGCATGAGCGTTCGTGCCGCTTTGACCCCTGGGACGATCGGGCCCTGGCGGTCCGTACCGCCAGCCATCCGCCGCCCCGAGTACGTGGGCAAGAAGCGGCCGAAGCAGTACACCGGCCCACACGTCCAGACCCCCGAGACGATCGAGAAGATGCGCACCGCCGGCCGGCTCGCCGCCCAGGCCACCGCCCTCGCCGGGGAGCACTGCAAGCCCGGGGTCACCACCGACGAGATCGACCGGGTGGTGCACGAGTTCCTCGTCGACCACGGGGCGTACCCGTCCACGCTCGGCTACAAGGGCTTCCCGAAGTCCTGCTGCACCTCGCTCAACGAGGTGATCTGCCACGGCATCCCGGACTCCACCGTGATCGAGGACGGCGACATCATCAACGTCGACGTGACCGCATACCTCGACGGCGTGCACGGCGACACCGACGCCACGTTCTGCGTCGGAGACGTGAGTGAGGAGGCCCGCCTGCTCGTGGAGCGCACCCGCGAGGCGATGATGCGCGGCGTCCGCGCGGTCGCCCCGGGGCGCCCGATCAACGTGATCGGCCGGGTCATCGAGGCGTACGCGAAGCGGTTCGGGTACGGCGTCGTGCGGGACTTCACCGGCCACGGCATCGGCGAGGCGTTCCACAGCGGGCTGTACGTCCCGCACTACGACAACCCCCAGCTCACCACGATCATGGAGGTCGGCATGACCTTCACGATCGAGCCGATGATCACGCTGGGCACCCACCAGTACGACACCTGGCCCGACGGCTGGACGGTGGTCACCAGGGACCGCCGGTGGACCGCGCAGTTCGAGCACACGCTCGTCGTCACCGAGGACGGCGCCGACATCCTCACGCTGCCGTGAGTGCCGACCCACTGACGCCGGCCGCCGCCCACGACGGCGGGCACCACGCCGACGTGTCCGGCGGCTGGCTGCGGCCGGCGGTGTTCGGCGCGATGGACGGCCTGGTCACCAACATCGCGCTGATCGCCGGTGTGGGCGGTGGCGGGGTCTCGGCGCACAACATCATCCTCACCGGGTTCGCCGGCCTCGTCGCCGGTGCGGTGTCGATGGGCCTGGGCGAGTACACCAGCGTGCGCACCCAGAACGACCAGGTGGCGCACGAGGTGGCCAAGGAGCGCGCGGAACTGGAGCGCTATCCCGAGGTCGAGGCCGAGGAGCTGGCCGCCATGTGGATCGCGCGCGGCCTGCCCGAGCACCTCGCCCGGCAGGTGGCCGTCGAGGTGGGCAAGAACCCGGACGAGGCGCTGCGGGTACACGCCCAGGAGGAGCTGGGCGTCAACCCGCAGGAGCAGCCGAGCCCATGGACGGCCGCGATCTCGTCGTTCCTCTGCTTCTCGGCGGGCGCGCTGGTACCGCTCCTGCCCTACCTGTTCGGCGCCACGGACCTGTGGCTCGCGCTGCTCGTCGGCGGGGTCGGGCTGTTCGTCGCCGGCGCGCTGACCGCGCGTTTCACCAACAAGAAGTGGTACCGCAGCGGCCTGCGCCAGCTCGCGCTGGGCCTCGCCGCGGCCGGCGTGACGTTCCTGGTCGGCAAGGCGATCGGGATCAGCGGCATCGGCTAGCGCGAGCGGAGCGTGCGCCGACATTTCAGCGCCGGGGCGGGCGGCGTCTGGACTGAGGAGCACAGCGACGAGGGAGGGCGTCGTCTGGGGAGCCTCGGTGCCGCGCGAGCGGAGCGTGCGCCGACATTTCAGCGCCGGGGCGGGCGGCGTCTGGACTGAGGAGCACCGCGACGAGGGAAGGCGTCGCCTGGGGAGCCTCGGTGCCGCGCGAGCGGAGCGAGCGCCAACATTTCAGAACAGGTCGGCGATCTCGCCGTCGACCGGCCGGCCGCGACGGGCCAGCTCCGCCGCCTGCGTGGCCAACCGCTCGGCCAGCTCGCCCAGCGGCGCGCCGGCCAGCCCGGTCCGGCGCACCGCGTCCGGCCCGTCCCGGAAGTACGTCCGGGTCAGCAGCCCTTCGACGACGGCCGCGCCGACCCGGGCGTCGGACAGTGCGACGAGCGCGGTGTCGGTGTCGTGCCAGGCGGCCAGCCGGCGGGCCCGGGAGGCGGCCGAGGACGCGCCGTACCACGCCTCGCGGCCCAGCGCGCTGAACTCGCCGGTACCGGCCTCGGCCAGCCGGGCGAGGTGGGTGTCGCGCAGCAGCTCGTACCAGCCGTCCGGGTCGAACGTGGCGGCCGTGGTGAGGTACTGGTCGGCGGCCAGCGGCCAGCCGGTGGACAGGGTACGGGCGTGGCCCAGGTACTCGTCGGCGCCGATCACCCCGAGGTCGACGATCACCCCCTCGATCCGCCGGGTGGCCGGCCGGGGCCCCTCGCCGGTCCGGTGGGTCACCACGACGAGGTCGACGTCGCTGTGCTCGCCGTCGTCGCCGTCGTCGCCGTTGTCGCCGTGGGCCAGGGCACCGTGCACCCCGATGGCCAGGACCTGCGCGGAGAACCGTCGCCGTACCGCATCGGTGACCCGCTCGGCGAGCCGCCAGCGGGGGTTGTCCGGAGCGGGGGTGGCGGGCAACCGGTCAGCTCTTGGTGCGGTCGATGACGAAGACGCCCCGGCCCTGGTGCCCCTCGACGAGCCCTTCGGTCTGCAGCACCAGCAGGGCACTCTTGACCGGCTGGGCGGACACGCCGTACTGCTTCTGCAGTTGGCTGATGGACGGCAACCGGTCACCGGGTTTCAGCTCGCCCGAGGTGATCCGCCCCCGGATGTCGCTGGCGATCCGCTGGTAGTCCGGCATCCGTGGCATCTCGTCTACTCCCCTGGTCGGCGTCTCGATTCGACCACGGATGCCGTCAGGACTTCAAGTTCTTGGCATACTCGGAATCGGTCCCGAACATAGTGGGGCGCGGCGTCCACCAACCCAGAGGACCCCCGCCCCCCCGCGACAACAGGCCCCCGCGCAGCCCGGGCCCAACCAGCGGATCATCGAGTTCTCCACCGCTCCCCACCTTCCCCCCATGTCACCTTGATGACATACACAGTGAGGGCACCGCCCCGGGAAAAATCCCGGCCCCCTCACCAATGGCACGGTTCCGGGAGAGCAGGCGGTTCAGGCCATTACGGCAGCGGTACCGTTCCGACCGGATCGCCGGTCGCCCGCCGCCAGCGGGCCGCCCGCAGGGCACAGTCGGTCAGCGCGTCCAGGGCCATCTTCCGGTCGCCGTCGCTCGTCGGGCCGAGCGCCACCCGCCAGATGGCCCCGGTACGCTCCTCCAACTGGACAGCGAGCTTCTGTGCGCTGGCCGGGTCGGTGACCGGGAAGGGCAGCGCGTAGGCCGGCTGCGCGGCCGGTGGCGTGATCCCGACCTTGGTCAGCCGCACGATCAGCAGGTCCCGGCGGGTCCGGTGGGCCGCCTCCGCCTGCTGTCCCTGGGCGAGCGCGGCCCCGGAGAGCCGCGCGCCCAGCACGCCGTACCCGAAGATCGCGGCATGCTCCGCCGCCAGCACCACACCCAGCGCATCAGTGGCAGCGCTCACGCCAACACCTCGACGTGGGTGGCCCGGCAGGCGGAGATCGAACCGAGCAGTGCGGCGTAGTCGGGCGCCGCGGCGAGGCAGGCGGTCGCGGCGTCCGCGGTACCGGCCTGCTCCGCGGCGCGCAGCGCGGCAGTGGCCGCGGCCTGGTCGGGCGCGGTGCTCGCCAC
>JBKPCQ010000201.1:0-7710 GCA_046727455.1 Actinomycetota bacterium | reverse complement strand
GGCGGCTCGCCCTCGACAGCGCTCATCGCACGTCCGCATAGTCGCCGACCGCGATATCGGCCATGCCGGCCAGCGCGGGGTTGCCCTCGTCGAAGTACCCGACGTGCGTGTGGATCGGGTCGAAGGCGCTGCCCGGCGCGCTGGTGAACACGTGGCCACCGAACGCCCGGCCGGCCGGACTCGGCCCGTACCACAGGCGGTCGGTGTGCTCGCCGAGGAACGGGCGCAGCAACGGGTTGAGATCGGGCCGAAAGGCGTCGCTCGGGTGTGCGGCTGCGTTGATCACGTCATGCCTCGCGGTGCTTCCCCAGACGTGGACCGGGTCGAGCCCGAGGTCGGCCGCGTGCGCGACGCCGACTCCGGGGCTGCCGACGAATACCACGTCGTCGGCGGCAAGCCCTTCGACATGCCCGGTCACGCCGACCACCGTGGATCCGTAACTCAGCCCGACGACCGTGTTGTGCGAGGCGGCGCCCAGGTGGGTGGCGCGCAACCCGGCCTGGAACCGGTGCAGGGCCGGCGCCGCGTGGCGCGCGTCGTCGATGCGCGCCGCCTCCATGAGCGAGCGCGGCGCGTCGTACCCCAGCCAGGTGATCACCGATGTGCGCCGGCCCGGTGCGGACCGGTGTACCGCCGCCGACAGGTGCTCGGCGCGGGCCAGCTCGTCGGCGCCCCCGTCCAGGCTCCCACCGAGTCCGGGCACGTAGGTCACGATGTGGTCGGCCGTATCCGGATCGCCCGTGGCGACGATGGCCCGGCCGTGCCCCTCGGTCGACAGTCCGAGCAGGTATGCGCGCCTGGAAGCGAGCCGAGCCTGGATCGCGAGCAGCGCCGGCCGGTGCGGGGTGACGGGATCGGCCAGCATCCGGGCGAGGCGTGCCCGGTTGGCGAGGTCGCGGGCGTCGGCCGGGATGCCGTCGAGGTTGCCGATCAGGTCCGGCCGGTCGGTCGTCAGCCGGTGCCGTTGCCGCTCGGACAGTCCATCCCACCAGGCGACCACGGCGACCGGCCCGGACTCCGGTGGTGGCGGAGTGACGCCGACGTCCGGCGGTGCGGCGCCGACCGGACCACCCAGTGGCGGCGGGGCGGTATTCGCGTCAGCCGGCCTGAGCGGTCGGAGCCGGGCAGCCGTCGCCGTGTCGCTCTCGGTCGCGAGCGCCAGCGCCACGTCCGCGGCGCCGGACGCGATCCGCTGCGCCCGGTCGACCACCTCGGAGTGTGCGGTGACCGCCCGCTCGATGCCGACCAGGCGCGGGCCGGCGGCGTCAAGCTCGTCGCACAGACCGGTGACCAGGCCGGTCGCCGCCTGCGCGGCGACTCCGCTCCAGCCCGCGCGGAGCGCGGCGAGCTCCCGGTCGAGCCCGGCCGTCTGGGTCGCCAGCGCGTCGGCGAGCCCGCGCCACCCGGCGCCCGCTCGGGCGAGCCGGGTCGGCTCGGCCCGGACCAGTGCATCGACGGTCAGCACAGCCGCCGCCGCGCGTCGCCGTCGGCTTCGTCGTAGCCGTCGGCCGCCCGGGTCAGCCGCTCCCCGGCGTCGTCCAGGCGGGCCGCCAGGCCGGACAGGTACCCGTCCCACGCGCCCGCCTGGGCGTGCAGTTCGGCGTCGGTGGCCCAGTCCGGATCGCCAGGACCCGCACGGTCAGTTGACAGGGCGGCACGCACCCGGGCGGCCACGTCGAAGAGGGCGTCGCCGGTGCGGCGCAAAAGGCTCGGGGATACCTCCATGCCCATCACCCAAGCCGGTCCGGCCGCCCGCCGGAAGCCCCTGTGGACAACCGCGGAGAAGCGGTACACCCGCGCTGTCCACAGGGCTTGCCGATAGGGTGTTGGGCGTGATCGTGGCAGTCGGGATCGACGTCGTCCTGGTCGAGCGGTTCGCGCGGGCACTGGCCCGCACCCCGTTGCTCGCCGACCGGCTGTTCACGGAGGCGGAGCGGACGACCGACTCGGGCAACCCGCGCTCACCGGAGTCGCTCGCGGCGCGGTTCGCGGCCAAGGAGGCGGTCGCCAAGGCCCTGGGGGCGCCGGCCGGGCTGCACTGGCACGACTGCGAGATCGTGGCCGACCCGGACGGCCGGCCGTGGCTCACCGTCTCCGGTACCGTCGCCGCGGCCGCCGCCGAACGGGAGATCAACCGCTGGCACCTGTCGCTGTCGCACGACGGCGGGATCGCCTCGGCGATGGTGGTGGCCGAGCGGCTGGCCGAGGCCGAGCGGGTGACGGCGCAAGGAGAGAGCCAATGAGCGAGCGGAGCGAGCGAATCATGGGCTCAGTGTTCGGGCGAAGCCCATCGCGGAGCGTCAGCGAGGCGATGGGATGAGCCAGGGGGCGTGGCGGGTCGCCGAGGTCCGGGCCGCCGAGGAGGTGCTGATGGCGCGGCTGCCCGAGGGTACCCTCATGCAGCGCGCCGCGGCCGGCCTCGCCCGCCGCACCGCGCAGCTCCTCGGCGGGGTGTACGGCGCCCGCGTCCTGCTGCTCGTCGGGTCCGGCGACAACGGCGGGGACGCGCTCTACGCCGGAGCCCGGCTGGCCCACCGGGGCGCGAAGGTCAGCGCCCTGCTGCTCAACCCCGACCGGGCGCATGCCGGCGGCCTGGCCGCACTGCGCGACGCGCAAGGGTCCACTGTGGACGACGTACCGCCCACAGTGGACGTCGTGCTCGACGGCATCGTCGGCATCGGCGGCAAGGGCGGCCTGCGCCCGGACGCGGCGGCAGTGGTCGGGAGGGCGAAACACGCGACGGTGGTCGCGGTCGACGTACCGTCCGGGGTGGACGCCGATACCGGCGCGGTACCCGGGGAGGCGGTCGTCGCCGACGTGACGGTGACCTTCGGCTGCCTCAAACCCGGGCTGGTGGTCGGCGCCGGGGCGGTCCACTCCGGCCTGGTCGAGCTGGTCGACATCGGGCTGCGACCCACCACCCCGCCGGCCCTGCACGTCGCGACCCACGAGGACGTCCAGAGCTGGTGGCCGCACCCGGGACCGCGGTCGGACAAGTACACGCGCGGCGTCGTCGGGGTCGCCACCGGATCGGCCACGTACCCGGGCGCCGCCGTCCTCTCGGTCGCCGGTGCCTGTGCCGGACCGGCCGGGATGGTGCGGTACGCGGGCGCGGCCGCCGAATACGTGAAACAGCGGCACCCGTCGGTCATCGTCACCGGGCGGGCCGCCGACGCGGGGCGGGTACAGGCGTGGGTGTGCGGCTCCGGGCTCGGTACCGACGAGCACGGCGCGGGCGAGCTGCGGTGCGTACTGGCGGCGCCGGTGCCGGTGTGCCTGGACGCCGACGCGCTCACCCTCATGGTCGACGGCTCGATGGCCGACGCGCTGCGCAGCCGGCGGGCACCCGTCGTGGTGACCCCGCACGACCGGGAGTTCGCCCGGCTGGCCGGGCAGCCGCCCGGGGCCGACCGGGTCGAGTCCGCGCTGACCCTGGCCACGAAGCTGAACGCCACCGTGTTGCTCAAGGGGGACCGGACGGTCGTGGCGGCTCCGGACGGTACCGCCTGGGTGAACCCGACCGGGACCGCGGCCCTGGCGACCGGCGGAAGCGGCGACGTGCTGTCCGGCCTGCTCGGCGCGCTGCTGGCCGGCGGGCTGCCGCCGCTGCGGGCCGCTGTGGCGGCCGCCTACGCCCACGGCCTCGCCGGCCGCCGGGCCGCCGAGGAGGGTCCGGTTACGGCGAGTGATGTGGCAAATGCGATGCGGCTAACAGTTGGGGAGTTAACTCGCCGGTAGCATGTATGTCATGTGGCAGGCCGAGATCCGCGTCGATCTGGGCGCGATCCGACACAATGTGGCGCTGCTGCGCGGCCGCACGACGGCCGAGGTGATGGCCGTGGTCAAGGCCGACGGGTACGGGCACGGGATGGTCCCGGTCGCCCGCGCCGCCCTGGAAGCCGGCGCCACCTGGCTCGGCGTGTGCACGCTCGACGAGGCGCTGGCGCTGCGGGCGGCCGGGATCACCGCGCCGGTCCTCGCCTGGCTGCTGGTACCGGGCCTGCCGCTGCACCGGGGGGTGACGGCCGGCGTGGACCTGTCGGCGGGCAGCACCCGGATGCTCGGCGAGCTGGTGGACGCGGCGCGGAGCGCGGGCCAGCCGGCGCGCGTGCACCTGAAGGTGGACACCGGGCTGAACCGCGGCGGCGCCAAGCCGGCTGACTGGGTCGCGCTGGTGGAGGCCGCGGCCAAGGCGCAGGCCGACGGTTGGGTCGAGGTGGTCGGGGTGTGGAGCCACTTCGCCCGCGCTGACGAGCCGGGCCACGCGTCGATCGACGCGCAGCTCGGCGCGTTCCGCGACGGGCTCGCGACGGCGGCGCGGTCCGGGCTCAGCCCGCGGTACCGGCACCTGGCCAACTCGGCGGCCGCGCTGACCCGGCCGGACACGCACTTCGACCTGGTACGGGCGGGGATCGCGAGCTACGGGCTGTCGCCCGTCGAGGGGGAGCGCTTCGGGCTGCGGCCGGCGATGACGGTACGGGCGCGGGTGCTGCTCGCCAAGCGGGCGGCCGCCGGTGAGGGTGTCTCCTACGGGCACACGTACACGACGGCGGCGCCGGCCACGCTCGCGGTCGTGCCGCTGGGGTACGGCGACGGGGTACCGCGGCACGCCTCGAACGTCGGGCCGGTGTGGCTCGCCGGCCGGCGGCGTACCATCGCCGGTCGCGTCTGCATGGACCAGATCGTGCTGGACTGCGGCGACGACCTGGTGTCCGACGGCGACGTCGCCGTGCTCTTCGGCCCGGGCGACCACGGCGAGCCCACCGCCGACGACTGGGCGGCCGCGGTCGGCACCATCAACTACGAGATCGTCACCCGGATGAGCACGGTCCGGGTGCCGCGGGTGTACGACGATGGCTGACGGACGGGCACTGCGACGGCAGGCCGGACTGGTCAGCGCCGTGATCGGCGCCGCCGCGACCGGGGTGGCAGTAGGGGTGGCGGCCGAGCGGATGCTGTTGCGCCGCCGGCGCGCCCCACAGGCCGACGACGAGCGGGCCGACGAGCGGTTCGGGCGGCTGCCGTACGACGAGGCGCTGAGGGTACCCACCGACTTCGGCATCGACCTGTACGTCGAGGTCGTCGACCCGGTCGACGGGGTCGACCTCGACCTGGACCTCCGCCCGCTCGACGAGGGCGAGCCGACCCTCGTCTTCATCCACGGCTTCTGCCTGGACATGGGTACCTTCTACTTCCAGCGCGCCGAGCTGTCCCGGCTCGGCGAGTACCGGATGGTCTTCTACGACCAGCCCGGGCACGGCCGGTCCGGCAAGCTGGACCAGGGCGAGTACACCCTCGACGACCTCGCCGACGGACTGATGCGGGTGATCGAGGAGACCGTGCCGGACGGGCCCATCGTCCTCATCGGACACTCGATGGGCGGCATGACCATCATGGCGCTGGCCGAGGAGTTCCCGGACCTGTTCGGCGACCGCGTCAAGGGCGTCGTCTTCGTGTCCACCTCGGCCGGCAAGCTGGACGAGGTCAACTTCGGCATGCCGGACTTCCTGGCCCGGTTCTCCAAGCCGCTCGTGCCGGTCGTCATCGGCGGCGGCAAGCTGACCTCCGGGGTGGTCGACAACATCCGGCGCGCCTCGACCGACCTCGGCTGGCTGCTCACCCGCCGGTACGGCTTCGGCTCGGTGGAGCCGGACCGCGCGATGGTCAGCTACGTCGAGCGGCTGAACTCGCAGACCGGTACCGAGGTCGTGGCGCGGTACCTGCGGACCATCTACACCCACACGCGGTACCCGGCTCTGGAGGCGCTCAAGCGCACCAAGGTGCTCGTGGTATGCGGCGAGGACGACAAGCTCACCCCGCCGGAGCACTCCGCCGAGATCTGCCGCATACTGCCGGATGCGAGCTTCGTCGCGGTACCCGGCGCCGGGCACGTGGCGCTGCTCGAACGCCCTGACATCGTGAACGCCGCGCTGCTGGAGTTCCTGGAGCAGATCTACTGATGACGAGCGAGTGGCCCGCCCTCGCGCGGGAGATCTCGGCCTGCCGCGCCTGTGCGGAGCTGAGCGCCAACCGGCAGAAGGTGGTGGTCGGCGACCCGGCCCCCGCGGTACCGGCCCGGCTCGTGTTCGTCGGCGAGGCGCCGGGCGCGCAGGAGGACGCGGCCGGCCGGCCGTTCGTCGGCAAGGCCGGGCGGCTGCTCGACCAGCTCCTCACCGACGCCGGGATGTCGCGTGCCGAGGTGGGGGTACTCAACGTCGTCAAGTGCCGCCCGCCGGACAACCGCCGGCCGACGCCGGCCGAGGTGGCGCAGTGCCGGCCGTTCCTGGAGCGGCAACTGGCCCTGCTGCGCCCGCGCCTGATCGTGGCGCTCGGGCTCACCGCGGTGGCCTGGTTCCTGGGCCGGCGCACCACGCTGGCCGCCGCTCGGGGCACCGTCCACGAGGTCGGCGGGTACCGGGTCATCGCCACGTACCACCCGAGCGCGGCGATCCGGTTCGGCCCGGCCGGGGCGCCGATGGCGGCGCTGCGCGACGACCTGGCCTTCGCCGCCCGGACACTGGCCCGGGTATGAGGCTCCCCACCGTCGAGGACACCCGTGCGTTCGGGCGTGCGCTGGCGGACGTGCTCAAGGCCGGCGACCTGATCCTGCTCAACGGTCCGCTCGGCGCGGGGAAGACCGCGCTGGCCCAGGGCATCGGCGCCGGACTGCACGTGCCCGGCGAGGTCACCTCGCCGACGTTCGTCATCGCCCGGGTGCACCGGGGTGGACGGCTGCCACTCGTGCACGTGGACGCGTACCGGCTGGGTACCGCCGTCGAGGTGGACGACCTCGACCTGGACGCCTCGGTCGAGGACTCGGTGACCGTCGTGGAGTGGGGCGGCGGCAAGGTCGAGCAGCTCGCCGACGCGTACCTGGAGGTGCGCATCGACCGGGCCGACGACGACACCCGCGAGGTCACCCTGGTGCCGCACGGCGGCGACTGGCCGGCCCGGGTGGCGGGGGTCAGCTCGTGATCTTGATGTGGTTCCAGACCAGGTCGCAGCCGCGCTGGATGTCCGAGCGGTCGGTCCGCAGGCACAGCATGGCGATGGCGAGCGTCTTGTCCACCCGTACCTTCAGCTCGCCCTTCTGGTCCGGATGGCCCCCGGCCCGCAGGCAGGCGTCGGCGCCCGCGCTGGCCGCGCAGGGTTGGTAGCCGGTCACCCGGCCGGCCAGCGTGGCCGCCACGTCTTCGGCGGTGGTGCCCGCCGCGACCGGCTGGGACACGAGATAGGCCCCGGCGGGGGCGTTGTCGTCCGGCCTCGGGCAGCCGTCGTCGGTGAAACCGCGGCCGCTGACCGGGGTCTTCCCGCACGGCGAGTGGTTGGTCCAGCCCTTGGGGATGGTGTAGCTGTACCGGCCGGAGTGCGCGGTCACGCTGCCACCGGTCGCGGCGCCGTGCCGCAGCATGTTGCCGCCGACCACGATGGCCGCCAGGATGATGGCGGCCGCGATCAGCGTGCCCTTCAGGCCCTGGCGCTTCCAGAACCGCTTGAACATCGGTGACCTCCTCGCGTGGCGGCCGGGCCGCGCCGCATTAGGGTACATACCGTGCTCGTCGTCGTGCTGGACTCCGCCACCCCCGCGATCACGGCGGCCGTCGCCGGCGTGACCGGCACGGTCGACGTGCTGGCCGAGCGGGTGACGGTCGACGCGCGGGCGCACGGCGAGCTGCTCGCTCCGTCGATCGACGCGGTGCTGCGGGAGGC
>JBKPCQ010000200.1:0-13887 GCA_046727455.1 Actinomycetota bacterium | reverse complement strand
GCGGGAGCGGCGCGGCGTCGTCTGGACTGACGAGCGGAGCGAGGAGGGAAGACGGCGCACCAAAAGCGCCGCGAAGCGAGGGGACGGGGCAGGCTGAGGGAGCGAGCGGGAGCGGCGCGGCGTCGTCTGGACTGACGAGCGCAGCGAGGAGCGAAGACGGCGCACCAAAAGCGCCGCGAAGCGAGGGGACGGGGCAGTCAGATCGGCTCGCCGACCTTGACCTGTGGCTTCGGGATGCGCATGCGGCGGAACGCGAGCGCCCGCATGATCGCGTAGATGTACAATGACGCCCAGCGCTCGGTGTGCTCCGGGAACTTCGCCTGCACCAGGCGCCGCACCCGGCGGCTGAGCAGCACGCTGTCCCCGAGGATCAGTACGATCATGCTGAGGAACAGCAGGTTGGAGCCGACCTGCACGGCCAGCACCGGGGTCAGCGAGAGCGCCAACACGGCGACCGTGCCGAAGAAGAAGGCCGACCCGACGTTGCGGCGCGCGTCGACGATGTCCCGCACATAGCGGCGTACCGGTCCCCGGTCGCGCACCGTCAGGTACCGGTCGTCGCCGGCCGCCATCCCCTCGCGCCGGGCGGCGGCGGTCTCCTGGCGCTTGCGGCGGGACAGAGCCCGTGCCTCCTTGGCGTTGGCCGGAGCCGGCGCGACCCCTCGCCGGTTGGCGACCGGCCGCTTCGGGGTGGCCTCGCCCTTCTTGGGCGTGTACCCCTTGCGGAGCGCCGCATCTTCAGGCTCCTGGACCTCTTCGATGTGTTCGGAGACCAGCTCGGCGGGCTTGCGGCGGAACAGCGACGACACGGGTGAAGGATAGCCCCCTCAGCCGCGCTCGGCGCGGGCGCGGTCGGGTGGTTCAGTGCCGTCGGGCGGCCTGGGCGCCCGCGCGCTCGGCGCGGGCGCGGTCGGTGGTTCAGTGCCGCGAGCTTCGCGTCGAAGTCCTCGTAGCCGCGGTTGATGAGGCTCACCCCGAACACGTGGGAGGTGCCCTCGGCGGCGAGCGCCGCGATCAGGTGGCTGAACCCGCCGCGCAGGTCGGGGATGACCAGGTCGGCCGCGTGCAGCTTGCTCGGGCCGGCGATGACCGCCGAGTGCTGGAAGTTGCGCCGGCCGAAGCGGCACGGGGTGCCGCCGAGGCAGTCCCGGTACACCTGGATGGTCGCGCCCATCGTGTTGAGCGCGTCGGTGTACCCCAGCCGCCGCTCGTACACCGTCTCGTGCACGATCGACAGGCCCCGCGCCTGGGTCAGCGCGACGACCAGCGGCTGCTGCCAATCGGTCATGAACCCGGGGTGCACGTCGGTCTCGATGGCCAGCGCGCGCAGCTCGCCGCCCGGGTGGAAGAACCGGATGCCGCCGTCGACGGGGGAGTCGTGCACCTCGAAGGCGCCGCCCACGGTCGTGAAGACGTTGAGGAACGTCATCATGTCGACCTGACGGGCGCCGCGGACCATGATGTCGCCGCCGGTGGCGAGCGCGGCGCAGGCCCAGCTCGCCGCCTCCAGCCGGTCAGCGATCGGCCGGTGGGAGTACCCGCGCAGGCGCGGTACCCCCTCGATCTCGATCACCCGGTCGGTGTGCACCTTGATGATCGCGCCCATCTTCTGCAGTACGCAGATCAGGTCGATGATCTCCGGCTCGACGGCCGCGTTGCGCAGCTCGGTCACGCCCTCCGCCCGGACCGCCGTCAGGAGTACCTGCTCGGTCGCGCCCACGCTGGGGTACGGCAGCTCGAACTTGGTGCCGTGCAGGCCGCTCGGGGCGGTCAGGTGCAGCCCGTCGGCGGTCTTGTCCACCACCGCACCGAACTGGCGCAGCGCGGCCAGGTGGAAGTCGATCGGCCGGTCGCCGATGTGGCAGCCGCCCAGCTCCGGGATGAACGCGTGGCCGAGCCGGTGCAGCAGCGGCCCGCAGAACAGGATCGGGATCCGGCTGGACCCGGCGTGCACGTTGATCTCGTCGGCCGTGGCGGTGCCCACGTTGCCGGGGTCGAAGACGTATTCTCCGCCGCTGTCCTCGACCCGTACCCCGTGTAGCTCCAGCAGCCCGCGTACCACCTCGACATCCCGGACCTGCGGCACGTTGGACAGCCGGCTCGGCGTGTCGCCGAGCAGCGTCGCCACCATCGCCTTGGAGACGAGGTTCTTGGCGCCACGTACCTTGATCTCGCCGCGCAGCGGTGTACCACCGTGCACCTTCAGGACGTCGTTCGGCACGCGTACCTCCAGCCGTGGGGGAGTCATGCTGGGTCTTGTCATGCTGCGTTCGGGGGACTCGCCGGGCGAGCATATCGGTACTTGCCCACCAGCGCGCCGTACACGCGGGGCGACTACCTCGGGTTACGGCAAGGCCAACATCTGGTCAAGAGCGACCCGCGCGAAATGGGCGGTGACCGGGTCGACCGTGATCCGGTTGGGAACCCGCCCCGCCGCCAGCTCCTCCAGCGCCCACACGAGGTGGGGGAGGTCGATCCGGTTCATCGTCGAGCAGTAGCACACCGTGCGGTCGAGGAAGGTGACCTGCTTGTCGGGGTGCGCGTTGGCGAGCCGGCGGACCAGGTTCAGCTCGGTGCCGATCGCCCAGGCCGATCCGGCCGGCGCGGCGTCGAGCGTCTTGATGATGAACTCGGTCGAGCCGACCAGGTCGGCCGCCGTCACCACCTCGTGCCGGCACTCGGGGTGCACGAGCACGTTCACGCCCGGTACCCGCTGCCGGACCTCGGTCACGCAGTCCAGCGTGAACCGGCCGTGCACCGAGCAGTGCCCCCGCCAGAGGATCATCGTGGCGTTCCGCAGCTCCTCGTCGGTCAGCCCGCCGCCCGGCTTGCGCGGGTCGTACAGCACGCAGTCGGACAGCGACATGCCCATTTCGAGGACGGCGGTGTTCCGCCCCAGGTGTTGGTCCGGGAGGAAAAGCACCTTGTCGCCGCGCTCCAGGGCCCAGGTCAGCGCGCGCCTGGCGTTGGAGGACGTGCAGACGACCCCGCCGCGCCGCCCGACGAAGCCCTTGATGTCGGCCGAGGAGTTCATGTACGTGACCGGTACCGTCCGCGCCGCGATCCCGGCCTCGGCCAGCCGATCCCAGGCCGTCTCCACCTGGGCCAGTTCCGCCATGTCGGCCATCGAGCAGCCGGCCGCCAGATCCGGCAGCACGACCTGCTGAGCGTCGCCGGTCAGGATGTCCGCGCTCTCGGCCATGAAGTGCACGCCGCAGAACACGATGAACTCGGCGCCCGGCCGGGCGGCCGCCTCCCGGGCCAGCTTGAACGAGTCGCCGGTCACGTCGGCGAACTGGATGACCTCGTCGCGCTGGTAATGGTGGCCCAGCACGAACAGCCGGTCGCCGAGCGCCGCCTTGGCCCGGGTCGCCCGCGCCACCAGGTCGGGATCGCTGGCCGGAGGCAGCTCGCCCGGGCAGTCCACCCCCCGCTCGGAGCCCGCGTCGGCACCACGGCCGAGCAGGAGGAGGGCGGTCGCGGTGGCCGACGGTTCGGTCCAGGTGGTCACGTCGCCATCGTTGCACAGCGCGGTTGGCGGCTGCCGATCGCGCCCGGGTGACGTGCGAGACTCGCTGAGATGCGGGTGTTGATCTGTCCGGACAAGTTCGCCGGCACACTCAGTGCGGTCGAGGCGGCGGAAGCGATCGCGTCCGGGTGGGCGGCGGTCTCGCCAGGAGACGAGCTGGTCGTCCGCCCGCTGTCCGACGGCGGGCCCGGGTTCCTGGAGGTCGTTGCCGCGGCGGTCGGAGGTACCCGGATCCCGGTACCCACGGTGGATCCGCTGGGCCGGTCGGTCCCGGCATCCGTGCTGGTCGTCGACGCCACGGGCTACGTGGAGAGCGCCCAGGCCTGCGGCCTGCACCTGCTCGGGCTGGACGAGCGGGATCCGAAGACCACCACGTCGTACGGTCTCGGCGCGCTGGTCGCCACCGCCGTCGAGGCGGGGGTACGGGAGGTCGTCGTCGGGCTGGGCGGGTCCGGTACCAACGACGCCGGAGCGGGAATGCTCGCCGCACTGGGTGCGCCGGCCCTGGACACGGCAGGGTACGCGCTGCCCTACGGCGGCGCCGCGCTCAGCGCGGCCGCCGCGCTCGGTGGAATTCCCCGGATCCGCGACGTCCGGCTCGTCGCGGCGACCGACGTCGACAATCCGTTGACCGGCCTGTACGGCGCGTCGGCGGTGTTCGGCCCGCAGAAGGGCGCGAGCCGCGCGGACGTCCTCCTCCTCGACGCCGCCCTGGCGCACTTCGCGGAGGTACTGGAGACGCTGCCGACCTGCCCGCCCGGCCTGGCCATGGCACCCGGTGCCGGTGCGGCCGGCGGGGTCGGCGCGGCCCTGATCGCGCTCGGCGGGCGCGTCGTCTCCGGGATCGGGCTGGTCCGGGAGCTGACCGGTCTGGACCGGGTCATGGACGACGCGGACCTGGTCATCACCGGGGAGGGCTCGTTCGACGCCCAGTCGCTGCGCGGGAAGGTGGTGGCGGGCGTGGCCGGCGCGGCGCGTGACCGGGGCCTGCCGTGCGTGGTCCTGGCCGGTCAGGCGGCGGCCGGCCGGCGGGAGGCGGCCGTGGCGGGCGTCACGGAGACGTACACGCTCCGGCAGCATTTCGGTAACCTCGACGACGCGCTCGCCCGGCCGGCGGAAGGGCTGTCCGCGCTGGCCGGCCGGCTGGCGACGCAGTGGTCGCGAACGTGACGAGCATCCATTTCCGGTGGTGCAGGTGGCGTCTCGCGGCCAGCGTGCGACCATAGGGAATGTCGTACGGGACGGCTAGCGTTGAGCCCGTACGCCGGCAAAGTCATCTGCCCAGGGAGCAGCCACCGTGACCGCAACACAGGCTCAGAAGACCGTCGTGCTGACCGATGTCGCCGCGCAGAAGGTGCGTGGACTGCTCGACCAGGAAGGCCGCGACGACCTGCGGCTGCGGGTCGCCGTCCAGCCCGGTGGCTGTTCCGGGCTGCGCTACCAGCTCTTCTTCGACGAGCGTTCGCTCGACGGTGACATCGTCAGCGAGTTCCCGACCGACATCGGGACGGTCGAGGTCGTGGTCGACCGGATGAGTGCGCCTTACCTGACCGGCGCCACGATCGACTTCGCCGACCGGATCGACGCCCAGGGGTTCACCATCGACAACCCCAACGCCCAGGGCTCCTGCGCCTGTGGCGACTCGTTCCACTAGGAAGCCCCGTTTCCACCTGGATGCCCACTCGCCGCGGCGGGTGGGCATCCAGCGTTCCTCCACCGGCGGACCGGTAGGCTGAGCGGCGCCCGCCGCCCATCCCGCGACTCCACCAGAGGCCATGATGAAGATCGCCGTGACCGGCTCGATCGCCACCGACCACCTGATGCACTTCCCGGGTCGGTTCGCCGAGCAGCTCCTGCCCGACCAGTTGCACAAGGTGTCGCTGTCGTTCCTGGTCGACGACCTGGTCGTGCGCCGGGGCGGGATCGCGGCCAACATCGCGTTCGGTATGGCGCAGCTCGGGATACGGCCGGCACTGGTCGGGGCGGTGGGCGCCGACTTCGCCGACTACCGTGCCTGGCTGGAGCGCCACGGGGTGGACTGCGAGTCGGTACACGTCAGCGAGGTGGCGCATACCGCCCGCTTCGTCTGCACCACCGACAACGACAACTGCCAGGTGGCCTCCTTCTACGCCGGGGCGATGGCCGAAGCGCGCAACATCGAGCTGACCCCGATCGGCGACCGGCTGGGCGGCCTCGATCTCGTGATCATCAGCCCCAACGACCCGGTCGCGATGGTCCGGCACACCGAGGAGTGCCGGACCCGGGGGTACCCGTTCGCCGCCGACCCGTCGCAGCAGCTCGCCCGGATGTCCGGAGACGAGGTACGCCAGCTCATCGAGGGCGCGGCCTACCTGCTCACCAACGACTACGAGAAAGAGCTGATGGAGTCCAAGACCGGCCTGTCCGACGCGGCGGTGCTCGACCGGGTGGGTATCCGGGTAACGACACTGGGTGCGGAGGGCGTCGCGATCACCGGGCGGGGCGTGGACCCGATCCGGATCCCGGCCGCCCGCGTCATGGTCCCGGCGTACGACCCGACCGGCGTAGGGGACGGCTTCCGGGCCGGGTTCTTCGCCGGCCGCTCGTGGGGCCTGAGCCTGGAGCGCAGCGCCCAGATCGGCGCGCTGGTCGCGACGCTGGTGCTGGAGACCGTGGGGACCCAGGAGTACGTGATCCGCGCCGACGAGTTCGTCAAGCGCCTGGCCGAGTCGTACGGCGACCCGGCGGCCGAGGAGATCGAGCCGTTCCTCGCAGCCGCGTAGCTCAGCTGACCCGGCGCACCTCGTAGGCGTCCGGCCCGGCCGGGCCGGCGTACTCCTGCCCGCGTAGCCGGCACCACGCGGGGATGTCGTTGGCCGCGGCCGGGTCGTCCGCGAGCACCCGCAGCACGGTACCGACCGGGAGCTCGGCCAGCCGCCGGGCGAGCGCGATCACCGGGAGCGGGCAGCGCTGCCCCCGGCAGTCCAGCACCTCGGTCACAGGTCCACCACGCCAGCCTCGGCGCGCAGCGCCGTGACGATGCCGGGCAGGGCAGCGAGGAACCGGTCCACCTCGGTCTCGGTGGTCTCCCGGTGCAGGGAGACGCGCACGTTGCCGTGCGAGAGCACGCCCATCGCCTCCAGGACGTGGCTGGGGCGCAGCGTGGCGGCGGTGCAGGAGGAGCCGGAGGACACCGCGAAGCCGGCCCGGTCGAGGGCGTGCAGCAGGGCCTCGCCGTCGAGGTACAGGCAGGAGAAGGTGACCAGGTGGGGGAGCCGGTCCACGGGGTCGCCGACCACCTCCACATCGGGCACGCTCGCGGCGACGGTCCGGCGGATCCGGTCCACGAGCGGGAAGAGGCGGTCCGCCTCCGCCTTCGCCTCGGCGGCCGCGGCCCGTAGCGCGGCGGCGGCGGCCACGATGGCCGGCAGGTCACGGGTACCGGGCTGGTCGGGCGAGGCGGGCTCGGCCCCCGGCCAGGGCGGTACCCACCGGGTGCCCTTGCGCACGACGAGGATCCCGACACCGGCGGGGCCGCCCCATTTGTGCGCGCTGGCCGACAGCACCGACCACCCGCCCGGTACCGGTACCCGGCCGACGGACTGGGCCGCGTCGACGATGAGCGGTACCCCCGCCGCCGCACAGGCCGCCGCGACCGGCCCGACCGGCTGGACGGTACCGACCTCGTGGCTCGCGCTGATGAGCGCGGCGACGGCGACTCCCGGCGCGGTCACCGCCTCGGTGAACGCCGCGAGGTCCACCCGGCCGAGCCGGTCGACCGGTACCTGCGCCGCCGGCCCGTCCGCGACCACGTGGAGCACCGAGGAGTGCTCGATGGCGGAGTACACCACCGCGCCCGTCCGGGCCGCGCGCACTCCACGGACGGCGGCCTGCGCGGCATCGGTACCGCTGGCGCAGAAGCGCACCTCGTCCGGCCGTACCGCCAGCTCTTCGGCGACCGCGGCCCGCGCCGCGTCGAGCAGCTGGCGGGCCCGGCGGCCCTGCGTGTAGAGCTTGGCCGGGTCGGCCCAGCCGTCCTCCTGCGCGGCGAGCAGGGCCTGCCGGGCGGCCGGATGCCGCGGCGCGCCGGCCGCCGCGTCGAAATACGCCACCCGGCCACGGTATCCCCCGCCCCGTCAAGTAATCTGCGACCGATGGGTGCCGGACCCCTAGGGAGGCGCAAGCACGTGGTCGCAACTGGTTCGGGGCACCGCAGCCGCATCGGCCGCCTGATCGGCCTGGGCGCGGTAGCGGTCCTGACGGCGGTGCTGGTGTCCGGCTGCTCGGTGGAGAAGGCGGTCAGCCTCGGCTGGCCGATCCACGGCGTCAGCGACCGGTCCCGGAGGATGTACGACCTGTGGATCGGCTCGGTCGTCGCCGCCCTGGTCATCGGCGCCATCGTCTGGGGCCTGATCTTCTGGTGCATCCTGCGGTACCGCAAGCGCGGTGACGAGCTGCCCGCGCAGACCCGGTACAACCTGCCGCTTGAGCTGCTCTACTCGATCGTGCCGTTCCTGATCATCTCGGTGCTCTTCTACTACACGGCGGTCGTGGAGACGGCCGTCGACCGGGAACCGGCGAACCCCGACGTGAACGTGGACGTGGTCGCGTTCAAGTGGAACTGGATGTTCAGCTACCGGGACGCCAAGGGCCCCGACAACAAGCCGGTCACCACGATCGGCACCAGCGACTACATCCCGGTTCTCGTCCTGCCGACGCATAAGAGCATCCGGTTCGCCGAGCAGGCGCAGGATGTGATCCACTCGTTCTGGGTACCGGACCTGCTGTTCAAGCGGGACGTCTTCCCGGGCAACGTGAAGAACTCCTTCGCGGCCACCATCGACACCGAGGGCGCGTACGTCGGCCGGTGTGCCGAGCTGTGCGGCACGTACCACTCGATGATGAACTTCGAGCTGCGCGCGGTCAGTTGGGACGAGTACCAGCGCTTCATTGCGGCCAAGCAGAAGGGCATGAGCACGCCCGACGCACTGCGCGAGGCGGGCGACCCCAACCCGTACGCGATCACCACGCACCCCTTCGGCACCGACCGCACCGCCCGCACCGCGAGCTAAGGACAGACCATGAAGAGTGAGTGGCGGCTGTTCGGGATAATCACGGCGTTCCTGTTCCTCGTCGCGATCACCTACGCCTGGTGGACCAAGTACTCGCTGCACGGCGTGGAGTGGATCGGCACCGTCGCGCTGGTCCTGACGGGGCTGCTGACCACGATGTGCGCGCTGTTCTTCTTCACCGTCTCCCGGCGTATCGACCCGCGCCCCGAGGACGACCCGGACGCGGAGATCAGTGACGCCGCGGGCGAGGTCGGCTTCTTCAGCCCGGGCAGCTACTGGCCGCTGGGGCTCGGCCTGGCCGCGCTGGTCGCCGGGATCGGCATGGTCTACTGGCACGTCTGGCTGCTCGCCTTTGGCCTGCTGGGGCTACTCGGCGCGACCGGCGGCCTGCTCTTCGAGTACTACACCGGCGCCCGGCGCGCCGCGGAGTAGTCCCTCCGCGCTTCAGGCGGGTCCCTCCGCGCTTCAGGCGGCGACGCGCTCGCGCGCGCGCCGGCCCCGGCCACGGTTCCGCCCGCGTGCCGGGGACGCCGGCCACACCCCGATGAGGACGGCGGCACCGCAGCGGCGGCAGATCCACTCCGGGCACTCCCGGTCGTGCGCGTCAGGGCACGGCGGCTGCTCGAACGCGGTGACCGAGGCGCAGGTCAGACAGAAACCTTCGAGGACTCGCACCCCTTGACCGTGCCACCGGACCGGGGCCGACGCACGTACCTCCACCGGCGTGTCGGGGACAGCGCCGAGGCGGGCGGCGTCTGGACTGAGGAGCAAAGCGACGAGGGAAGACGTCGGCTGGGGAGCCTCGGCGCCGCGCGAGCGGAGCGAGCGCCAACATCGCAGCGCCGAGGCGGAGAGGCCCGCCGGACCTCGGTCGGTCCGACGGGCCTCTCCGCGCGGTTGGGCTTGGGCGGTTGGCTCAGCGCTGCTGGCCGGTACCGATCTCCTCGCGGGTCGGTGCGGGGGAGACCGGCGCCTCGGCCGGGTGCGCGGGTGGCGGTGGCTCCTCGACCGGCCGGAAGAAGCCCCGCAGCGTGGGGAGCAGGGCACCGACCCGGTTCATCTTCTTGGGTACCACCCAGCCGGCGTACTCCAGGCCCGTGTGCCCGTGGTCGTCCGGCGCGGCCAGCGGCTGGTGTACCTCGTAGAACCGGCCGTCCACGGCGCGCCTGAGGATGCCGGTCTCGATGCCGTGCGCGAGGACCTCCCGGTCGTGCTGCTGCAGACCGAGGCACGTGCGGTAGGTGAAGTAGTAGGCCAGCGGCGGCCCGATGAGCAGGCCGATCCGCCCGGCCCAGGTGGTGGCGTTGAGGCTGATGGTGAACTTGTCGGCGATGACGTCGTTGCCGCCGGACAGGAACAGCACCATGTAGAAGGTGACCGCCATCGCGCCGAGCGCGGTGCGGGTGGGTACGTCCCTAGGCCGTTGCAGCAGGTGGTGCACTGCCTTGTCCTTGGTGAACCGGGCCTCCAGGAACGGGTAGAGCATCGGCAGGATGGTCAGGATCCCGGGCAGCACGACCGTCGGCCAGAGGATCGGCGGCAGCGTGTACCCGTGGCCGAACATGTGCCACCGCAGCTCCCAGCCGGGCATCAACCGGGTCGAGCCGTCCAGGAACATGACGTACCAGTCGGGCTGGCTGGCGGCCGAGACGACCGCCGCCTTGTACGGCCCGAACAGCCAGATCGGGTTGATTTGGAACAGGCCGCCGAGGAACGCGATCACCGCGAACACGATCATGAAGAAGCCGCCGCCCTTGGCCGCGAACCCGGGGAACATCCGGACCCCGACGACGTTGCGGTTCGTCCGGCCCGGCCCCGGCCACTGGGTGTGCTTCTGCTTGACCACCAGAGCCAGGTGGACCGTGATCAGCGCCAGGATGATGGCCGGGATCAGCAGGACGTGGGCGATGTACATCCGGTCGAGGATCACGTCGCCGGGGAACTCGGCACCGAACAGCGAGGTGGTGACCCACGTGCCGACCACCGGGATGGAGAGCGTGATCGCGCTGGCGATCCGCAGGCCGGTGCCGGACAGCGCGTCGTCGGGCAGCCCGTACCCGCAGAAGCCCTCCAGGAAGCCCAGCCAGAACAGCGCTATCCCGATGATCCAGTTGGTCTCGCGCGGCTTGCGGAACGCCCCGGTGAAGAAGATCCGGAGCATGTGAACGATGATCGCCGCCATGAACAGCAGCGCGGCCCAGTGGTGCATCTGCCGCATGATCAGGCCGCCCCGGACGTCGAACGAGATGTTCAGCGCCGTGTTGTACGCCTGCGACATCACCACGCCCTTCAACGGCGTGTAGCTGCCGCTGTACTCGACCTCCTTGGCGGACGGGTCGAAGAAGAGCGCGATGAAGGTACCGGTGAGCAGCAGGACGATGAACGAGTACAGCGCGATCTCGCCGAGCATGAACGACCAGTGGTCCGGGAAGACCTTGTTGAGCAGCCGCCGCAGCGGCGTGGCCACCTGGAACCGGTCGTCAAGCTCCTCAGCCGTGGCGGCGGGCAGTGCGGCTACGTCAACCTTGCGTCGTTTCATGGCCTCTCCCAGAAGCCGGGGCCGATCGGTTCGGTGTAGTCCGACGTGGCGACCACATAACCCCCATCATCCACCGCGATCGGCAGCATCGGCAGCTTCCGGGTCGCGGGGCCGAAAATTGGTTCTGCATTGTCGACGATGCTGAACTGCGATTGGTGACACGGACACAGCAGCCGCTTGGTCTGTTGTTCGTAGAGGCTGGCCGGGCAGCCGGCGTGGGTGCAGATCTTCGAGAACGCCACCAGGTCGCCGGCCATCCGGCCGTCGTTGCCCCGCTCGTGCAACCGGCCCTGCAGCGTGGCCGCGTCCTCCCCGCGGAGGCGGATCAGCAGGGTGGGGGAGTCGGCGTGCTCGTTGCTGTTGCCGCCCGGTACGTCGGGGTACACCGTCATCTGGCCGCCGACGCTCACGTCCTCCGGGCGGATCGGCGAGCCGTCCTCGCGGACCAGCCGGATCGGCTTGTCCTTGGTGGCCCCGGCGAACCCGGTATGGAAGAAGATGTCCGGGTGGTGCGGGTCCGTGAGCAGCCCACCGATCAGCGGAGCCGCGGCCACCAGCCCGACCGGCGCGAGGCCCAGCAGCGCCGCCCGGCGCAGCAGCGGCCGGCGCCGGATGCCTAGCTCGTCGACCATGTTGAGCATGGTCGCGCCGGTCAGCTTCCGCTCGGCCGCGTTGGGGTCCTGGTCGTGGCGGCTCTGCACGGAGATCTCCTCGGGCAGCAGCTTCCTCGCCCAGGCGATGATCGCCGCCCCGATGCACAGAAGGCTCAGCCCGAGGGTGAAGCCGAGCACCGGGGTCATCCACTTGTGCGGGTTGGACCCGGCCTCGTACCGGACCGGCATCCAGATGTACGCCACCACGAACCCGGTCGCGGCCAGGCCCGCGAGCAGGAACAGGCCGGCGATCGCGCGCTCGATGCGCTGCTCCCGCCTGGTACCCGGTACGGGGAACTTGGGCACGTAGTGGACGATCTCCACGCCGTCCCGCCGGGCGCCCTCCCGGACCAGGTCGAACCCGGTCAACTCCGGATCGAGGTGGTCGTCGGCCGGCCCGTGCGTGCTCATGACTTCCCCGCAATCCACAACGTAGCAAAGATCAGGGCGACGATTCCGATTACGAAGATCACGATCGCCTCCGGTACCGGACCCAGCCGCCCGAGGCCCCACCCGCCGGGGTCCTTGTCCGTCTTGAGGTTCTGGATGTACGCGATGATGTCTTCCTTCTCCTGCGGGGTGAGCTGGTTGTCCTCGAACACCGGCATGTTCTGCGGCCCGCTGAGCATCGCCCCGTACATCTGGCGGTCGGTCGCGTCGATCCTCGGCGCGTACTTGCCCGAGGACAGCGCACCGCCGGCGGCGGCGAACTGGTGGCAGGAGGCGCAGTTCACCCGGAACAGCTCACCGCCCTTGGCGATGTCGCCGTTGGAGTGCAGGTCGTCGCCGGGCGGGATCTGCGGACCGCCGCCGAGCGCCTCGATGTACGCCCCGATGTCACGCGCCTGGTCCTCGTTGAAGAACGGCTTCTTCTTCTCCGCCTGCGCCCCCTGCATGGTGAGCGGCATCCGGCCGCTGCCCACCTGGAACTCCACCGCCGCTGAGCCCACGCCGATGAGGCTGGGGCCCTTGCCGGGTACCCCCTGGCCGCTGCCGCCGTGGCAGGTGGCGCAGCTCTGGTCGAAGTACCCCTTGCCCTGCTGGGCGGCCGGCGACAGGCCGGAGCTGTCCTCGGCGACAGCGCTCGGCGCGAAGGCGGTGTACAGCCCGCCGACCAGCGTGAGCGCGGCGATCAGCCGGATCCCCGCGGCCAGGCGGCGCCGCAGCCGGCTGCGCGGCCGGCGCGGGCCGCCGAACCGGGAGAACACGCCACGGCGGCGGGGACGGTCGGGAGCAGCGGTCATGACCTCACCTTGATCGTTACGGCGGACATGCTTTGCGGTCACCTCAGCAGGTAGATCATCGAGAACAGCGCCACCCAGACGATGTCGACGAAGTGCCAGTAGTACGAGACGACGATCGCGGCGGTGGCCTGCGCGGGGGTGAACCGGCTGAGGGTGGTCCGGGCCATGTAGAAGATGAACGCGATCAGGCCACCGGTGACGTGCAGGCCGTGGAAGCCGGTGGTGAGGTAGAACACCGAGCCGTACCCATCGGCGTTGATCTTGATGCCCTCGCCGATCAGCATCCGGTACTCGTTGGCCTGGCCGAGCAGGAAGATCAGTCCCAGGATGAACGACCAGGCGAACCAGCGGCGCAGCGCGAACACGTCCCCGCGCTCGGCGGCGAACACGCCGGCCTGGCAGGTGAACGAGGACGCGATCAGGGTGATCGTGAAGGGCAGCGCGTAGAACGTGTTCAGGTGCGGGGTGTGCTCCCGCCACAGGCTCGGGTCCGCCGCGCGGATCGAGAAGTACATCGCGAACAGCGCCGCGAAGAACATCAGTTCGCTGGAGAGCCAGACAATCGTCCCGACGCTGACCATGTTGGGCCGGGTCAGCGAGTGGATCTGGCTCTGCTCTATCGCCGAGGCCGAAGTCACGCGGTCATTATTGCCCGCGGGGCGGGTCCGCGTTCCTCGGGGTGGCCATTTCCGACCGGGTTGCCCGGGGCGCGCGTACCGTCCCGCCTGGTCGGGCATAGCCTGCCGGTATGGCACCGCCGGGTACCGTCACCGCCCTGCCGCCGTTCACCGGCGCCACGCTGGTGACGCAGGTCCGGCTGGACCCGGTACTGGCGCTGGTCCTCGTGCTCGCCGCGGGGGCGTACCTGTAC
>JBKPCQ010000199.1:0-6865 GCA_046727455.1 Actinomycetota bacterium | reverse complement strand
ATGTACGCGTGGATCGACGGCATCCATGTGCGCGTGCGGCTGGACGAAGACAAGCTGTGCCTGCTGGTAGTGGTCGGCATGCGCGCGGATGGCACCAAGGAGCTGGTGACTCTGTCCGATGGGCACCGGGAATCGGCCTGCGCCTGGGCCGATATGCTGGGGTCGCCGCATAGCCACAGGGAACCGACATGACTGACGTTGCCATTGGTCTGGAACGCACCACCGACCGCGAGGTCCATGGCGACCTGGTCCTACGCCTCGGTACCTACCGCCACACCTCCGACTCGTACTACCTGGCCGTCGACCACTCACCCACCGCCGGCGCCACTGTGGAGGAGAACCTCGTCCGCCTGCTGGACCAATGGATCCAGCAGTTGCGGCAGCTCACCCCCGGAGGCACGGCATTCCTACCGTTCGACTTCTCTGACCAGTGCACGGCCTGGCTGCGAGTGGACTGCTCGGACGCCGACCGCGCCGCTGTCCAGGCAGGCTGGAGCGCGATCGAAGGGTGGCGCATCCTGCCCTCAAGCTTCACCGACGCTGCCGAGCCCGAAGACTTCGCACCGATCACCAACACGGTGATCAACTGCCGCCTGTCCGACCTCATCACCACCCTGCGGCACAACCGCGACGACGTCCCGCATCCACATCAGCCCTGATCCACAGGCAAACTGCCTCAGCGCCGGTCGCGGTGCCAATCGCCGAGCAGCCGTTGTAGCCGGCCAATGAGCCGGTCGATCTCGTCCTGCTCGCCCTCATCACGGCCCGCCAGCAAGGTGCCCGGCAGGGCTCGTGGCGGCTGGCACCACAGATGCGGGCACAGATAACACACGACTGACCCCTCACCCTTTACCCGCAAGTGAACCTGCCCGCCGTGGCCGCAGTTGCCGCACCGGCTCGGCCCGGGGTCGATGTCGGCACCGTACGGGCCGGTCATGACGGTGCCCCGGTGGCGGGATCGTGGACCATCCGGGAGCGGGGCTCCCGCCCCGGCGTCATCCTGATCGGCACGACAGGCAGCTCCTTTGTGGGCTGATCGCGGAGGATGTCGGCGTACCGCCTGTGGCCGGCGGCAGGCACCACGTCCCCGTCGGACAGTCGATGCCTGCCGGACGCGGCTCCATAGTCGACAGCGGCCCGCTCGTCTGGCTGCCGGTTGTATAGCCGCTGTCGTCGCCAGAGCACGGCTCCCTCCCTCCCCTCGCGCCGGCAGTCCCGGGCGCCTGCGCCTCGGGTGGGGCAGCGACTTGTCCTCGCGCCGACCCGTCCGAGGCGTCCTGGATGGGCTAGCCCGGCACGTGGGTCCCTTGGCGGCGCTACAGCGGGGCACAGTGGCTGCCGCCGACCTTCACACCGGGTGTACCCCAGCGCTCAACGGCCGGGCCGTCCAAGCGGCACCGCCCGTCGTGCGCTCTTCCGGTAGCTTTCCGGCTGCTCTGCGTGTCCGGGAGGGGTTCGCTGTCGGCTGTCGGTGTCTGCCGACACCCCTCGCGGCTGCTGACAAGAGCGGACAGCGCGACAGCCGCTAGGGTCGGCCCGTGACGACCAGGCCACACCGCGCCAGCGAATGGACCATCCACGGCGAGCGGATCGTGGACGACAGCCGCCGTGCCGTGCTCAGCATCGCGGACGTGGAGCTACCGGACGGGGTTCGATTCGAGCAGTACGTGCTACGCGTACCCGCCGCCGCAATCGTCGCGGTGATCGACGATGCCGAGCGGGTGCTGATGATGCACCGGCACCGGTTCATCATCGACCGATGGGTGTGGGAGCTGCCTGGCGGCTACCTCGACCCCGACGAGGACCCGGCGGTGTGCGCCGCCCGCGAGGTCGAGGAAGAGACGGGCTGGCGGCCACGCTCGATGCGGCAACTGCTCACGTTCCAACCCATGGTCGGCACGATCGATCAGCCGAACCTGTTGTACCTCGCGGACGGTGCGGATCACACCGGGGCGGAGACGGACATCAACGAGGCGGATCAGGTCGACTGGATCCCGCTCGTCGAGGTACGCGAGCGCATCGCCGACGGCCAGATCGTCGGCGCCGGGTCGGTCACCGGACTGTTGGCGGTGCTGCTGGAGAAGACGACCGGCCGGCGGTGACGAACAGCGGCCGGGCCCGCTCGGTGAAGTCCTGTACGGCCGAAAGGCCGGCGTGCGGGGCGAGCCGCTTGGACAGCCGGGCGAGGTAGTCCACCGCACGGGCCGAGTTCAGGCCCTCGGTCGCGGTTGCGGCTTCCACCCCTACTGCTGCGGCCTGGTCGATGTCGCCGGCCTGGGCGTGGGCGGTGGCAAGGAGCGCGAGGTTGAACTGGCGGCCACGCACGTACCGGGCGTCCATCTCCAGCGACCGGGATGCGAACCGCCCGGCAAGGTCACCGCGGCCGAGCGCCGCGAAGCAGTGACCGAACTTGGCCGCCAGGTACGCCTCGTCGAAGTAGCCGATCCACTGCGGATCCTTGGCCCGGTCCGCCCGGTCAAGGGTTTGCTCGGCTCGATCCAACGCGGTCGCACATGCCTTCTCGTCTCCGGCGACGGCGTGGCCGTGGGCTTCAAGGACGGCGGCCTCGGCTTGGATCGCCTCGATCCCCGCGTCGGTCGCCGCGCGGCCGGCAGCGCGGGCGAGGTCGACGGCCTCCGCCGGGGCGCCCAGATACGCGGCCTGGTGGGACATCGCGGCGATGACTTCGGCACCTAGGGGCCGGTCGGCAGCGGTCACCGCTAGGCGCAACGCCTGGATCAGGTACCGCTGCGCGAGCCCGTGCAGCCCGGCGTCGTACGCGGCCCACCCGGCGAGGCGGGTCAGCTCGGCCGCTGCAGAAAACAGCGCCGCGCCGGTCCTGGTGTCATACCGGCCGTCTCGCAGCATCGGCCCGACCTCGCTGTGCAGCAGGCGTACGACAGTCGGGTAGACGTGCCCGCCGCCGTAATGGTTGTCCAGCCCGCGCAGCGTCGCGGTCATCTGCGTGATGGTGTCGACGTCTGGTGGCCCGACAAGCCGCCCACCCCGCCCCACCGGATACTCGTCCAGCGGCGACGTCAGCCACCGCATCGCCGGTGCGAGGAAAGCCGCGGCGGTGAAGCCGACCGTACGCAGGACCTCGTGTCGCTGGACATTCCACCGCCACAGCCCCGTGGCCGAGTCGACCGCCTGCCGCCAGTCTGACGCGAACTCCAACCCGGTGTCGGTGAGATTGCCGGAACCGACGGGCACCGGCGGCGCGGGACGCAGCGCCGTCACCGGGAGGGTCACGAGCGTGGAGAGCACGCCACCCGCTGATAGCGCGTCGTCGAGGCGGGCGGCCGTCGCCGCCGTGGGCTGCTTGACGCCGCGCTCAAGGTCGTGCAGGTAGCTGTGGGAGTAGCTTGCCAGCTTGCCGAGTTCGCGTAGCGACAACCCGGCGGCCTGCCGTAGTTCGTGGAGGCGGTGCCGGAACTGCGGGTGAATCTGGACGGGCTCAGGCTGCGGCATCGATGGCTCCCCCGTAGCAGTCGGGGACCGGGCCGACTGGTACCCGACGGCCCGCCGTACGGCCAGGGTACTCACGCCTGCCCGGAGCGGGTCAGCGGCGCCACTCGTCTCGCTGCCGACCCGGCCTCCACGGTGTGGGCCGGTCGGACGCCTTCGCTCCCGGATGTCACCGCGCCGATCGTCGGAGCGACGAGGATCGCTCACGTCGATGGCGCGTCACGCGTGAGGCCCGTACAGGCTCACCAGCTTCCGGCGGTCGGGCCGCCAGAGCCGCCCCGGCGGCGCAGGTACTTCTCGAACTCGTGGGCGATCTCGTCGCCGGACAGCGGGGTCAGCCCCTCGTCACCGACCCGCTCCTCCAGCTCCCGGACGTACTCGGCCAGCTCGGCGTCCTGGTCGGCGGCGGTGCGCAGCCGCTCCTCCCACTCGGCGGACTCCTCCGCGAGGTCCATCATCGGTACCGGCAGGTCGAGCACGTCCTCCACCCGATGCAGCAGGGCCAGGGTGGCTTTCGGGCAGGGCGGGTTGTTGGCGTAGTGCGGCACGTGCACCCAGAACGACACCGCGTCCAGTTCGGCGCGGGTGGCCGCGTCCTGGAGCACTCCGACGATCCCGGTCGGCCCGTCGTACCGCGTCGGGGTCAGGCTGAACCGCTCGGCCGCGTCGCGGCTGGAGGCGCTGCCGCTGATCGGCAGCGGGCGCGTGTAGGGAACATCCGCCAGAAGCGCGCCCAGCAGGACGATTCGGTCGACGTCCAGGCTGTGGCACAGTTCGAGCACCTCACCGCAGAAGGTGCGCCAGCGCATGCTCGGCTCGATCCCGCGGATGAGCAGCACGTCCCGCTCGGTACCGGGCGGAGTGGCGACAGAGAACCGGGTGGTCGGCCAGTCGATGCTCAGCGTCTGGCCCTCCGCCATCGCCACGACCGGGCGGTTGACCTGGAAGTCGTAGAACTCCTCGGGATCGAGGGCGGTCACCGGGCGGGCGGTCCAGACCTGCTCAAGGTGCTCGACAGCGGCCGTGGACGCGTCCGCGGCGTCGTTCCACCCCTCGAAGGCGGCGATCGCCACAGGATTTCGCAGGACAGGGAGGCCGTCGAACTCGGTCACGCCTCCCAGCCTACGGGCAACCACGGCGGACGGCAGTCAAGGCCACCCGGCCCGCTGCGCGAGCGGTCCCCCCGAGCGACCGGATAACCTGTGGTGCGTGTCGAACCCCCTGCCTGCCGTGCTCGCCGACCGGGTCCTCATCGCCGATGGCGCGATGGGCACCATGTTGCAGGCCGCCGACCTGGGACTCGACGACTTCCAGGGGCACGAGGGCTGCAACGAGATCCTCAACGTCACCCGGCCCGACGTGGTCCGCGGCGTGCACGACGCCTACCTGGCGGCCGGGTCGGACTGCGTGGAGACTAACACGTTCGGCGCGAACCTGGGCAATCTGGGCGAGTACGGGATCGCCGAGCGAATCAGGGAGCTGTCGACCGCGGGTGCCCGGCTGGCCCGCGAGGTCGCCGACGGCTGGTCCACCCCGGACCGGCCACGGTACGTCCTCGGTTCGGTGGGGCCGGGCACCAAGCTGCCGACGCTCGGCCATGTCCCGTACGCCACCCTGCGCGACGCCTACCGGGAGAACGCGGCCGGTCTCGTCGAGGGCGGGGTCGACGCGCTGATCGTGGAGACCTGCCAGGACCTGCTGCAGGCCAAGGCCGCGATCATCGGCGCCAGGCGGGCCATCGCGGCCGCCGGCGTGGCGGTGCCGCTGATCGCCCACGTCACCGTCGAGACCACCGGGACCATGCTGCTCGGCAGCGAGATCGGGGCGGCGCTGACCGCGCTCGAACCGCTGGGGATCGACCTGATCGGGCTCAACTGCGCCACCGGGCCGGCCGAGATGAGCGAGCACCTGCGGTACCTGTCGCAGCACGCGCGGGTCGGGCTGTCGGTGATGCCGAACGCCGGCCTGCCCGAGCTGACCCCGGACGGCGCGGTGTACCCCCTCACGCCCGACGAACTGGCCGAGGCGCTGTACCGCTTCGTCACCGAGTACGGGGCGGGCCTGGTCGGCGGCTGCTGCGGTACCACCCCGGCGCACATCAGCGCGGTCGTGGCGCGACTCGCGGGAGCCGCACCGACCCGGCGCGAAGCGGTTCCAGAGGCCGGCGTAGCCAGCCTCTACCACCACGTGCCGTTCGCCCAGGACGCCAGCGCGCTCATGATCGGCGAGCGGACCAACGCCAACGGCTCGAAGGCGTTCCGCGAGGCGATGCTCGCCGCCGACTTCCAGAAGTGCGTGGAGATCGCCCGCGAGCAGGCCCGGGACGGCTCGCACCTGCTGGACCTCTGCGTCGACTACGTGGGCCGGGACGGCGCGGTCGACATGGGCGAGCTGGCCGGCCGGTTCGCGACCGCGAGCACGCTGCCGATCATGCTCGACTCGACCGAGCCGGCGGTGGTCGAGGCCGGGCTGGAACGGCTCGGCGGGCGCTGCGTGGTCAACTCGGTGAACTACGAGGACGGCGACGGGCCAGGCTCGCGGTACGCCCGGGTGATGCCAATCGTCAAGGAGCACGGCGCGGCGGTGGTCGCGCTGACCATCGACGAGGAGGGCCAGGCCCGGACGCGGGACTGGAAGGTCCGGGTGGCCGCCCGGCTCATCGACGACCTCACCGGCCGGTGGGGGCTGGCGCTGCCGGACATCCTCGTCGACTGCCTGACGTTCCCGATCTCGACCGGGCAGGAGGAGACCCGGCGCGACGCCATCGAGACGATCGAGGCGATCCGCGAGATCTCCCGCCGGTACCCGGGGGTGAACTTCACCCTGGGCATCTCCAACGTCTCGTTCGGCCTGAACCCGGCGGCCCGGCAGGTGCTCAACTCGGTCTTCCTCAACGAGTGCCGGGAGGCCGGCCTGACCAGCGCGATCGTGCACGCGAGCAAGATCCTGCCGATGGCCCGGATCCCGGAGGAGCAGCGGCAGGTCGCGCTGGACATGGTGTACGACCGCCGGCGCGACGGGTACGACCCGCTGCAGCGTTTGATCGAGCTGTTCGAGGGCGTCGACGCCGCCTCAGCGCGGGCATCCCGGGCTGAGGAGCTGGCCGCGCTGCCGCTCGACGAGCGGCTCAAGCGCCGGATCGTCGACGGCGAGCGCAACGGCCTGGCGGCCGACCTGGATCTCGCGCTGGCCGCGCGCCCGGCCTTGGCGATCATCAACGACATCCTGCTGGACGGCATGAAGGTCGTCGGCGAGTTGTTCGGGTCCGGCCAGATGCAGCTCCCGTTCGTGCTCCAGTCGGCCGAGGTGATGAAGACCGCGGTGGCCTACCTGGAACCGCACATGGAGAAGGCCGACGCCGCCGGCAAGGGCACGATCGTGCTGGCCACGGTCAAGG
>JBKPCQ010000198.1:0-11587 GCA_046727455.1 Actinomycetota bacterium | reverse complement strand
CGGTGAACCGCGCGATCCGGTCGGTCACCACGGACACCCGTCCGCGGCGGATCGCGGCGAACAGGTCGCCGTCGGGGACGAGGCACAGCCGCTGGTCCCACGGCTGGTAGCGCGGCGTGAAGTGGGTGTCGACGTCGTAGCCGTCGGGCAGTCGGCGGACCGTCGCCTTGCGGAGCATCGACTTCACCAGGTCCGGCCGGCGCCGGCTGAGCTGGTAGAGCAGCGTACCGAGCACGATGTTCCGCCACCGCACGATCGGGTACGCGCGGCGGGTCCCCAGCATCCGCCGCAGCCGGCGGGCCATCGCGTCCTCGGTGGGCAACGACAGGATGTAGCTCGGCGAGCGTTGCAGCATCGTCACGTGTGCCGCCTGGTCGGCCATGGCGGGTACCAGCGTCACGGCCGTCGCGCCGCTGCCGATCACGACGACCTTCCGGCCCGCGTAGTCGAGGTGCCGCGGCCACTGCTGCGGGTGGACCACGGTACCGCCGAACTGTTCGATGCCGGGGAAGTGCGGCGCGTGACCGGTGTCGTAGCGGTAGTAGCCGGTGCACGCGTACAGGAAGTCGGTGCTCAGCCGGACCGGTTCGCCGCGGTGGACCGCCTCCACCGTCCAGCGGGCGTCCACTGTGGACCATTCCGCGCGCACGACCCGGTGCCCGAACCGGATGCGCCGGTCGATGCCGGCCGCGGCCGCGGTGTCGCGGATGTACCGGAGGATGGTCGGCCCGTCGGCGATGGCCCTGGCCTGAGTCCACGGCCTGAACCGGTAGCCGAGGGTGTACATGTCCGAGTCCGACCGCACGCCCGGGTACCGGAACAGGTCCCACGTGCCGCCGATCGCGTCGCGCGCTTCGAGGATGGTGTAGGTCCGGTCGGGGAAGGCCGCCTGGAGGTCGTGTGCCGCGCCGACGCCGGACAGCCCGGCGCCGATGATCAGCACGTCGACGTGCTCGGTCGTCGTCACACGGGCTCCCTCCGCCGGGCGGGCAGCCGGTCCCGCAGGCGCGCGAGCACCGCGTAGTAGTGGGTTGGCGCGATCCGGGCGAGTGCGTCGAACAGGTAGGCGTCCGGCCCGACGAGGATCCGCGCCTTGCCGCCCTCGACTCCCCGGTGGATGATCGCCGCCGCCTTGTCCGGCGACGTCAGCGTCACCGCCTCGAACTGGGCGGCCAGTTGCTCCTTCGTCCGGCCGAGGCCCTCGGGATCGGTACGGATCCGGGCGTTGCGGGCGATGTTCGTGGTGACGCCGCCCGGATGCACCGTCACGGCCCGCACGCCTGTGCCGCGCAGTTCCTGGCGCAGCGCGTCGGTGAAGCCGCGCACCGCGAACTTCGAGGCGCAGTAGGCACTCTGGTACGGCATGCCGACCAGCCCGTACACGCTGGAGGTGTTCACGATGACGCCGTCGTCCTGTTCGACGAGGATCGGCAGGAACGCCCGGGTCCCGTTGACCACACCCCGGAAGTTGACGTCGAACAGCCAGTCGTCGTCCTCCGGCACGGCCGCGAGGACGGTCGAGGCGACCGCCACCCCGGCGTTGTTGAACACCGCCGCCAGCGGGGCCGGGAGCCACTCGCACACCTCGTCGGCGAACCGGAGCTGATCGGCCGCGTCGCGGACGTCGAGGACCCGGCTGAGTACCGGACCGGACAGCGACGCCGCGGTCTTCGCCAGCCCGGCCTCGTCCACGTCGGCGATGGCCACGGGCGAGCCCAGTCCCGACAGCCGGACGGCGAGGCTCCGGCCGATGCCGGACGCGGCGCCGGTGATCATCACGGGGCGGCCGGTGACCGGGAAAGGTCGTCGAGGCATCGGTACTCCTTGAGCTGAGCGGCGGCGGTCCGCCGGTGGACGATCGCGCGGCCTCCGCGCCCCGGGGCGTTGGCGACGCCGCGCGAGTGCCAGCGCTCGCCGGGCGCACCGGTCGGTACCAGGGTGAGGTCGCGCAGCATGGTACGCAGGACGACGTCCATCTCCATGTGCGCGAACGCGGCGCCCAGGCAGCGCCGGGTGCCGCCGCCGAACGGGATCCACTGGTACAGGTCCGGCCGGGTGCCGAGGAAGCGGCTGGGGTCGAACGCCCGGGGGTTCGGGAAGAGCGCTTCGTTGTCGTGGACCAGCGAGATGCTGACCAGCACCGCGTACCCCTTCGGCAGGGTCCACCGTCCGACCTGGAAGCTGTCCGCCTTCACCTGCCGCCCCACCATGTCGATGACCGGACGGGTGCGCTGTACCTCCAGGATCGTCGCCTCGCGCAGCGCGCTGCCACCCGCGTCCACCTCCTCGACCAGCGCGCGCAGGACCGACGGGTGGCGGCGCAGCCGCTCGACCGCCCAGGCGAGGGTCGTCGCGGTCGTCTCGTGCCCGGCGGCGAGCAGCGTGAGCAACTGGTCGGCGATCTCGCCGCGGCTCATCCCCGAGCCGTCGTCGTAGCGGCTCTGCAGCATCAGCGCGAGGATGTCGTCGCGCTCGTCGAGGCGCTCGTCCCGGGTCGCCTTGATGATCAGCCGCTCGACGATCGCGTCGTACTCGCGGCGCACGATCCGGAACCGCCCCCACGGGCTCCACCGGCCCAGGTCGACCCGTGGGACGGGCAGCATGGCCAGCCGCGAGCCGATCCTGATCGCCCGGGGCAGCAGCTCGCGCAGCGCGGAGAACTCGGTGCCCTCGGCGCCGAACACCGCGCGGAGGATCACGTTCAGGGTGATGCGCGTCATCGACGGCAGCGTCGCGAAGGCCCGGCCCCGCGGCCACGACGCCAGCTCACGCACCGTCTCCTCCTCGACGATCTTCTCGTACGCGACCAGCCGGCGGCCGTGGAACGGCGGCACGAGCAGCCGGCGCTGCCTACGGTGCTCCTCGCCCGCGAGCGCGAACAGCGAGCCGGGACCGAGGACCCGCCCCAGGTTCCGGTCGAGGTTGTCGGCGACGTCGGCGGTGGTCCGGAACACCTGCCTGATCTCGGCGGGATCGCTGATGACGACGGCCCGGCCGAAGATCGGCACGTTGACGGTGAAGGCGTCCCCGTAGCGGTCGCGCATCCGGCGCATCCCGCGATGCGGGACGGCCAGGGTGTAGGCGCCCTGCACGAATCGCGGGGTCGACGGGCCTGGCGGAAGCGTGACGGTGGTCATCGGAGCAACCCTCCAGCCTGGTACGCGAGCGTACCAGGCATTGACGGTACGCTCACGTACCATCCGATACAAGAGCCGGCGGCCGGGGAGGTATAGCGTGACCACGGTGACGACCGTGCGGCAGCGGCGCCCCGTCGAGACGGCCGCGAGCGCCGGCGACGACCCCGTCGAATTCCGCGACCGGCTGCTCGACGGCCTCGCCGCGTCGATCGCGGAGGACGGCTACCGCGGCACCACGGTCGCCGACATCGTGCGCCGCGCGCGTACCTCCCGGCGGACCTTCTACGCGCACTTCTCGGACAAGGAAGCCTGCTTCGTCGCACTCCTCACCGACACGAACGCGCAGATGATCCGCCAGATCTCCGCCGCCGTCGACCAGAACGCGCCATGGACGACCCAGGTGCGGCAGGCTGTCGAGGCCTGGATCGACGCCGCGGAGTCCCGGCCGGCGATCACGCTGAGCTGGATCCGCGACGTGCCGTCGCTCGGCAGCGCGGCCCGCCGGCTGCAGCGGGACACGATGGAAGCCTTCATCACCATGATCCAGACGCTGTGCGACACCGGCGCCTGGCGTGCGGCCGGTGCCGGCCCGGTGTCCCGGCAGCTAGCGATCATGCTGCTCGGCGGGCTGCGCGAGCTGACGGCCACCACGGTCGAGGACGGTGGACGCGTCAGCGACATCACCGACCTCGCGGTGCGGGCCTGCATCGCCCTGCTCGGGCCGGCGCCCGCCGCGTAGCGGAGTCGGCCGAACGTGGGATGCCCGGATCCGGTCCCGCGATTAGCGTCGCTGGAAGCGATCACGATTCGGGCAACGTCGATGGGTGATCGTCCATGACCCCGAGACCACCAGGAGGCCGCATGAACAATCGTCATCGACGATGGATGCTCGGGTCCGCCACGAGCGCGACCCTCGTGCTGTCGGCGATCGCCGTGCCCTCACCGGCCACGTCCGTCGCCGTACACCCCACCGTCGCCGACTACGTCCAGCTGACCACCTCGACGGTACCGCCGACCCAGGCGCAGTGCGCGTCGGTCGGCCGGCGCTGCTTCACCCCGCAGAGCATCCGGGCCGCGTACAACCTGGGGCCCCTGTACGGCCAGGGTCTCGACGGGCGCGGGCAGACGATCGCGATCGTCGACTCGTACGGAAGTGACACGATCCGGCACGACCTGCACGTCTTCAACACCGCATTCGGCCTTCCGCCGATGTGCGGCGAGGAGGGCGTGACCTGTGCCGCCGGCATGCCCACGTTCGACGTACTGCACCTGCAGGGCGCGCCGGCGACCGTGGCTCCGCCGCCGACCAGCAACGGCACCGGCCAGGAGGACAAGAGCGCCTGGGCGCTGGAAGTCTCGCTCGACGTGGAGACCGCGCACGCCATCGCGCCGGGCGCGAACATCCTGCTGGTCGCCACCCCGACCGCCGAGACCCTCGGGGTTCAGGGGTTCCCGCAGATGATGGCCGCCGAGCAGTACGTCGTCGAGCATCACCTGGCGACCGTCATCTCGCAGTCGTTCGCCTCGGCCGAGGACGCGTTCGGCAGCTTCCAGTCCCTGGAGAACCTGCGGTACGCGTTCAAGTCGGCGGCCCAGAACGGAGTGACCGTGCTGGGTTCGTCCGGTGACAGCGGCACGGCCAACATCCGCAAGTCGCCGGTCGGCAAGGGCGGAACGGTCATCCCGTACCCGACGGTGGAGTGGCCGGCCTCCGATCCGCTGGTGACCGGGGTGGGCGGCACGTACCTGTGCACCGACCCGCTCAACACCACCAGCCGGGTGGTCGACAGCGTCTCCCCGCCGGTGCAGTGCCAGGCCAACCCGGGCGTCGCCGAGGTGGGCTGGACGTTCTCCGGCGGCGGGTTCAGTCACGTGTTCAGCCGGCCCGCCTACCAGAACACGCTGCCGGCCGGTAGCACCCCGATCGGCGGGATGCGCGGCGTACCGGATGTCGGGCTGCAGGCCAGTGCCCGCACCGGCGCGCTGGTCTTCATCTCGCTGCCGCCGGACGGGCAGAGCGGCCTGATGTGCGGCGCGGCGCCGTGCAGCACCGGCTGGTTCGACATCGGCGGCACCTCGCTGAGCTGTCCCCAATGGGCCGGCCTGGTCGCCATCGCCGACCAGCTCAACGGAGGCGGGCTCGGGCTCATCAACCCGGGTCTGTACCGGATCGGAGCCAACCCCGCCCGGTACGCCGCCGACTTCTTCGACGTCACCACCGGGAACAACACGGCCGACCCGACCGTGCCCGGCTACCCGGCCACCACCGGCTGGGATCCGATCACCGGGTTGGGCACGCCGAACGCGGCTCGCCTGGTACCGGACCTGGTCGCCGCGGTACACGGCGGATGACCGCACCGACGGGGCCGGCGGCGCGACGCCGCCGGCCCCGACGGGTCAGCTCTGCCGGAGCGCGGGCATGGGGATCGGGAGGCTGTACGCGGTCGCGCCGGCGCCGACGCCGCCCTCACAGGTGTTCGGCGGGGTGGTGGTGACGCCCCGGGTGGAGGGGCGCTCGGCCGCCCAGAACATGTAGCCGAGCATGCCCGGCGTGGTACCGGCGCCGTTCGGCGCGACGCCCTGCACATAGGTACCGGTGAAATTCTGCAGCGAGTTGGCGAAGTCGGTGCACTCCGGCCGGACCTTCTTCCCCTCGGCGATGAACAGCCCGCCGGTGAACTTGGCCGGCGCCAGCGGCGGGATCGGCGGCGAGTACTGCGGCTTGCCGTCGACGTGCTCCTGCCAGTTCGCCTCGGCGTCGGTCGCGCTCGTCGGCTGGCGCGCGGGCACCATGGCGTTGGCGTAGTCCAGGACCGGGAGGTCGGTACGCAGCCAGTCCGCGGTGGCCTTGCGGTCCAGGGCGATCAGCCACCGGTCACCCGCGGCGACGTCGATGGTCAGCCGGGCGGCCGGGTTCGCGCCGCTGGCGTCGTAGGGGAGCTGGGAGCGGTAGGCGTCGATGAACGCCTGCAGTCCGGTCAGGTTCGGGCTGCTGCTCTCCTCGTAGTCGATCTCGATGCCGACGCCGAGTGCGCGGGCCACCGCGGCGGCGTTGAGCCCGAGTTGGGTGCCGCTGGTCGCCAGGGCGGTGTTCCAGTCGTCGACGTAGGTGATGCCGCCGATGGAGAGCATGACGCGGACGCCCCGGCTGGTGAAGTAGTTGACGATGTCGGCCGTCATGCCAAGCGGTACGCCGTTCAGGGTCTGCGCGTCGGTGGTCCGGTTCAGCAGGCGCAGGGGGTTGACGAAGCTCAGGATGACGAGGTTGACCGACGGCCGGCCGTCGCCACGGTTGATCAGCCAACTGTTGTTGTGGTCGAAGTCGGTCATGTTCCGGACGCTTGCCCACAGGCACGCGTCGTTGGAGCAGTGCCAGGCGCCGTACACCTGTACGGGCGTGGACGCTGCGGCCACCGCCGCCCGGGCCGGAGCGGCCAGCGAGCCGGCCAGCGTGATGGCGATCAGAAGAACCAGGATCCGGCGCATCGATACCCCTGCCCTTCGAAAACTGTTAACAACCTGAGCTGATTGTCGATGATCGACTGAGGAAAGGGAACGTATCGTGGTCCGTATGCAGCGGGTGGCGCTGCCCGGAGAGCCGTTCCCGCTCGGTGCCACGCCCGGGCCCGCCGGTACGAACTTCGCGGTGGTGACCGCGGGGGAGGGCGTCCTGCTGTGCCTGTTCGACGCGGACGGCACCGAGACGCGGGTCCCGCTGCGCGAACGCGACGGCGAGATCTGGCACGGGTTCGTGCCGGCGGTCGGACCGGGCCAGGCGTACGGCTACCGGGTCACCGGACCGTACGAGCCGCGCCGGGGCCTGCGCTGCAACCCGGCGAAGCTGCTGCTGGACCCGTACGCCCGGGCCGTCGACGGCGAGGTACGCCACGGTCCGGAGGTACTCGGATACGCCGTGGACCAGCCCGGCCGGGCGAGCCCGCTGGACTCGGCGGCGCACGTCCCCCGCGGCCTCGTGGTGGACCCGTCGTTCACGTGGAGCGACCGCCCCAGGCCCCGCCACTCGTACCCGGACACGGTCATCTACGAGGTCCACGTCAAGGGCTTCACGGCGACCCACCCCGGGGTCCCGGAGGAGCTGCGGGGCACCTACGCGGGACTTGCCCACGACGCCGCCCTGGCGCACCTGGTCGACCTCGGGGTGACCGCGGTCGAGCTGCTTCCGGTGCACCACAACGTACCCGAGGGATTCCTGGTCGACCGGGGCCTGACCAACTACTGGGGCTACAACACCATCGGGTACTTCGCCCCGCATGCCGGATACTCCGCCGCGGTCCGGGCCGGCCGGCCCGGCGGGCAGGTCGCCGAGTTCCAGGCGATGGTCGACGCCCTGCACGGCGCCGGTCTGGAGGTCATCCTCGACGTCGTGTTCAACCACACCGCCGAGGGCAACCACCTCGGCCCGACGCTGTGCCACCGCGGGCTGCACAACCCTGCGTACTACCGGCTCGACCCCCGGGACCCGCGCCGCTACGTCGACACCACCGGCACCGGTAACTCGCTCAACGCGGCCCACCCGGTCAGCCTCCAACTGATCATGGACTCGCTGCGGTACTGGCTGACCGGGATGGGGGTCGACGGCTTCCGCTTCGACCTCGCGCCGACGCTGGCCCGGCACGAGGGCGGCTTCGACAAGCTGGCGGCGTTCTTCGACCTCGTGTCGCAGGACCCGGTGGTCTCCCGCGCCAAGCTCATCGCCGAGCCGTGGGACGTCGGCCGGATCGACAGTTACGACCTCGGCCGGTTCCCTCCACTGTGGAGCGAGTGGAACGGCCGGTACCGCGACGTGATGCGCGACTTCTGGCGCAGCCGCGAACGGTTGATCGGCGAGTTCGCGGCCCGGTTCAGCGGCTCGTCCGACATCTACGGCACCGGCGGCCGGCGGCCCACCGCCTCGGTCAACTTCATCACGGTCCACGACGGGTTCACGCTGGCCGACCTGGTCTCCTACAACACGAAACACAACAAGGCCAACGGCGACGCGAACCGCGACGGCACCGACGACAACCGCTCCTGGAACTGCGGAGTCGAGGGGCCGACGACCGACCCCGAGGTCATCGAGCTGCGGGCCCGGCAGCGGCGCGCCATGCTCACCACGCTGCTGCTGTCGTACGGGATGCCGATGCTTCTCGGCGGCGACGAGCTCGGCCGCACCCAGCGGGGCAACAACAACGCGTACTGCCAGGACAATCCGATCAGCTGGTTCGACTGGTCCGCCCCTGACCGGGAACTGACCGGTTTCGTCCGGCGGCTGATCGCCCTGCGGCTCGGCCACCCGGTGTTCCGGCGCCGCCGGTTCCTCACCGGTGCGGAGGTCGCCGACCTGCGGTGGTACACCCCGGCGGGTGCGGAGATGACGGCGGGGGACTGGGGCTTCGCGGGAGCCCACAGCGTGGCGATCTACCTCGACGGTGCCGACGACCCCGACCGCGCCGCGGACGGCACCGCGCTCGTCGACGACGACTTCCTGCTGCTGGTCAACGCGTGGTGGCGACCGCTGGACTTCGTCGTACCGGCGACCCGCGACGACCAGACCTGGGACCCGGAGATCGACAGCTACGAACCGTCGGGCGTCGCCGCCCCGGGAAAGCTCAGCGCGGGCGACCGGATCACGGTCCGCCCGCGGTCGATCGTGGTGTTGCGGGCCGGCGGGCTCACGCGGTGACCGGCCACTGGCCTTCCTCCGTACCCCCGGATGCGGGACGGCGGTCAGCGGTATTCGGCCAGGCGCCGCCAGACTCCGGCGACGGTGAGGGCGATGAGGGTCGCGCATCCGGCCAGCAGGGTGGGCGTCCAGCCGTCCAGCTCGTGCCCCGCGTCGTCGACCGCCTGGTTGAAGGCGTTGGTGTTGATGGCGATGAGCGCGGCGAGTGCCTCGTCGTACTGGTCGAAGGCGTCGTTGGAGGCGCCCGGCGCGTAGCTCGTGCAGAAGGCGATGGCGTCGCCGAGGTGGCCGGCGTCGACAAGTGCGCGGATCCGGCGGTCGTCGAGCTGGTAGGTCTGGTACCGCATGAGGGTGGTCACGGCGGCGCCGCGCTCGCCGGGGAAGGTGATGTTGCGGAACTCGGTGCCGAAGAATCCGTTCCAGCCGACGTCGCCGTGGTCGTGGTAGGCGGTGACGGCGCCGGCGAGAGCCCGGTCGTAGCTGGCCAGGTCGGCGCCGGTCAGGGTGACCAGTTGTTGGGACTTGTCGACGAAGGCCTGCTGGTACCGCGTGGCCCGGTCGAGGTCGACGAGGTAGCGGCTCTCGTCGGCGTTCGCGTCATAGCTGACGGCGCGCGCCTGGGTCAGCGCGAGGATCGAGTCGAAGGCGTCCTTCTTGGCCACCCGCAGGTGTTCCGCCTCGTCGGTGAGCAGCCCCACGCCGAGGACCACGCCGAACAGCGCCAGCAGCGTCGCCGCCGCGAGCGCCGGGTTGACCAGCCGGTGGAACCGACGGCCGAGGTAGACCTGCAGCGCGAGCAGGAGTACCAGCAGAGCCGAGCCGGTCACCAGGACGGCGAGTCGGGTGAGCCGGATGCGGTCGCGCTGCGCCTCGTAGGTGTTCTCCAGCGCCCCGGCGTGCTGGTCGGTCAGCCGGTGCACGGCGGGTAGGAGCTGGTTCTTCAGCAGGTCGGTGGCTTGCCGGTACCGGGCCAGGGTGGCTGCCGCGGGCCGCCCGGGGGGATGGGCGTTCTGCTGGTCGAGCAGGACGGTCTGGGCGGCGAGGGCTTCGTACCGGCCGAGGTCGTCGAGGACGTCGCCGAGCGTGTTCCCGGTGGCGGGGTCGGTCGACGCGGCCGCCGCCCGGCGCACGTCGCGGTCGGCCTCCTGCCGGCGCCGTTCGAAGATGTCGAGAGCCTGGCTCCTGGTGATGCCGAGGTCGTGCGCGTCGCCGACCAGAAGCACGTTGGCGAGCTGGGCGTCCATGTCGTTGAGGGCGACGTACAGGTCCGCGCCGGCGATGACCTCCGGTCCCGCCCGGTGGCCGATGGTGTCCACCCCGTCGCGCTCGCGGTTCACCTCCACGACGAGCAGGACGGCCAGCGCTACGGCCGCCAGCGCGGTACCGGCGGCGAACAGCCGGATCCGGCCGGGGGTGCCGTGGATCCACCGCCATCGCGGCCCCGACCGGGACGACGGGCGTCCGGTGTGCGGGTGCGGCGGGACGGTCCACTCCGGTGGGCGAGCCGCTTCCGGCCTGGTCGCTGTCTGCACGGACCGATGGTGGTGGCGGGTGATCGGCGCTGCCAACGGTCCTTGACGAAAAAACCACGCCGGCGCCGCACTTGTTCACACGGCTTTCACACCCGCCACGGTGGGCGCTCGGGCAGGTGTGAAAGCCGTGTGAAAAACGGCCGTCTCAGCGTATGGATTCCGTGAACGACCCTGCCCGACGGACACCGCCCGCGCTTGACTTCACTGCGCGGTCCGCCTGGACCGTGTCGAGACACCGGGTTCCGCCGGGAGGGTGCGGTGTTGATGCGTTCGCCCCGGGTACGCGGGGCCACGGAGCCTGCGGCGGAGGAGCGCACGCCGGTCGGGATCAACCTGGCCGGGGGAGCCGTCGCCGTCGTGGCTGTCGCGTTCCTCGCGGCGGTGGCGCCGCCCGGGTGGCGGCTCGCACTGGTCCCGCTGGCCGTCGGCGGATTCGCCGCGGTCACCGGTGACCAGGTGGCGCTGGCGGGTGTGGTGGTGCTCGGTTGGCTGGTCACCAACGGGTTTCTGGAGAACCGGTTCGGTGAGTTGTCCTGGCACGGCGCACGGGACAGGTGGCTGATGTCGCTCCTGGTGATCGTGGCGGCGACGGGATTGGCCGTGGGAGACGGGTACCGGCACCTGCGCGACCTGCGGGCCCGGTGGCGCGCCGAGGAGAAGGAGAACCGCGATGGCTGATGTCGCGTACGTGTTGTTGACCGTGGTGCTGTTCGCCCTGCTGGCGCTGACGGTCAAGGCGGTGGAGAAGCTGTGAGCGAGCGGAGCGAGCGAGCCGTGGGCTCAGTGATTCGCGAACGCATCGCCGAGCGGAGCGAGGTGATGCTGTGAGCGTCGCCAATGCCGTCGGGCTGGTTCTGGCCGCGGCGCTGACGGTGTTTCTGTTGGTTGCCTTGCTGTTCCCGGAGAGGTTCTAGATGGGCAACGCGACGGCCGGGGCCGTGTTCATCGCGGTGCTGGCGCTGGCGCTGGCGGTGGCGTACCGGCCGCTGGGCGATTACATGTACCGCGTGGTGACCTCGACCCGGCACCTGCGGATCGAGCGGATCATGTACCGGGCGATCGGGGTCAACCCGGACGGGGAGCAGTCGTGGGGCGGGTACGCCCGCAGCGTGCTGGCCTTCTCGGTGGTGTCGATCCTGTTCCTGTACGCGTTCATGCGGGTGCAGCACTGGCTGTGGCTGTCGCTCGGGTTCCCGAACGTGTTCCCGTCCGGGGCCTGGAACACCGCGGTCAGC
>JBKPCQ010000197.1:0-4013 GCA_046727455.1 Actinomycetota bacterium | reverse complement strand
CCGCCGGCCGCCACGAGGAAGCCGCGCGTGGCGCGGGCGTGGCGCAGCAGCCGGGGGTCGAGCGGCCTCACCGGGCCTGCTCCACACCTATCCGCTTGCGGAACACCCAGTAGGTCCAGCCCTGGTACAGCAGCACGATCGGGGTGAAGGCCACCGCCACCCAGGTCATGATCTTCAGCGTGTACGGCGTGGAGGACGCGTTGTGCACGGTCAGGCTGTTGGCGGCGTCCACAGTGGACGGAAGCACGTCCGGGTACAGCGCGATGAACAGCGCGGCGGTCCCGGCCGCGATCGTGACGGCGGTACCGAGGAATGCCCAGCCCTCCCGGCCGGCGCGGTGGGCGACCAGTGCCGCGACGAGCGCGACGGCCGCGACCAGCGCGACCACGCCGCTGGCCGGGTCGCCCCGGGACAGTTGCGTCCAGAGGAGGAACCCGGCCGCGACCGGTACGGCCGCGAGACCCAACCGGCCGGCCACCCGCCAGGCGTCCGCCCGCACCGCCCCGGTCGTCTTCAGCGCCAGGAAGACCGCGCCGTGCAGGGTGAAGAGCGCCAGCGTGGTCAGCCCGCCGAGCAGCGCGTACGGGTTGAGCAGGTCGAGGAACGAGCCCACGTACTGGTGGGTGGCGGACAGCTTGACGCCGTGCACGATGTTGCCGAACGCCACGCCCCACAGCACGGCCGGCACCAGCGAGCCGGCGAAGATCACCCGGTCCCAGTTGCGCCGCCAGCGCGCCGAGTCCACCTTGCCGCGGTACTCGAAGGCGACGCCGCGCCCGATGAGCGCCAGCAGGATGATGAGCAGCGGCAGGTAGAACCCGGAGAACAGCGCGGCGTACCACTCCGGGAACGCGGCGAACGTGGCCCCGCCCGCGACGATCAGCCACACCTCGTTGCCGTCCCACACCGGCCCGATCGTGTTGATGAGCACCCGCCGGGTGGTGTTGTCCCGGCCGAGCACCGGCAGCAGGACGCCCACGCCGAAGTCGAAGCCCTCCAGCACGAAGTACCCGGTCCAGAGCACCGCGATGAGCACGAACCACAGGTCTTGCAGGGTCATCGGGGCTCCTTCAGTACGTGAGCGCGAGCACGGGCTCGGCGTCGCCGGCCGGCACTTCGAGTTCGGGCGGCCCCGCCTTGGCGAAGCGCAGGATCAGCCCCACCTCGACGACGGCGAGCACCGAGTACAGCGCGGTCAGCGCGATCAGCGACGTGGCGACCGTGCCGGAGCCGACGCTGGGGGAGACGCCGTGCGAGGTGTGCAGCAGGCCGAACACCACCCAGGGCTGGCGGCCCATCTCGGTGAAGATCCAGCCGAACGAGTTCGCGGCCAGCGGCAGCCCGACGGACCAGACCCCGGCCAGCCAGAACCAGCGCGCCCGGCGGCCGCCGGGCAGCCGCCCGCGCCGGGTCAGCCACAGGCCGAGCAGGGCGATCAGGACCGGCAGCAGACCCAGGCCGATCATCAGCCGGAACGACCAGTACGTGATCGGGACGTAGGGCCGGTAGTTGCCCGGCCCGTACTTCTGCTCGTACTGCGCCTGGAGGTCGTCGACGCCCTCGACGGTGCCGTCGAGGTTCCCGTCGGCGAGGAACGACAGCAGCCGGGGGATCCGGATGCTCACCGTCTCCGCGGTGCCGCTGAGGGTACCGATGGTGAAGATCGAGAACGACGCGGGCGCGGTGGTGTGGTAGAGCGCCTCGGCCGCGGCCATCTTCATCGGTTGTTGCTTCGTCATCACGCGGGCCTGCAGGTCGCCGCTGACCGCGGCCAGGATCCCGGTGACCACCACCACCCACAGCGCCAGCTTGAAGCTCGGCCGCAGCACCTCGACGTTGCGCCGCCGGGCCAGGTGCCAGGCCGAGATGGCGAGCATGAACACGCCGGCGGTGAGGAAGGCGGCGACGATGGTGTGCGCTAACGTCACCACCGCGGTGGAGTTGGTCAGCACCGCCCGGAAGTCGGTCAGCTCGGCGCGGTTGGTGGCCGGGTTGATCCGGTACCCGACCGGGTGCTGCATCCACGAGTTGGCGACCAGGATGAAGTACGCCGACAGCGCGGTGCCGATCGCCACGAGCCAGATGCAGGCGAGGTGGATCCGCTTGGGCAGCCGGTCCCAGCCGAAGATCCACAGGCCGAGGAACGTGGACTCCAGGAAGAAGGCGAGCAGCCCCTCGATCGCCAGCGGGGCGCCGAAGATGTCACCGACGTAGCGGGAGTACGCCGACCAGTTCATCCCGAACTGGAACTCCTGGACGATGCCGGTGACGACCCCCATCGCGAAGTTGATGAGGAACAGCTTGCCCCAGAACTTGGTCGCCCTCAGGTACTCCGGCTTCCCGGTCCGCACCCAGGCGGTCTGCAGGACCGCGACCAGCCCGGCCAGGCCGATGGTCAGCGGCACGAAGAAGAAGTGGTACACGGTGGTGATGCCGAACTGCCATCGGGCCAGGTCGAGAGCGTTCACGCAGCTCAGCCTGGGGGCCGTCCGTCCGTGCCGGGTAGTGCCGAAGGTCCCTAGGCAGACGGCGTGTGAGCCGGTTCACCGACGGGGTAGGTGACGCCGGTCAGCCGCTCGGACTCCCGCCACAGCCGGCGCTGCGCCGCGGCGTCGTGGGAGCGGTCGGTGGACTCCACGCGGGTCGGGTACCCGGTGAACTGGGCCCGGCCGGGCGGTCCGTAGTACTCGCCGCCGCGTACCTCCGGGTCGACCGCGGCGCGTACCGTCGCCAGCGCGCTCTTCTCCGGACTCTGCATCAGCCACCAGGTGAGCATCCGCAGCTCGGGGCGCATCATGACCCGGACGAAGAGCGGCATGTCGTGACCGAACTGGGTGCGCGCGTTGCCGGGATGGGCGGCCACCGCGATGGTCGGCGCACCGGCCGCGGCCAGCCGCCGCTGCAGCTCGTAGGTGAACATCAGGTTGGCCAGCTTGGACTGGAAGTACGCCTGCGCGTACCGGTACCGCCGCGTGAAGTGCAGGTCGTCGAAGTCGACGGTGCCCCTCCGGTGCCCGTTGCTGCTGACCGTGACGACCCGCGACCCGGGCACCGTCAACAGCCGGTCCAGCACCAGGCCGGTGAACGCGAACGGGCCGAGGTGGTTGGTGGCGAAGGTCTCCTCGAAGCCGTCCCCGGTGACCGCGTACCGCGGCCGGACCCCGCCCGCGTTGTTGATGAGCAAGTCGATGCGCTCGGACCGGAGCTGGTCGGCGGCGCGCCGAACCGATGCCAACGACGCGAGGTCGAGCGGGAGTGTGCGGACCGCGGCATCCGGCGCTGAGGCCCTGATGCGTGCCGCCGCGTCCGCCGCCCTGGCGGCGTTCCGGCAGGCCAGGATGACGGTGGCGCCGTGCTCGGCGAGCAGTCTCGCGGTCTCGAAGCCGAGCCCGGCATTCGCGCCGGTGACCACGGCGGTGCGCCCGTGTTGATCGGGGATTTCGGCAGCCGTCCAGCTCATCTCTGTCTCCCGGGGGGTAGAATCGGGATCGCCGTCCCGCTTCTTTGAAAGATACGGGATGACCGTCCCGCTTGTCGAGCCTGGGAGAGGAACAATGGCAGACCGAGCGCTGCGCGCCGACGCCCGGCGCAACCGCGCCCGGGTGCTCCAGGTGGCGGCCGAGGCCTTCGCGACCGACGGGCTCTCGGTACCGGTGCACGAGATCGCCCGCCGGGCCGGTGTGGGTACCGGCACCGTCAGCCGCCACTTCCCGACGAAGGAGGACCTGTTCGCGGCGATCCTGCTCGACCGGGTCGGGCAGCTCGCCGGCGAGGCGGACGCGCTCGCCGGCAGCCAGGAGGCCGGTACGGCCTTTTTCGCCTTCTTCGCCCGGCTGGTCCAGGAGGGCGCGGCGCACCGTGGGCTCGCCGAAGCCCTGGCCGGCGCCGGCTACGACGTGGAGACCGCCGCCGCCCGCGCCGGACACGACGTGTCCGGCCGGCTGCGCGACATGCTCGCCCAGGCACAGGAGGCGGGAGCGGTACGGCCCGATGTCACCTACCCGGACGTGAAG
>JBKPCQ010000196.1:0-20432 GCA_046727455.1 Actinomycetota bacterium | reverse complement strand
CTCGTTGTCGGCCTCCAGCGCGTCGAGCACCTCGGGCAGCGAGCCCGGAGTCTGCTTGACGCTGGCGAACTCGTCCGGCGGCAGGTCGTACAGGTCCTTGTCGATGGGCTCCGGCGGCTCGATCTTGTTCTTGATGCCGTCGAGGCCGGCCATCAGCATGGCGGAGAAGGCCAGGTACGGGTTGCAGGACGGGTCCGGTACCCGGAACTCGACGCGCTTGGCCTTGGGGTTGGCGCCGGTCACCGGGATCCGGGCGCACGCCGAGCGGTTGCGCTGCGAGTACACCAGGTTGACCGGGGCCTCGAAGCCGGGCACGAGGCGCCGGTACGAGTTGACCGTCGGGTTGGTGAACGCGCAGATGCTCGGCGCGTGCTTGAGCAGGCCGCCGATGTACCACCGGGCGGTGTCCGACAGGCCGGCGTACCCGGTCTCGTCGTAGAACAGCGGCTCGCCGTTGGCCCACAGGCTCTGGTGGGTGTGCATGCCGGAGCCGTTGTCGCCGAACAGCGGCTTGGGCATGAACGTCACCGTCTTGCCGTTGGCCCACGCGGTGTTCTTCAGGATGTACTTGTAGAGCTGGAGCTGGTCACCGGCGTGCAGCAGGGTGGCGTAGTTGTAGTTGATCTCGGCCTGACCGGCGGTGCCCACCTCGTGGTGCAGCTTCTCCACGGTGAAGCCCGCGTTGATCAGGTTCGTGACCATCTCGGCGCGCAGGTCGGTGTAGTGGTCCAGCGGCGGCACCGGGAAGTAGCCGGCCTTGTACGGCGTCTTGTACCCGCGGTTGCCGCCGGCCTCGTCGGCGCCGGTGTTCCACCAGCCCTCGATCGAGTCGATGTAGTAGTACGCCTTGTTGGTGGCTGTCTCGTGGCGGATCGAGTCGAAGATGTAGAACTCCGCCTCCGGCCCGAAGTACGCGGTGTCCGCGATGCCGCCCGAGGCGAGGAATGCCTCGGCCTTGCGGGCGACGTTGCGCGGGTCGCGGGAGTACGCCTCGCGGGTGAACGGGTCGTGGACGAAGAAGTTCATGGCCAGCGTCTTCACCTTGCGGAACGGATCCACGAACGCGCTGGACGGATCGGGGAGCAGCAGCATGTCCGACTCGTGGATCTGCTGGAAGCCGCGGATGGAAGAGCCGTCGAAGGCGATGCCTTCGGAGACGATCGTCTCGTCGAACGACTCGACCGGCACGGCGAAGTGCTGCATGATGCCGAGCAGGTCACAGAAGCGTACATCGACGAACTTCACGCCCTCGTCTGTGAGGTACCGAAGGAGTTCCTCGGAATTGGCGAACAACACGTCCTCCTGGTGATCCACAAGGTTGGGGTCAGCGCCGATGCTGGATATTGGCCGCGACGCTAAGACCATGGCATTGCCCGAGCGTGTCTCGAATGTTTCCGCCGTGTTACGTCCCTGGTAGCCCCCACCTCGGGGCCGGTCCGGGCGGGCCACCGGCTACGCTCGGTACCCGTGGCACAGCGTACGACCTCGCCGGCCGATCCGGCAGTCGCCCCCGCGAGCCTCGCGCGCCGCTTCGGGGCGCTGCTCGTCGACTGGATCCTCTGTCTCCTCGCGGCTGGCCTGTTCGCCGATCCGCGCCACGACGCCTGGGCCGCGCCGCTGGCACTGATCGCCGAGTACACCTTCTTCATCGGCCTGTTCGGGCAGACGCCGGGGATGTGGCTGGCCCGGATCCGGTGTGTGTCGATCAAGGACGGTGGACGGCTGGGACCACCCCGGGCGGCGCTGCGGGGCGTGCTGCTCTGCCTGTTGGTACCGGCGCTGATCATGAAGGATGGGCGCGGCCTGCACGACCGCGCGGCCGGGTCCGTGGTCCTGGACGGCCGCCCGCCGGCACGTTGACTCGGCGGCAGGTTGACTCCGCGACCCGGGAGATCACGAGTTGCCGGCAGATCCCGAAGTTCCGCTGCGGGATCTGCCGGGAAACGACGATCTCCCCCACCGCGCCCGGCCAGCACGACCTCAGCTTCAGCGGCCACGCATCGCCCGGAACGCTCCCTTGGGCGGGCGCATGTTCTTGGGGATCGCGCCCTTGGGCATCTGCGGCCGGGCGGTCAGCGCCTTGAGCCGAAGGTCCAGTGCGTTGACCTCCTTGCCGGACAGGGTGCGCGGCAGCTTCATCAGGGTGGCCCGCAGCTTCGTGAGCGGCACCTGGCCTTCGTCGCGCCCGATGACGTAGTCGCGCATCTCGGCAGAGCCGATCACCTTGGACAGCCGCCGCTTCTCCTGGCCGAGCAGGCCGCGTACCCGCGCCGGGTTGCCCTCGCCGAGCAGGATGACGCCGGGCTTGCCGATGGCGAGGTGGACGAAGTCCATCTGCGTCGTCGAGGCCAGGCCCGGCGTGACTCGCCAGTCGCCGCGCATGTTCTCGACGATCGAGGCGGCCGCACCGGGTGTCTGCTCGGCCTCGATCATCATCGCCTTGTTGGACCGGATGCTGAGCACGGCCATGGCGAGCACCAGGGCGCCCATCACGCCGATCACCAGCCACGGCCAGCCGGCGCCGAGGGTGACCAGGACGGTACCGGCGATCAGCGGCAGCAGGAACGCGGTGATCACCAGCGGGAGGAACAACCGGTCGCGCTTCGCGGTGTACGAAAAGATCTGCCAGATCTGCTGGAGTCGTTGGCGGAACGACACCTTCTCGGGGCCTGCTGCCTTAGCCATGCGCCGAGTCTAAGCGTCAGCGGGTGGCACGCGCCTCGACGGCCTGTGCGTAGAGCCGGCCGGCCCGGTACGAGGAGCGCACCAGCGGCCCGCTCAGCACCCCGGCGTAGCCGATCGCCTCGGCCTCCTCGCGCAGCTCCACGAACTCCTCCGGCCGTACCCAGCGCTCCACCGGGTGGTGGCGCGGCGTCGGGCGCAGGTACTGCGTGATGGTCACCAGCTCGCACCCGGCCGCGTGCAGGTCGCGTAGAGCCTGGGAGACCTCGGCCCGCTCCTCGCCCAGCCCGAGGATGAGGTTGGACTTCGTCACCAGCCCGGCCGCCCGCGCCTGGCGCAGCACGTCGAGCGAGCGCTCGTACCGGAATGCCGGCCGGATCCGCTTGAAGATCCGGGGTACCGTCTCCACGTTGTGCGCCAACACCTCCGGCCGCGCCCCGAACACCTCGCCGAGCTGGGCCGGGTCGGCGTCGAAGTCGGGGATCAGCAGTTCCACCCCGCAGCCGGGCAGCAGCCCGTGGATCTGCCGCACCGTCTCCGCGTAGAGCCAGGCCCCGCCGTCGGGCAGGTCGTCGCGGGCGACCCCGGTCACCGTTGCGTACCGCAGCCCCATCGTCGCCACCGATTCGGCCACGCGGCGCGGCTCGTCGGCGTCGAACCCGTCCGGCTTCCCGGTGTCGATCTGGCAGAAGTCGCAGCGCCGGGTGCACTGGTCGCCGCCGATGAGGAAGGTCGCCTCGCGGTCCTCCCAGCACTCGTAGATGTTCGGGCAGCCGGCCTCCTGGCAGACCGTGTGCAGGCCCTCCCGCTGGACCAGCCCGCGCAGCTCGGTGAACTGCGGCCCCATCCGCGCCGTCACCTTGATCCACGGCGGCTTGCGTTCGATCGGGGTCTCCGCGTTGCGCGCTTCGATGCGCAGCATGCGGCGGCCATCGGGCTGGACGAGGGTCACAGGGCGAGCGTACGCCCTCATCGTCCGAAACCGGACGTGGGAAATCGGTGGGCGACGAGCGTCACGTCCGGTACGGTGATCGGTCACGGCGTTGACGGAACCGAGTAGCGCACCGATCCGCCAGCCGAGAGAGCCGCCGGGAGCTGGGAAGGCGGTCTGGCGCCGGTACGTGAAGACACTCCCGAGCCGCGGCACGGCAATGAGGCCGCTCGTCCGAGCGGTGAAGGTGCGGTGGCACCGCGAGGCACCCTTCTCGCCCGCACCTCCGAAGGGATCGACCAGTCGGAGGTGGGAACGTGCCACGCATCCTGTCCACGCAGCTCGCCGCGCACGCCGGCGAGCCGGTCACCCTGGCCGGGTGGGTCCACCGCCGCCGCCAGCTCAAGTCGGTGGCGTTCCTGGTCCTGCGCGACCGGGCCGGGCTGGCCCAGGTGGTCGCCGCGCCCGCGCTGCTCGCGGGCTTTCCCGAAGAATCGGTGGTACGGGTGACCGGCCTCGCCAAGGCCAACCCGGGAGCGCCCGGCGGGGTGGAGGTCGTCGAGCCGGTTATCGAGCCGCTGTCCGACCCGGCCGAGCCCCCACCCTTCGACCTGTACCGGCCCGAGCTGTCGGCCGCCCTGCCGACCCTGCTCGACCACGCCCCGGTCGCGCTGCGCCATCCCCGGCAGCGGGAGATCTTCCGGATCTCCGCCCGGGCCGCGGCCGGGTTCCGCACCACCCTCGACGCGCTGGACTTCACCGAGATCCACACACCGAAGCTGGTCGCCTCGGCCACCGAGTCCGGCGCGAACGTGTTCGGCATCGACTACTTCGGCCGCCCCGCGTACCTCGCCCAGAGCCCCCAGTTCTACAAGCAGATGATGGTCGGGGTCTTCGAGCGGGTGTACGAGGTCGGGCCGGTGTTCCGTGCCGAGCCGCACGACACGGTGCGGCACCTGGCGCAGTACACCTCGCTGGACGCCGAGCTGGGGTTCATCACGGACCACCGGGACGTGATGGCGGTGGTCCGCGCGGCGGTCGCCGGGATGCTGGAAGCGACCGACGTGTCGGTACCGGACGAGATCCCGGCGATCCACTTCGCCGACGCGATGGAGCTGCTCGGAGCCGACGAACCCGACCTCGCCCCGGCGCACGAGCGCTGGCTGGGCGAGTGGGCGCAGCGCGAGTACGGCAGCGAGCTGCTGTTCGTCACCGGGTTCCCGATGGCGAAGCGGCCCTTCTACACCCACCCCGAGCCCGCCCGGCCGGCCTACTCCAACAGCTTCGACCTGCTGTTCCGGGGCATGGAGATCGTGACCGGCGGGCAACGGCTGCACCGGTACGGGGACTACGTCGAGGCGCTGAAGGGTCAGGACCTCGCGCCGTACGACGCGTACCTGGAGGCGTTCCGGCACGGGATGCCACCGCACGGCGGGTTCGCGATGGGGCTGGAGCGGTTCGTCGCGCGGCTGGTCGGGGCGGCCAACGTCCGGCAGACCACGCTATTCCCGCGCGACCTGCACCGGCTCTCGCCGTAGCCGCGCAGCTTGTCGAAGCGGCTAACAGCCAGAGGTCATCAGCAGCCGCGCAGCTTGTCGAAGCGGCTAACAGCCAGAGGTCATCAGCAGCCGCGCAGCGTGTCGGAGCCGCTAATAGCCAGAGGTCATCAGCGCGCGTCAAGTTGGGGTTGACGACCACACGTCGTCAACCCACACTTGACGCATGACGCCACTCAACGTGAACCTCCAGGAGCTGATCGACCAGATCGACACCGACCTGCCGCTCGCCGACCCGGTCACCAAGATCGGCGAAGCCCGGCTGCGCAGCCGCACCCTCGTCGACCTCGGGGACCAGCTCGTCGGCCACTACGTCCAGGCGGCCCGCGCGGAGGGCGCCTCCTGGAGCCAGATCGGCGACGCCCTCGGGGTGACCAAGCAGGCCGCCCAGCAGCGGCGCGCCGACGCCCAGTTCGAGCGGTTCACCGGCCGGGCGCGGGCCGTCATGGTGCTCGCCCAGGACCGGGCCCGCGCGCTCAAGCACGACCGCCTCGAACCCGAGCACCTGCTGCTCGGTCTGGTCAGCGAGGGCGAAGGGCTGGCGGCAATGGTGATCAAGATGCTCGCCGGCTCGCTGGATCCGGTCTCCGACGCGCTGCGGGCCGCGCTCAAGCCGGGTGAGGCGAAGGCGGCGTCGGGCAACCTGCCGATGACCGAGGCCACGAAGCACAGCCTGAGCGAGGCGGCCGACGTCGCGGTCGAACTCGGCCACAACTACATCGGTACCGAGCACCTCCTGCTCGGTCTCCTGCGGGTGCCCGAGACAGCCGCCGCGCGGATCCTGACCGAGGCGGGCGTCACCTACGACCGGGCCAGGGACAGCGTGGTTGCGATGCTGGTCGGTTACCAGCACAGGTCGAAGCGGTAGCGCGGGCGGAGCGGGTGCCAGAGGTGGCCCGTGGCGGGCGGCGTCTGGACTGACGAGCGCAGCGAGGAGGGAAGACGTCGCCATTAGGAGCCACGGGCCCGCGCGAGCGGAGCGAGTGCCAGAGTTACAGCAGGGCCGGGAGGTGCGCCTCGACGACCGGTAGGATGTCGGCGACGGTCACCTCGCGGTCCAGCTCCCTCGACAGCGAGGTGACCCCGGCGTCGGCGATCCCGCACGGCACGATCCGGTCGAACCGCGACAGGTCGCAGGCGCAGTTGAGCGCGAAGCCGTGCAGGGTGGTGGCCCGCGAGACGCGGATGCCGATCGCGGCCACCTTGCGGTCCGGGCCCCGTTCGTCGGCCGGCACCCACACTCCGCTGCGCCCCTTGATCCGCCGGGCACCGGTCAGGCCGGCCTCGGCGCAGACGGCGATGAGCATCGCCTCGATCCGCCGGACGTAGGCGACCACGTCGACCGGATCGGGCAGGCGCAGGATCGGGTAGCCGACGAGCTGGCCGGGGCCGTGCCAGGTGATCTTGCCGCCCCGGTCGGTGTCGACCACCGGGGTACCGTCCAGCGGCCGCTCCCACGGCTCGGTGCGCTTCCCGGCCGTGTACACGTCGGCGTGCTCCAGCAGCATCACGACCGGCGGGTGGCGGCCGTCGGCGACCGCCTCGTGCAACCGCCGTTGCTCGTCCCACGCCTCCTGGTAGTCGACGAACCCCGGACGGTACCGGGTGAGCAGTGGGGTCTGCACCGACGCGGTCATGGAAGCAAGCGTAGTCCGGCGTCCTGACACAATCGTCCTGAGATGCGGCCGACACAGATCCTGGCGGCGCTCGCCGACCTGGCGCCGGCCAGCGGCGAGCGGGTCCTCGACGTGACCCGCGGTGGCCAGCCGCTCGTCTGGCTGCCCGAGCCGGACCGGGCGACGCGCAGCCGGGCGGTGGACCGGCTGGCGGCGCTCGACGCGCTGCACCGGGACGAGCGGATGCTGCGGCGCGGCTGGGCGTTCGTGGTCGGGCGCTCGGTCCGGCTGCCGCTCCTGGTCCAGCCGGTCCGGCTGGAGCGGGTGATCCGGGGGTACCGGGTGGTGGCAGCCGGCGACCTGGAGCTGACCCCGCTCGTCGAGGATCGCGAGCTGGCCGCCCGCTTGGAGGCGGCCCCCGGGCTGGGCGGCCCGGTGTGGCTGGCCGCCGCCGGTACCGCCGCCTGGATCTGCACCGCCGCCGAGGCCGCCGGGCTACCGGTCGCCCGGGTCGTAGCCGACCCGCCGGGCCGGCCGGGCGAGGAGCTGGTGGGGGTGGCCGCCGCCGGCCTGTTCCTGCTCCGCGAGGCCCGCCAGCCCGGCCTGCGCGGAACGCTGCTGCGCTGGTCGGCCCGCACCGGGCTGGAGCACACCGCGCTCGCGGCCGTGTACGGGTGCGGCGTCCCGGATCAACCGTCCACCGTGGACGGACCCCTGCACTCGCCGCTGCCGCTCAACGCCGCGCAGCGCGAGGTGGTCCGGCGGGCGCGCGGGGAGGCGGCGGTCGCGGTCTCCGGGCCGCCGGGCACCGGGAAGAGCCACGCGGTGGTCGCCGCCGCGCTGGACGTGGTGGACCGGGGCGGCTCGGTGCTCATCGCGGCCCAGTCCAGCCACGCGGTGGACGCGCTGCGTGAGCTGCTGCGCCGGTACCCGGGGGCGGCGCCGGTGCTGTTCGGCGACGCCGAGCGGCGCGAGGCCATCGCTGCCGAGCTGAGCGAGGGACTGCTCGCGGGGGTCGGCGCGGAGCGGCTGCGGGACGACGACGAGGCGGTCGGGGTGTCCGCGGAGCGGGTGGCCGCGGTACGGGCCTCGATCGCTGCCGCCCTGGACACCGAGCGGCGCGCGGCGTCGCTTTCCGAATGGGAGCCGCTGCTGCCGGGGTTGCGGATCGACGCGCCGGGCGCGTTCGAGCCCGGCTTCGACGTGGCGGGGGCGAGCAGGCTGGCCGGCCGGTCGGGCTGGTGGGCCCGGTGGCGGCTGCGGCGGAGGATGGGCGCGCTGGCGACGGTACCGCCGGAAAGGCTTTCGGCGGCGCTGGACGCCGCGGCGGCCAGCCAGGCCGCGGGGTTGCTCGCGTCGACCGGCGGGACCGACCTCGGCCCGGCGTGGTCCGCCCTCCTGGCGGCGGAGGCCGCGCTCGCGGCGGCCGTGGGCCGGGCCATGCGCGACCGGTCGGCGGCCTGGTGGCGGCTGGACCGCAGGGCCCGGCGCAGCGCGGTGGCACTCGGCGCGGCCCTCTCGGCCGGCCGGAACCGCCGCCGGGAGCTGCTCGCCGGGCTCGACGGCTTCGGTCTGGTCCGGGCGCTGCCGCTGTGGGTGGGTACGGTGACCGACGTCGAGGACCTGCTGCCGCCGGTACCGGGCCTGTTCGACCTCGTGATCCTCGACGAGGCCGCGCACATCGACCAGATCCGGGCGGCGCCGGTGCTCGCCCGGGCGCGGCGGGCGCTCGTCGTCGGCGACCCGCGCCAACTGCGCTTCGTGTCGTTCGTGGCCGACGTGGACGTGGCCGTGACGCTGGAGCGACACGGCCTGGGCGCGGCGGCCGACCGGCTGGACGTACGGCGTACCAGCGCGTTCGACGTGGCGGCCGGTTCGGGCGCGGTGACCTGGCTCGGCGAGCACTACCGGTCCGCGCCGCACCTCATCGAGTTCTCCGCGCGCCGGTTCTACCGGGAGCGGCTGTCGCTGGTGACCCGGCACCCGCGCAACGAGCGCGCCGACCTGATCGACGTGGTACGGGTGGCCGGCGCGGTCTCCGACGGCGTGAACCGGGCCGAGGTGGCGGCGGTGGTCGATCTCGTGCGGTCGCTCGCCGGCAAGGGGCTGACCGACATCGGGGTGGTGACGCCGTTCCGGGGGCAGGCCGACGCGCTGGAGGCGGCGCTGCTCAAGGCTTTCCCGGTCGAGGAGATCGAGCGGCTGGGGCTGCGCAGCGGGACGGTACACGGGTTCCAGGGCAGCGAGGCCGACATCGTCGTCGTGTCGCTCGGGCTCGTCGACGGGGACGGGCCGGCCCGGCACCGGTTCGTGGCCGACCCGAACCTGTTCAACGTCATGGTGACCCGGGCCCGCCGGCAGATGGTCGTGGTGACCTCGCTGGAATCCGCGGACGGTCTCGTCGGCGAGTACCTCGCCTGGGCGTGCGCCGGGCCGGCCTCCGTCGCCTCGTCCGCCGGGTCCGGGTGGGCCGGGGCGCTGGGCGCCGAGCTGGCCAAGGTCGGCGTACCGGTCCGGGCCGGGTACCCGGTCGGCGACTGGCGGGTGGACCTGTGCGCCGGTACCGGGGACGGCGCGGTCGGGCTGGTGTGCGCGGTGCACCCGGACGGGGTGGCGGCACACATCGAGCGGCAGGAGACCCTGGTGCGCGCCGGGTGGCGGCTGGTGGACGCGTTCCCGTCCCGGTGGGGCGGGGACGTGGTACGGGCGGCGCTGGACCTCGCGCCGCGCCTGGTTGTCCCGTCAGGCGAGGCGGACGGCGTCGAGTTGCTGTAGCAGGCCGAGGTCGTCGGAGATCACCCAGATGTCGCTGATCCGCCCGTCGGTCAGCGTGAGGATGTCGGTGACCCGGTTGGTGGTGGACCGCCCGGTCGGCGGGACGGTACCCAGCGGCGTGGTCAGCGGGCCGGTGTGCCGGCCGTACATGAAGAACGCGACCACGATCCGGCCGGGCAGCTCGTAGTCGTGGACCACCTCCGTCCGCAGGTCGGCGAAGGCGGTCTGCAGCGCGCGGGCGCGCTGCACGAGATCGGCGACGCTCGTCGCCGTGCCGTTCACCGTGACCGGGTCGGCGTACACCTCGCGGAAGGCGGCCTCCGGATCGGGCCGGGCGTCGACCGGCTCCTGCCAGAGCGCCATCAGGCGGTCCAGGGTGGGGTTCATGGGACTCGACGGTAGAACATTAGGCATGTCCATCGTTGACGTGACCCGCGAGCTGCTCGTCCGGTACCTGGACACGTGGACCCCGGGAGCGCTGCACGGCGCCAAGCGGGCCACGTTCGCGCAGGCATGGGCCGGGTCGGCCGACGTCGAGTCGGCGGAGGGGGCGCTGCGGGTGTTCGCGGAGTTCAGCGACCGGATGCGCGGCCGGCGGCTGACGGTCGTGTTCGTGGCCCCGGAAACCGGTGAGCTGGCCGGGTTGAGCGGCCCGGCGGAGCTGAGCGTGCACACGGTGGCGGGGGATCCTGCGGAGGGGGTCGCGGTGGCGCTCAAGGCGGCCGGTGCCGCGGGCGCGCCGCTGCTCGCGTACCTCGACGGGGACGCGCCGCCGGTCTCCGCCGTACGCGTGGGAAAGCCGGCCGAGCTGATCCTGGTCGCGCCGGCCGGTGGCTGGGCGGGGCACCGCACGGCGCTGCGCGAGGCCGGTTTTCCGTTGACGGCCGGCGTGGAGCTCGTCGACGGTTCGGGCTGCCGGCTGGTCGCGTTCGCCACCCCGTCGGCGAAGAGCCTGGAGGCGTTCAAGAACTGCCTGTGGGCGGTCGACGAGTACGCCGGCGTCCGGTACCGCGACCCCACCGACCCGGACGGGCACCTGCTGGACATCTCGCTGCACCCGCACCCCGGCCCGCTGCGCCGGGAGCTGCTCGCCCACCTGGACGCGGTCAGCCGCGCCACCGTCGTCGAGCTGCGCCACTTCACGCTGACCGAGACCATCTTCCGCGCCTCGGATACGGTACGGGTGCTGAACGCGTTGCTCGCCGGGGGCGCGGTGACCCGGGAGCCGGAACGGGGCCGGCTGTCCGGCGACGTGGTGATAGCCCTCCGCTGACGCCCTCAGTCCATTTCCCAGAGCCACACGTCGTCGACGCGCTTCGGTGGGCCGAGCAGATCCGTGGTGATCCGCAGCAGCAGCTCCCGGTTGCCGGTCCACCGGCTGCCCCGCCCGCCGTCGGAGAGCACCACCACCCGCGCGTGCCAGTACGCGAGATCCGCTCTCGCCTGCTCCCGGGTGAAGTCGCTGACGAACGGCTCGTACCCGTACAGCGCGGCGCCTTCGAGCAGGTCGTACGTCGGCCGCTGGATCGGCCCGATCTGGCTGCGCCCGTCCGGCCCGGGACCGAGGAAGAACCCGGCCGGGATGGCGAACCCGAAATTCGCGGCGACCTGCCAGCGCTGCCCGTCCGGCAGCAGGTCGGACGCCGGCGGTACCGGTACCAGCGTCTGTCCACTGTGGACGTACTGGCGCCACGTGCCGCTGCTGAAGAAGTGCGGCACGGGGTCGCGCGGCGCGGCCGGGATGGACAGCGGAAGGACCGGTACCAGCGCGACCGCGAACGCCACCAACCACCGTCGCCGCCGGCGCGACGGCAGCGACAGCGCCCGGTCGAGCGCGAACGCCAGCACCAGCCCCACGATCGGGATGAGCATCAGCGCGAACCGGGCCGGCAGCGCGGAGTCGAAGACCGGCAGCCGGGCCACCGCCGCGTACGGCAGCATGAGCGTGGTCCACTGCCCGCCCGCGTGCAGCCGCGGTCCCAGCGCGAGCAGCACGAACACCAGCGCGGTCACGGCCAGCGCCCGGACCGCCCGGTTGCGCCACAGCACCACGAAGCACACCACGGTCAGCACGAGCAACGGGGCACCGAAGAACGTGGTCTCCTCGCTCAGGTTCGGCGCCAGCCGCACCCAGAGCCCGACGAAGCGGCCGGGGGACAGGTACGGGATCGCGCCGAGGGCGGCCAGGTCCTCGCTGTGCACCCGCTGGTCGAAGCCGATCCCGTGGTACCGCTGCGGCCCGGTGAACTGCATGGCCAGCGGGTAGAGGAGCAGCAGCCAGGCGGTGCCGGCCGCCACGGCGAGGCCGCGCAGGAACCCCGGCGCGGCGGCCCGCGCGGCCGGCCGGTTCATCACCGCCCAGGCGAGCACGAACACCGCGCACGCGAGCGCCACGAAGAACAGCAGCTCCGCGCCGATCGAGTAGGCGAGCGCGACGAGCACCCCGAGCACCAGCCCGGAGCGCCACGAGCGCAGTCGCAGCGTGCCCAGCACCACGAACGGCACCAGGTACTGCGCGGTGAAGTTCAGGTGCCCGTTGGCGTGCGACACCATCCCCGGCGCGTACCCGCAGAACAGCCCGCCGAGCACCGCCGCCGCCCGGGTCCGGACGAGGTGCCGCGACAGCACGTGATACCAGGCGTAGGGCGTCAGGATCAGGTTCAGCGTCAGCACGACGAGGAAGCTCACCGGGGCGCCGAGGGTCAGCGTGACCGGGGCGAGCAGCCCGCCGACCACCACCATCGACGTGTTGACCGCCAGGTTCGCGCCCACCGGGTGGTTGAGCAGCGTGGTCCACCACGGGTTGCCGCCGTGCAGCGGGCTGTGCGCGGCGTACGACAGCAGCCACTCGAACAGTGCCTGGTCGCCCTGGTTGTGCGCGATGACGCGGTGGTTCGGGTCCAGCCACATCCCGAACGTCAGGTACAGGGCCGCCCCCACGCAGACGCCGAGCATCGCCAGGTCCGCGCGCCGGCTGCGGCCCGGGTGGGCCGGCGCCGCGGGCGGCGCTTCCGTCGAACGGTCGGCCACCGCGGTCATCGACCCACGCTCCAGCGCAGTGCCGACTCCAGGTCCGCATGCCGGAAGCGGTACCCGGCCCCGGCCAGCACCGCCGGGAGTACCCGCTGGCCGCGCAGTGCCTCCGCGCCGAACTCGCCGAGCGCCAGCCGCAACGCGAACGCCGGTACCGGAAGCACCGCCGGTCGGTGCAGCACCCGCCCGAGGGTACGGGTGAACTCCGCGTTGGTCACCGGCGCCGGCCCGGTCACGTTGACCGCCCCGGTGATCTCGTCGGCGCCCAGCAGGAACTCGATCGCGGCCACCACGTCGGCCAGTGACACCCACGGCATCCACTGCCGCCCGCTGCCCAGCGGCCCGCCGAGCCCCAGCCGGAACAGCGGCAGGACCGGCTTGAGCAGCCCGCCCCCCGGCCCGAGTACCAGCCCGGTGCGCAGGTGCGCGACCCGGATCCCGGCCGCCCCGGCCGGCTCGGTGGCCGCCTCCCACGCCTGGCACACGCTGGGGAGGTACCCGGTGCCGGCCGGCGCACTCTCGTCGGTCTCGCGGTCGCCGGTATCCCCGTAGAACCCGACCGCCGAGGCGTTGAGCAGTACCCGGGGCGGCGCCTTGGCCGCCGCGATGGCCGACGCCAGCGCCCGCGTCGAGTTCACCCGGCTGGACCGGATCAGCGCCTTGTACGCCTCGGTCCACCGGTGGTCCCCGACCGCGACGCCGGCCAGGTTGACGGCCGCGTCCACGCCGTCGACCGCGGCCGGCTCCAGCGGTTCGACGCTGGGCCGCCAGGTGACCTCGTCCGGACCGGTGCTGCCACGGCGGACCAGCCGGACCACCTCGTGCCCGGCCCCGCGCAGCCGGTCGACGAGCGCGGTGCCGATGAAGCCCGACGCCCCACCGACGACGATCCGCATCGGCTACAGACCCAGCTCCGCCTCAAACTGTCCGGCCGCGAGACGCTCCTTGACCGTGCCCAGGAAGCGGGCCGCGTCGGCCCCGTCGACCAGCCGGTGGTCGTACGTCAGCGCGAGGTACACGATCGAGCGCGGCACGATGACCTCGCCCAGCTCGGGGTCGTCGAGGACGACCGCGCGCTTGACGACCGCTCCGGTGCCGAGGATGCCGACCTGCGGCTGGTTGATGATCGGGGTGTCGAACAGCGCGCCCCGGCTTCCGGTGTTGGTCAGCGTGAAGGTGCCGCCGGACAGCTCGTCCGGGGACACCTTGTTGGCGCGGGTCCGCTCGGCCAGGTCGGCGATCCGCCGGGCCAGGCCGGCGAGGTTCAGGTCGCCCGCGCTGTGGATGACCGGTACCAGCAGGCCCCGCTCGGTGTCCACCGCGATGCCCAGGTGCTCGGCGTCGTGGTACGTGACCGTGCCGGCCTCGGTGTCGATCGACGCGTTCACGCTCGGGTGCACCCGCAGCGCCTCGACGGCGGCCAGCGCGAAGAACGGCAGGAACGACAGCTTCACGCCCTCCCGCCGCTGGAACTCCGCCTTGGCCCGGTCGCGCAGCCGGGCGATCCGGGTGATGTCCACCTCGACGACCGTGGTGAGCTGCGCGGAGGTCTGCAGCGACTCGACCATGCGCCGGGCGATGGTGGCCCGCATCCGAGTGAGCTTCTCGGTCCGGCCGCGCAGCGGGCTCGGCTCCGGCTTCGCCGCCGGTGCCGCCTGCGCCGCCGGAGCGGGGGCCGGCTTCGCGGCGGCCGCCCGCCTCTCCGCCTCCTTCTGCCTCTCGACCTGCTGCTTCTCGACCTGCTGCTTCTCGGCCTGGTCGAGCACGTCCTGCTTGCGGATGCGGCCGCCGACGCCGGTGCCCCGCAGCTTCGACAGGTCCACCCGGTGCTCGGTGGCGAGCTTGCGGACCAGCGGGGTCACGTACCCACCGTCCTCCGCGGCCGGCGGCGTGGGCTCCTCCTCGCGCTTCGGCGGCGCGGGTTGAGCCGGCGGTGGTGCCGGCTGCTGCGCATCCTGCCGCGCGGGGGCCGGCCGCGCCGGCTCCTCGCGCGCCTCCTCCCGCTGCTCGGGAGCTGGTTGCGGCGGCGCGGAAGCCGGGGCCGGCGCACCTCCGGCGGCTCCGATCACCGCGAGGTCCGCGCCGACCGGTACGGTCTCGTCCTCGCGTACCACGATCCGGCTCAGCACCCCGGCCGCCGGGGACGGGATCTCGGTGTCCACCTTGTCGGTGGATACCTCCAGCAGCGGCTCGTCCGCCTCGACCGGGTCGCCCTCCCGCTTGAGCCACCGGGTGACGGTGCCTTCGGTGACCGACTCGCCCAGCGCGGGCATCTTCACGACGGTGCCGGACCCGCCGTCGCCGGCCGGCGCCTCGGCCTGCGCCGGTGCCTCGGCCTGCGCGGGCTCCTCAGTCTGCGCGGGCTTCTCGGCCGACGGCTCGTCGACGGGCGGCCGCTCGTCCTCGACCGTCGCGCGCTCCTTCGGCTCCGCGTCGGCCGGCGCGGCGGCGGTACCGGCGCCGTCCGCGCCGTCGATCACCGCCAGCTCGCTGCCCACCTCGGCGATCTCGTCCTCGTGCACCACGATCCGGCTCAGCACCCCGGCCGCCGGAGAGGGGATCTCGGTGTCCACCTTGTCGGTGGATACCTCCAGCAGCGGCTCGTCCGCCTCGACCCGCTCGCCCTCCTGCTTGAGCCAGCGGGTGACGGTACCCTCCGTGACGCTCTCGCCGAGCCGGGGCATGGTGACCGATACCGGCATCTCGTACGACTCCTCGTGTGGTGTTGCGCGGGGACGATCGAATCCTAGCCGTGTACGTGCAACGGCTTGCCGGCAAGCGCGAGGTGCGCCTCGCCGATCGCCTCGCTCTGGGTGGGGTGCGGGTGGATGAGCTGGGCCACGTCGGAGGGGAACGCCTCCCAGTTGTAGATGAGCTCCGCCTCGGCGCTCAGCTCGCCGATCCGGTCGCCCACCATGTGTACCCCCACCACCGGCCCGTCGACGACGCTGACCAGCTTGACGAAGCCGGCGGTCTTGAGGATCTGGCTGCGCCCGTTGCCGGCCAGGTCGTAGGTCAGCGTCTTCACCTTGTCGCCGTACTCCTCCCGGGCCTGGGCCTCGGTCAGCCCGACGGACGCGACCTCGGGGGAGGTGTAGGTGATCCGCGGGATGCCCAGCTCGTCGATCACGGCGGGGTTCCGCCCGGCGATGTCCTCGGCGACGAAGATGCCCTGCTGGAACCCGCGGTGTGCGAGCTGGAACCCGGGCACGATGTCGCCGACGGCGTACACGCCGGGCAGGTTGGTACGCAGCCGCTCGTCGGTGGGCACGAACCCGCGGTCCATGCGCAGCCCCTGCTCCTCGTACCCGAGGTCGGCCGTTGCCGGCCCCCGCCCGACCGCGACCAGCAGCAGCTCGGCCTCGATCGTCTCGCCACCCTGGACGGTGACCCGGACCCCGCCGTCGGTGCTCTCGACCTTCTCGAACGGCTTGCCGGTCCTGAACGGGATGCCGCGCTTGCGGAACGCCCGCTCCAGCGCCTTGGAGCTCTGCTCGTCCTCGGGCGGCAGCAGCCGGGGCAGCGCCTCGACGACGGTCACGTCCACGCCGAACGACTTCCACGCGCTGGCGAACTCGCAGCCGATGACCCCGCCGCCGAGGACGACCGCGGAGGCCGGTACGTGGTCGAGGTTGAGGGCGTGCTCGGAGGTGATGACGCGCTCGCCGTCGATCTCCAGGCCGGGCAGGGTCTTCGCGTACGAGCCGGTGGCGAGGACCAGGTGGCGGCCGTCGATCCGCAGGCCGTCGACCTCGACCGTGGTCGGGCCGACCAGCCGGCCGGTGCCCTCGACCAGGTTCACCTTGTGCGCCTTGAACAGGCCCGAAAGGCCCCGGTACAGCCGGCTGACCACGCCGTCCTTGTAGGCGTTGACCGCCTTCATGTCGATGCCGTGGAAGGTCGTCTGCACCCCGAACTGCTCGCCCTCCCGGGCCTGGTCGGCCAGCTCACCCGCGTGCAGCAGGGCCTTCGTCGGGATGCAGCCGCGGTGCAGGCAGGTACCGCCGACCTTGTCCTTCTCCACCAGCGCGACGGACATCCCCAGCTCGGCGGCCCGAAACGCGGCCGCGTACCCGCCGCTGCCGCCACCCAGAATGACGACGTCGTAACCATTGTTCGGTGCGCTCACGAGGACTCCCCGGTACCCGGCTGCTCGGCGGATGATGCCTTGGCTATCTTGTCACCCCGGATGGCTGGTTCGGTAACGAGGTACGCACCGACTCGGTGGTTCGGCGTACCCTTTGCCCCAGCCGACGGGCAACACAGTCGATCACCGGAGGGGGGAGTCCCGGGTGGGCCTGTTCAGCAGGCGGGAGCGCGTGTCCCGGCCGGGGACGGTCCGCGGCGCGAGCCGTGCCGACATGGAGCACCTTGAGCAGTTCGTCAGCTCGCGCTACGGAGTCGAGGGCTACGTGGAGCCGCGCACCACGGTCACCGACACGACGCTGATCCTCATCGCCGCCGACGGGGAATGGACCCGGCGCCGCGTGCCGGATCCCCGCGCGGCCCGCGAGTTCGGCCAGCGGCTGGGCATCCCGGTCTACAACGTCCAGCTGACCGGGTACCCCCAGCGGATGCGCGATTACAACGAGCGCCGTAAGCGGGCCGCGCAGGCCGAGGAGACCTGAGCTGTAACGCTGGCGCTCGCTCCGCTCGCGTGGCCCCGACGCTCCTCAGGCGACGTCTTCCCTCGTCGCTGCGCTCCTCAGTCCAGACGCCGCCCGCCTCGGCGCTACTCGGCAGCGATCCGGTCGATCAGCTCCAGGAGGGTCCGGACCGGCACGCCGGTGCCGCCCTTGGCCCAGTACCCGGTCGGCTCGCCCGAGTGGTAGCCGGGTCCGGCGATGTCGATGTGCGCCCACGGTAGGTCCTCGGTCACGAACCGGGACAGGAAGACTCCGCCCTGCAACATGTGCCCGGCCCGGTCCATGGACGCGTTGACCTGGGAAATGTCCGCCACGTCGGAGTCCATGCCCTTGCGCACGTCGTCGGGCAGCGGCATCGGCCAGGCCGGCTCGCCGACCGCCTCGCCCGCGTCGCGGACCCGCTCGCACAGCTCCGGGGTACCCATCACCCCGGCGACCCGCTTGCCCAGCGCCACCACCTGGCCGCCGGTCAGCGTGGACGTCTCCAGCAGGTAGTCCGGCTCGTCCTCGCAGGCGCGGGCGATCGCGTCGCCGAGCACCATGCGGCCCTCGGCGTCCGGGTTGAGTACCTCGACCTTGAGCCCGTTGTACATGGTCACCACGTCGCCGGGCCGGTACGCCGAGCCGGAGATCATGTTCTCGGCGATCGGCAGGTAGCCGGTGACCGTCACCTTGGGCCGCAGCGCCGCCACGGCGATCAGCGTTGCCGCGACCGCCGCTGCCCCCGCCATGTCGGACTTCATCTCCCACATGCCGTGGATCGGCTTGATCGCGTATCCCCCGGTGTCGAACGTGATGCCCTTGCCGACCAGGGCGACGTGCCGCCGCGCGCCGCGCGGGGCGTAGGCGAGCCGGACCAGCCGGGGCGGCGCGGCAGAGCCCTGCCCGACCGCGACGATGCCGCCGTACCCGCCGCGCTTGAGTGCCCGCTCGTCCAGCACCTCGACGGCCAGGCCGGCCGCCTCGCCGGCACCGGCCACCGCGTCGGCGAAGCCCGGCGGGCGCAGCTCGTTGGGCGGGGTGTTGACCCAGTCCCGGGTACTCGCGACGGCACGGGCGACGGTGGTGGCCCGCCTGGTCTCCGCGCGGACCGCCTTGTCCGCGGTGTCCGGCACCTGCACCGTCGCCGCCCGCAGCGGGTCCTTCCGCGGCGCCGGCAAGGTCTTGTACCCGGCGAACCGGTACGCCCCGATCAGCGCTCCCTCGGCAAGTGCCCGCACGCTCGCGTGCACCTCCCGGGGCTCCTCCGCGACCGGCAGCGCGAACAGCGCCGACCCGGTGCCGGCCAGGGCTCGCGCCGCCGTGCCGGCCGCCCGGCGCAGGGTCTCGGCCGGCGGGAGCGCGCCGGCCGGCTCCGGGCCCAGACCGACGGCCACGACCAGCGGCGCGGTGATCGTGCCGAGCGTGGCGAGCTTGGTCACCTCGCCGGCCGCCCCGGTCGCGCCGAGCAGGGCCAGGGTCGCGACCAGCCGGCCGTCGAAGGCCGCCGCGATGCTCTCGGCGCCGGAGGCGAGCAGGAGCGGTACCGGCGCGTCGGCCTCCTGGCTGTGCACTCCGATCACCACGGCGTCAACCGCCTGCTCCGCCGGATCTCCGTCCGCCAGTGCCAGCGTGGGCGGGTTCGTGGTCACGCGTCGTCTCCGTTGGTCGGGTGGGCCGGTCGGTCGGGTGGGCCGGTCGGTCGGGTGGGCCGGGAAGATCCCCTCGATGCTAACGAGATAGCTGATCCTCACGGGAGGAGCGCCGTTCCGCCGCACTATCCTCCACGCATGGTGGATCTGCGACGTTCTCCGCTGTACCAGCGGCACGTGGACCTCGGTGCCAAGTTCGCCGCCTTCGGTGGTTGGGAGATGCCGCTGGAGTACGCCGACGGCGGGGTACTCAAGGAGCACGCGGCGGTGCGCACGGCCGTCGGCGTGTTCGACGTCTCCCACCTGGGCAAGGTCAGCGTATCCGGCCCGGGCGCCGCGGACTTCGTGAACGCCTGCCTGAGCAACGACCTGGGCCGGATCGGGCCGGGAAAGGCCCAGTACACGCTCTGCCTCGACGAGGCCAGCGGGGGAGCGATCGACGACCTCATCGCGTACCTGCACGGGCCGGACGAGGTGTTCCTCATCCCGAACGCGGCCAACACCGCCGAGGTGTGCCGCCGCCTGGCCGCCGCCGGGCCGCCGGGAATCACGGTCACCGACCGGCACGAGGGGTACGCGGTGCTGGCCGTCCAGGGACCGCGCTCGGCCGAGGTGCTCGACGCGCTCGGGCTGCCGTCGAAGCACGAGTACATGAGCTTCGCGACCGCGCGGCTGGGTGGCGCGGCGCTGACCGTGTGCCGGACCGGGTACACCGGGGAGCACGGGTACGAGCTGGTGGTGCCGTGGGACGACGCGGTCGGCGCGTGGGACGCGGTGCTCGCGGCGGGCGCGCCGCTCGGGATCCGGCCGGCCGGGCTGGGCGCCCGCGACACGCTGCGCACCGAGATGGGGTACCCGCTGCACGGGCAGGACCTGTCGCCCGCGATCACCCCCGTGCAGGCCCGCCTCACCTGGGCGGTCGGCTGGAAGAAGCCGGCGTTCTGGGGCCGCGCCGCGCTGCTCGCCGAGCGGGAGGCCGGCCCGCGCCGGCTGCTGTGGGGCCTCGTCGCCCTGGACCGGGGCATCCCGCGCCCGCACATGGTGGTTCTGCTCGGTGACGCACCGGTCGGCGAGATCACCAGCGGCACCTTCTCCCCGACCCGGCGGATCGGCATCGCCCTGGCCCTGATCGACAACGCCAGCGGCCTGCACGAGGACGACGAGGTGGTCGTCGACATCCGGGGCCGCCGCTCGGCGATGCGGATCGTGAAGCCGCCCTTCGTTCAGCCCTCGGTCCGGTAGGCGCTAACCGAGGACGAGAGCGACCAGGGTCACGGTCTGGCCGACCTCGACGAGCGCACCGAGTACGTCGCCGGTGATCCCGCCGAGCCGGCGCCGCGCGTGCGCCAGCAGGAGCAGCGCGGCGGCCAGCCCGGCCAGCACGGCGACCGGGCCGCGCAGCGGACCCGCGATCACCCCGAGGGCCAGCGTGCCCAGGAGGCCCGCGGCCAGCTCCGGTACCCGGACGGTACCGGCCACCAGCGCGCCCAGCCCGTCCGGCCGGGCCGCCGGGATCCCGTGCAGGCAGGCGGCGGTGGCGGCGAGCCGGCCGGTCGCCGCGG
>JBKPCQ010000195.1:0-8024 GCA_046727455.1 Actinomycetota bacterium | reverse complement strand
GCCGGCAGGTCCGGCCCGGCCTCGTCCGGCTGCTCGCGCGCCGCCGCCCGCAGCACCAGCCCGGCCCGGCGTCGGCGGATCCGGTACAGGTTGCGGGCCTCGTTCGTCACGATCGCGAGCAGCCACGGCCGGAACGGGGCGTCGTCCCGGATCTGCCCAAGCCGGCGGTACCCCTTCACGAACGCCTCCTGCACGATGTCCTCGGCGTCGTCGCCGGCACCGAAGAACACCGCGGTGCGGTGGGCGAGCGTGGTGTACCGGGCGACCAGCACCTCGTAGGCGTCCAGGTCACCGGCTCGGGCGCGGGCCACCGCCTCGGCGTCGTCCAGTTGGCACCTCCGCTGCTCGCACTGTAGACACCGGCCGGCCGCGCGGGGTTCCATCGGAACGTCACGGGGTGCGGCGGTGTCGGTGAGGTATGGCGACGCGACGGCGAATCCTGACGATGGCCGGCGGGCTGGCCGGCGGTGTCCTGCTGGCCGGGTGCTCCGCGCGGCCGGCCCGCCCGGTCGGCGTGCCGGATCTGCTGCTCGCCGAGACCCCCACCGGCCTGGCGCTGGTCCACGGCATCGCGGCGCGAGCCCTCGGCAGCGGGCTGCCGACCCCGGCCGGGACGTCGGTGTACGCCGCCCGGCCGGCCGGCGACGGCACGGTGCTGTCGCGCGTCGACGCCCGGACCTTTGCGGTGACCGGCCGGACCGTGCTCGCCGGCCGGTGGGTACCGCGTGTGGTGTCCTCCGACGGCCGCCTGCTCGCGCTGACCGCGCCCGGCCCGGGTCCCTCGCCGATCCTGGTCGTGGACGGCGGCCGGGAGCGGTCCCGGCTGTACCTCCCCGGCAACTGCCAACCCGACGCGTTCGCGCGGGACGGGGCGGCGCTGTTCGTGCTCGCGCGGGCGGGCGATCGCTACCGCGTCCGGCTCGTGGACCTCGCCAGCGGCGCGTTCACCCCGATGCTGACCCGGGACAAGGTACCCGTGCCGCTGGGCGGCGAGGATGAGTTGCGCGGTACCGCCCGCACGGCGGTGCTCGCGCCCGGCGGCGGCATGCTCTACACGCTGTACACGCAGCAGGGCGGGGAGGGCTCGGACGAGAGCGCCGCGTTCGTCCACACGCTCGACCTCACCGTGGGCTGGGCGTACTGCCTCGACCTGCCCGCGCCGCTCGGCACCGGTCCGGCCGCGGCGCACACCATCGCGGTCACGCCGGACGGGCGCCGCCTGCTCGTGGCCGACCTGTCCAGCGGCCACCTCGTCATCGCCCACACCGACGCGCTGACCGTGGAGCACGTGTTGGGCGTGCCGACCGGGACGGGTACCGCCTACGCGGTCGCGCCGGACGGCAGCGAGCTGCTGTACCTCGGCATCGGTACGGCGGTGACCGTGGTGGACGTCGGCGTGTTGAACACGGTGGCCCGCTGGGACGCCGGGGGAGAGGTGCGCGGGCTCGCGGTGAGCCCGGACGGTACGCGGCTGCTGGTCGGCTACCCGGGTGCGGTCGGCTGGCGCGCGGTCGGGGACGGCCGGCCGCTCGGCCGGGTACCGGTGCCGGGCCTGACCCGGATCCTCACCACCGTCGGCCCGTAATCCGTTCGTAGGCGTCGATGTACCGCGCCCGGGTCGCGGCCACCACGTCCGGCGGGATCTCCGGCGCGGGCGGCCGCTTGTCCCAGCCGGTACCGGCGGCCCAGTCGCGCAGGAACTGCTTGTCGTAGGAGTACTGCGGCCGGCCCGGTTGCCATTCGTCGGCCGGCCAGAACCGGGACGAGTCCGAGGTCAGCACCTCGTCGGCGAGGACGAGCGTGCCGTCCGGCGCGCGGCCGAACTCCAGCTTGGTGTCGGCGATGAGGATGCCCTTCTCCGCCGCGACGGCGGCGCCGCGCCGGTACACCTCCAGGGTGATCCTCTGCAGGTCCTCCGCCAGGTCGGCACCGAGTTGCGCGGCTACCGCATCCAGCGTGATGAACTTGTCGTGCTCCCCGGCCGGCGCCTTGGTCGTCGGGGTGAACACCGGCTCGGGCAGGCGGGACCCCTCGACGAGCCCGGCCGGGAGGGCCACGCCGGAGACCGCCCCGCTCTTCTCGTACTCGCGCAGCCCCAGCCCGGCGAGGTATCCGCGGGCGATGCACTCCACCGGCACCATGTCGAGGCGCCGGCACCGGATCGCCCGCCCGGCCCATTCCGCCGGCACGTCGGTGGCCGAGACGACGTGGTTCGGCACCACGTCGGCGAGCCGCTCGAACCACCACAGGGAGAGCTGCGTCAGGATCGTGCCCTTGTCCGGGATCGGGGTCGGCAGCACGACGTCGTACACCGACACCCGGTCGGAGGCGACCAGGATCACGTCCTCGCCGTCGAGGTAGACCTCGCGTACCTTGCCGGAATGTAGAAGATCCACCGCCCTACGGTACCGGTAGCCCGTGCACGGTCGCCGGGCCGGGGATCGGGTTCAGCTCGGTGGCCTGGTCGATCCCGGCCGGCGGGATGGTGTCCATGACCTTCGGTGCGGTGCCGGGGTCGATGTCGCAGATCGGCGAGGTGCCGCCGGGCGCGCACAGGCCGAACAGGAACGGCTGGGGCGTCGGGGCGAACCCGCGCGCCTGGTCCGTGCTGAAGCCGTCCTGTCCGTGCAGCACGACCGTGAACACCCAGCCGGTACCGGGCTGGCCCAGCGCGGGCTTGGGCACCGAAACCAGGATCGAGCGGGTCGCCTGGTTCGCGGTGACCGCGACCGTCCCCAGGGGACGGCCCGCGGCGTCGACGAACACCGGGTCGGCGAAGCCCTGCGCCTCGATCCGGCTCGACCACGCCGAGTCCGCCGCGACCGCGTAGTTGCGCGACGCGAACGGCGGCGCGGTGGAGAACGCGCTCGCGTGCGGGTCCCTGATGAAGACGTCGAGGAGCTGCGCGCCCAGCGGCGAGCCGAACGTCGGGGTGAGGTCGCGGAGCTGGGTCCGCAGGAACACCCGGTCACCCGCGTCGATGACCTGGAACCGCTCGATGTCGAACGCGCCCGCGTGGAAGACGTCCGAGGTCGGGTAGGCGTAGGTTCCCGGCCCGTTGTCGTCGCCGTCCGGGTCGGCGGCGTCGAGGACGGCGGTACCCGGCAGGGCGGTCGAGACGACCGTGACCCTGGCGTATCCGGTCGCGTTGCCGCGTTCGGCGCCGACCGTGATCACGTTCGTGCCGAAGCCGAGCGTCACGTCGGCCGCGAAATGCCCGGCGCCGTCGACGGTCGCGAACACCGTGACGGTCGGCGCGCCGATGTCGGTCGGCGCGGTCGAGACGGCCACCTTGGCGCCCGGCACGGTGGTACCGCTGACGTGCACCGTACTGCCCGGCGTGACGGTACCGTCGGCCGGCGCGTCCACGGTGAGCGCCAGCGCGTCCGGCGGCTTCTTGTACCGATCACTGACGATGCCCGGCTGCTCCAGCGGTTTCCCCGCGCCGAGCGAGAGGATGAGGCGCGCCTCCTGCGCCTGCGCCCACGTCAGCGGCGACGCCGACCCGGCCGCCTCACCGGTGAGGTAGCCGATCGAGGCTGTCTCCGGCGCCGTCCCGAACGGCGACGCCGCGAGATCCGGGTCCTCCCAGTCCTGCTCGGGCACCAGCCCCACGTCCGAGGCGTACCGCTGCATCGCGCTCAGCAGCCTCGCGGCTCCGGCCGTGTCGGGTAGCTGCAACAGCTCCTCGGCCCGCTCACCGGACAGCACCGGCCACAGGTGCCCGGAGCCGGTGTTGGTCGTCGGCCAGGGCTGGCCGTTGCTCGGGCAGCTCGTCGGGTCCGGGACGAAGCAGTCGCCGTACCCGTCCTCGGTACCGGGAAGTTCCGTGCCGTACCGGTAGAACCCTTGCCCCGACGGGGTTTCCCGGCTGATGACCCGGTCCACGACGGGCAGCGAGGCCAGCACGTCCGGGTCGTCCGCGGGCAGGATGCCCAGCCGGGTCAGCTCCTGGAAACCACCGTCCACAATGGAGCGTTGGTCGGCGTCCGGGCCGCCGTTGCCGAGGTTGTAGGTGATCGCCGCGTCGGGGTCACCGGTCTTGGACAGCCGGATGAAGTACCGCGGCGCGTACGGGCCGCTCGTCGTCACCGTCCAGCCCTTGATGGAGCGCTGGAAGTGGTCGGCGGTGGCCCGGTACACGAGGGCGGAGGCGGGATCGCCGTTGCGGTCGGCGATGTCGCCGGCCGCGACGAGCCCGGCGATCTCGGCCGCGATCGTCGACGGCGAGTACCCGGACTGCTCCTCCCACCGCTCGCTGCCGAACGACGGCCCGTGCGAGACCACGAAGTCCGCCGCCGCCTTGACGTGCGGCCACAGCGTCGCGTCCCCGGCGAGGCCGGCCTGCCACGCCATCAGGATCGGGTACGACGACTCGTCGAGTTGGTCCCCGCCGGTGTCCGGCGCGGTCTTGCCGTTGAGCAGCGAGTTGCGCGGGAACCGCCCATCGGCGAGCTGCTGGTTCAGGAACAGGAACCGCACGGTGTCCTGCGCGGTGGCCAGGTCGCCGTCGACGAGCAGGGCGGTGTACGCCTCGTACAGGTCGCGGGAGAACACCTCGCGGTACGAGCCGAAGTAGACCGGCTTGCCGTTCGGCGTGGCACCGGCGCTGACCGCCTGGCCCCACGGGCTCGCGAGCGAGGCGACGATCGCACCCGGGAACGTCTTGTCCTCGCTGGCCTTCACCACGTTGGCGGACAGCCGGTAGGCGGTGTCCGATCCGGCCGGCGGGGGGTGCAGCCCGGCGTCGTAGGCGCGCCAGCCGTCGGCGAACCGGTCCAGCGTCGCCCCGAACGGTGTCCTCGCCGAAGCCCCGGCGGTCGCGATGGCGCTCGCGGCGTCGCGGCCGAAGCCGAGCGCGAGGGTGGCGGCGCCGCCACGCAGGTCGATCCGCGCGGTCTGCACGACGTTGCCGTGCGGCGCGTCGCGGTACGTGGTGGCCAGCGCGTGGTCGGAATCGAGCTGGGTCAGCCCGTCGCTGGCGGTACCGGCGTACCCGCTGGACGCGACCGGGAACGGCCGGTCCGCACGCAGCGCCATCGAGGTGGGTACCGCGTACGTGCGGTTGGCCGCGTTCGTCACGGTGTTCATGTCGGTGGACACCAGCGCCGTGGTCGCCGGGTCGACGGTCGCGTCGTCGGCGCCACCGTTGTCCGCCCCGCCCCCACCGTTGCCGTTCACGGTCGGGTCGAGCCGGACGTAGAGCGCGAGCCCGTGTCCCCCGTCGAGGCGGACCCGCACGACGACCGCGTCCCGCCCCGGGTCGGTGACGTACCTCGCCACGATCCGGTACCGGCCGCTCTTCGCCGTGCTGGTCACCTCGCACGACAGGCCCGACGGGTCCAGCGTGCGGACGGTGTACCTGGTGTCCCGGGTCTGCAGGTCGGTGAAGGTGTGCCCGTCGGTGACCAGGAACTGCATGGTCTCCACGTTCGTGTTGTCCACGGTCGGGCTGTACACGTCGGAGAGCACCCCGCCGGCCACCGTGTACCAGACCTTCGAGGAGCGCCCGGTGGCGGTACCGACGCAGTCCTTGCGGGCGAGGTCGAAGTGGGAGAGCGCCCCCGGCGCACCGGGCGCGGTGGTGGTCTCGGTGGGCCCGGCGAGCGCGGGCGCGGCGGGAACGGCGGTGGCGATCAGCACCGCACTGGCGAGGACGACGCTGGCCTTCATGGCCGCAGCAGACCACGCCGCGGAGCCGGAGGCAACTGCTAGGGTCGGTACCGTGGGTCCGGTCTACCAGCAGATCGCCGACAGGATCCGGGACGACATCGTCCAGGGTGTGCTCAAGCCGGACCAACAGGTCATGTCCACCACCCACTACGCCGCCCTCTACGGCGTCGATCCGGGCACGGTCGCCCGCGGGTACCGGCAACTGGTCGACGAGGGCCTGCTGTACCGGCGTTCCGGAGTCGGCATGTTCGTCAGCCCGGACGGCTGGTCACGGCTGCGCGGCCTGCGTCAGAAGCGGTTCTTCGCGGAGGTGTTCGACCCGGTGGTGGCGGAGGCGGTCGCGCTGGGCATCTCGCTCGACGACATCCTCGTGCGGGTCCGCCGTCTCAAGGGCGCGTGAGGCGCCGGCCGCCGCGTCACGGTGCGGCGCCGGCAGGGCGACCAGGACGACAGCGCGGCCACGCAGTACCCCGCGCCCTGGACCGCGATCACCTCGACCGTCCGGCCCCGCGCGGTCGCCTCGGCATCGGCCAGCAGCTCCTCGCTCACCGCGTCGCTCGGCCCGTGCGTCGCGGCCGGGGCACAGCGGCACGGTCCGCCATCGGGCGTTCGTAGGCTGCAGGCATGCTGATCCTGGTCCGGCACGCCATGCCGGCGTACACGCCGGACGTCCCCGCGCACGAGTGGCACCTGGCCGAGGAGGGCCGGATGGCCGCCGCGCGGCTGGCGACGCTGCTGCCCGACAACGGGTACCTCGTCGCGAGCAGCGAGCCGAAGGCCGGGCAGACGCTGGAGCCGGCCGGTACCGTCGTCCGCGATCCGCGCTTCGACGAGGTGTACCGCACCGAGCCCTGGGAGGGCGACTACCGCGAGCGCCGCCTCGCCTACGTCGACGGCACCGATCACGCCGGCTGGGAGCCGCGCTCGGCGGTGGCCGGGCGCTTCGACGCCGGGATCGCCGAGCACACCCGGGCAGCCGCCGGACGTCCTCTCGTGGTGGCCAGCCACGGGATGGCGATGACGCTGTGGCTCACCGCCCGGGGCTGCCTGCACGACCCGGCCGTGTTCTGGGCCGGCCTGGCCTTCCCGGACGCGCACGTGGTCGACCTCGCCCGGGCGACCGTCACCCGCCTCACCACCTGGGAACCGGCCGGCGGTTGAGGACGGTCAACGTCGGGGGTCGGTCCGGCATCGAGGGTCACGATCGGCTAGGGCGCCGAGCAGCTTGTCGGTGATCCGGGCGAGTTCGTCCAGCTCTGCCTTGGTCAGGTGGGTGGCGATGGTCTGCTGGAGGACGCTGAGGTAGACGCCGCGCGCGTGCTCGACCGCGTGTTGCCCGTCCGGGGTGAGCACGGCGTAGACCTGCCGCCGGTTGCTGGCGGGCCGATCCCGGTCGATCCAGCCGCGCTCGGCAAGCCGGTCGACGATCCGCGTCAAACCGCCTCGCGTGACGCCCAGCAGGTCCGCCAACCTGAGCATCTGCAGTCGCCGCCGGGGTTGGGCGGCGAGCCAGGCAAGCAGGTCGTGTTCGAGGAGAGAACACCCGGCTTCGGCCGCGAGACGTTCGTCGAGGGCCCGGCGCACCGCGCCGCCCGCGAGATGCATGCTCCGCCAGGTCAAGACCACGCTGCGCTCGGTCGGCATGCCGCGAGCATATCCTTCGGTTGCCATGCTGACGGTTGTCGCTACGATAGTTGTCGGGACAATCGTGGACGGCGCTCCAGGAAGGCAGACACGCCATGAGCTTCGAGAAGACCCCGAGCGGGACGCGCGGCGCCCGTACCCCGTCACGGTCCAACGCGTTCACACGGTTCATCGGCCGCCTCATGATCAAGCAGCACCGGCGCCGCGGGGACCGGTTCATAGGCATGGACCTGCTGTACCTGACGACGATCGGTGCCAGGACGGGCCAGAAGCGGCTGACGCCCGTCGCCCGCTTTCCCGACGGTGACGGCGGTTGGCTGGTCGTCGCATCGTCAGCCGGGTCGGCACACAACCCCAGCTGGTATCACAACATCGCGGCACACCCCGATCAGGTCTGGATCGAGATGGCCGGCCATCAGGTCCGGGTGACCGCGGAACAGCTCCACGGGCAACGTCGCGAGGAAGCCTGGCAGCGGATCATTGCCAGCCAGCCGCGCTACGCCGGCTACCAACGAAAGACCGACCGGGTTCTGCCGATCATCCGCCTGTCTCCCGTCCCGGACGCCGACCCGCCGCCGACCGCCTCGCGCTGACCGAGCACATACGCCCACCGAAGATGCTCGATGGCCGGGTCAGCCGGCCGGGTCAGCCGGCCGGCACGGCGGCCGGCGCGTCCAGCTCCGCGGCCGGCTCGGCCGGCCGGCGCA
>JBKPCQ010000194.1:0-10643 GCA_046727455.1 Actinomycetota bacterium | reverse complement strand
CCCCGGCGCCCCCCGGCTGCGCCCCGGCGCCCGCCGGTTCCTCGCTCCGGGGCGGTTCCCCGGCCAGCAGGGCGACGGCCACCCGCAGGCCGGGTGCCGCGTCGCCCAGGATGACGGTGCCACCGTGCAGCCGGACCAGCTCACCCACGATCGCAAGGCCCAGCCCGGCCCCGCCGTCGTCGCGCGTGCGGGCGTCGTCGAGCCGGGTGAACCGGTCGAAGACCCGGGACCGGTCCGACTCGGGGATACCCGGGCCGTCGTCGGTGACGGTGAGTACCACCTGGTCCGCCAACGGCTGGAGGGCCAGCTTCACCACCGACGACGCGTGCCGGACCGCGTTGCCGACCAGGTTGTCCACCACCCGGCGCAGCGCCACCGGGTCGCCGTCTGTCCACTGTGGACCATCCGGCCGGACGGTGACCGGTACCCGGGCCCCGGCGTACGCCGCGGCCACCTCGGCCAGCAGCGCGCCGAGCTCCACCGGCTGCCGGCGGCGCAGGCCGGGGTCGCCCTCGTCGGCCCGGGCCAGCAGCAGCAGGTCGGAGACCAGCCGGTTGAGCCGGTCGACGTCGGCGCTGAGGTCGGCCAGCGGCGGCGGCTCGCCCAGGTGCGAGGCGACGTCGAGCTGGGTGCGCAGCGACGCGATCGGGCTGCGCAGCTCGTGGGCGGCGTCGGCGATGAACGCGCGCTGCCGGGACCGGGCCGCCTCCAGCCGGTCGAGCATCCGGTTGAGAGTGAGTGCCAGGCGGTGCAGCTCGTCCTCGCCGTCCGGTACCGGGAGCCGGCCGACCTGGGCCGCACTGATCTCCTCGGCTCCGCGCCGGAGCTGCTCCACCGGGCGTAGCGTCCAGCCGACCACCCACCAGGCCAGCGCCGCGAGCGTGCCGAGCAGGAGGGGGTACGCGACGAGGAGCGCGTGGGCCACCGTTTCGAGGCTCTGCGTGATGTCCTGCTGTGGCGCGGCCACCAGGACGGTACGCGCGCCGGACTGCTCGGCGACCACCCGCAGGTCGCCGCCGAGGCCGACGCGGTCGCCCCCGATCACCACCGTGTGGCCCCGGCGGGCCCGGGCCAGCTCGTCGTGGTGCAGCAGCGGGTTGAGCCGGTCGGCGGTGATCGAGGCGGCCAGGACCCGGTCGTGGTCGTCGATGACCTGGACGAACTGGGTGCCCGCGGTGGGTACCGGGTTGACCAGCCCGTTCGCGTCGATCAGGTCGATGACGTCGGCCGCGGTCCGGCGGGCACCGGAGTCGAGCGCCTTGTCCAGCACGACGCGCAGCACCGACACGAGTACCAGGCCACCGAGCAGCAGGCCGATGGCGAGCCCGCCGGTGCCGATCAGCATCAGCCGGCCCCGCAGGGACATCTGCCGGAACCACCCCATCAGCCCACCAACCGGTACCCGGCGCCGCGTACGGTCTGCAGGGAACGGACGTCGTACGGCTGGTCGATCTTCCGGCGCAGATAGCCGACGTAGACCTCGACGACGTTGGGGTCGGTGTCGGCACCGGCATCCCAGACGTGGTCGAGCAGCTCGGTCTTGGTGACCACCTCGTCGCGGTGGCGCATGAGGTATTCCAGCAGCGCGAACTCGCGGGTGGTCAGCGGGATGTCCTGGCCGTCCCGGCTCACCCGGCGGGTCGCCGGGTCGAGGCTGAGGCTGCCGGCGGTCAGCACCGCCGGGCGCTCCGGCGCGCCCCGGCGCAGCAGCGCGCGCAGCTTGGCCAGCAGCACCACGAACGAGAACGGCTTGGTCAGGTAGTCGTCGGCACCGGAGTCGAGCCCGTCGGCCTGGTCGTACTCGCCGTCCTTGGCCGAGAGCATCAGCACCGGCACCCAGTTGTGCTCCGCCCGCAGGGTGCGGACGATCCGGTAGCCGGACAGGCCGGGCAGCATGATGTCGAGCACCACGGCGTCGTACCCCTCGTGCCGGGCCGCCTCCAGCCCGGTCAGCCCGTCGGCGGCCAGGTCGACCGCGTACCCCTCGGCGGTCAGGCCGCGCTGGAGCGCGCGGGCCAGCCGCGGCTCGTCCTCCACCACCAGCACCCGCATGGGGTAAGAGTGGCACGCCGATCCGACACTTCTCAGCACGTCTCAGGACGCGCACAGGTCAGCCGACGGAGGATGGAGGCCACACGGGGAAGAACGAGGAGGCGTAACACATGTCCGTCATAACGTCCCGACCGGTGCTCCGGTGGGCGCTGCCGGCCGGTCTGGTCCTGGTCGTCCTGGGCGGCGGCGCGCTGACCACCGCGCTGCGGGCCTCGGCCGACGTGCGGCTGCCCCCGCGCAGCGCCGCGCAGCTCCTGGTGGACCTGCAGACGGCGCGGCTGGACGGGGTCTCCGGCACCGTCGTCGAGCGGGCCGACCTCGGCCTGCCCGCCCTGCCCGCCGGGCTCGGCGGCGCGGACGCCAACGGCCTCGACCTCACCTCCCTGATCTCCGGATCGAACACGATGCGCGTGTGGTACTCCGGGGAGGCCAAGGCGCGCATCGCGCTGATCCGCCCGATGGGTGAGTCCGACATCATCCGCAACGGCGCGGACGTCTGGGTCTGGAACAGCCACGACAACGCGGCCGTGCACTACCACGAGGACGGCACAGGTGCAGATCGGAAGGGCCCAACGCCGAGTGGGCTGCCGAGTGGGCTGCCGAGTGGGCTGCCGACCGACCTGCCGAAGACGCCGCAGGAGCTGGCCGACCGGGTGCTCGCGGCTCTCGACCCGACGACCGCGGTGAGCACCGACAGCAACGCGATCGTGGCCGGGCACAAGGCGTACCAGCTCGTCCTCCAGCCGCGCGACAAGAACTCCCTCATCGCGGAGGTGCGCTTCGCGATCGACGGCAGCGCCCACGTACCGACCCGGGCCCAGGTCTTCGCCAAGGGCAACCTGGAGAAGTCGGCCTTCGAGATCGGCTTCACGCAGGTCAGCTTCAAGCGCCCGGACAACGGCGTGTTCGCGTTCAACCCACCGCCCGGGGTCAAGGTGACCGAGATGGACGAGGATGCCACCCCCGAGCAGCCCGGCACCCCGGCCACCGAGCCGAAGACGGCGGTCGTCGGTAAGGGCTGGACGGCGGTACTCGTGGCCCGGGTGCCCGAATCCTCGGAGGGGGCGAAGAACGGCCAGGCCGATCGCGCCAAGGGGGATCTGCAGGGCTTCTTCGACCGGCTGCCGCAGGTGCACGGCGCCTTCGGTACCGGCCGGGTGCTCCAGTCGAAGCTGTTCACCGTGCTGCTGCTCGACGACGGGCGGGTGCTGGTCGGCGCGGTCGACGAGAACCGGCTGATCGCGGTCGCCAGCGACCCGGCGGCGGCGCTCAAGTGAATCACCTCGCGGTCGCCTCAAGCGGGTTGACCAAGCGGTTCCGGTCCGGCCAGGTCGCGGTTGACGCCATCGACCTGGCCGTACCGTACGGCTGCGTCTACGGCTTCCTCGGCCCCAACGGCTCCGGCAAGACCACCACCATCCGGCTCCTGCTCGGTCTGGTCCGCCCGACCGTCGGCACGCACACCCTGCTCGGCGCGGGCATGCCGCGCGGCGCCGCCCGGGTACTGCCGCGGGTGGGCGCGCTCGTCGAGGGGCCGGCGTTCCACCCGTACCTGTCCGGGCTGGACAACATGCGCCGGCTCGACGCCGCCGACCGGACCGCCGACCCGCGCACCGCCCGCGCCCGTATCGACGCCGCCCTGGAGCGGGTCGGGCTGCTCGCGGCCGCCCGCAAGCGGTACCGCCACTACTCGCTCGGCATGCGCCAGCGGCTGGCCATCGCGGCCTCCCTCCTGCAACCCCGCGACCTGCTGATCCTCGACGAACCGACGAACGGCCTGGACCCGCAGGGCACCCGGGAGGTACGCGGCCTGCTGACCGCGCTGGCCGCCACCGGTACCACCGTGCTGCTCTCCACCCACCTGCTGTCCGAGGTCGAGCAGATCTGCTCGCACGTCGGGGTCATGCACCTGGGGCGGCTGGTCGCCCAGGGGCCGCTGTCCGAGCTGCGCGCCCGGACCGCGCCGCGGGTGGAGGTGCGGTCCGGCGACCCGGCCGGCGCCGCCGTGGTGCTGACCGAGCTGGGGCTGACCGAGGTGGTCACCACCGGGGAGACGGTCACCGGGCTGCTCGGCGGGGTGGTACCGGAAAAGGTCGTCGCCGCCCTGGTGCACGCGGACGTGCCGGTTCGCGGGTTCGGGGTGCAGACGGCTGATCTGGAGGAGATGTTCGTGCAGCTCACCGGGGAGGGCTTCGATGTCAGCGGCTGAGGCCGGCCTGCGCGCGCCGGTCCCCGTGCGCCGGTTCTCGACCCGGTTCTTCCGGTCGGAGCTGTGGCTGATCTTCGGCCGGCGGCGCAACTGGGTGGGCCTGGCGACCCTGGCGAGCGTACCGGTCCTGCTCGTCATCGCCATCCGGGTGAACCCGCCGTCGGGCCCGGGAGGACCGGACTTCGTCAACCAGATCGCCCAGAACGGGGTGTTCGCGGCGCTCGCCGCGCTGACCCTGGAGATGCCGCTGTTCCTGCCGATCGCGATCGCGTCGATCTCCGGGGACTCGATCGCCGGCGAGGCCAACCTGGGCACGCTGCGGTACCTCCTCGCGGTACCGGTCGACCGCACCCGGCTGCTGGTGGTCAAGTTCGGCGCGATCGCGGTGTTCGCGCTCGCCTGCACGCTGCTGGTCGCCAGCACCGGCGCGCTGCTCGGGCTGGCCGTGTTCGGCGGCGGCCCGCTGGTCACCCTGTCGGCGACCACCGTACCGTTCTGGGCCGGCGTCGGCCGGCTGCTGCTGGTGTGCGGGTACCTGACCGTGTGCCTGACCGCCCTGGGCGCGCTCGGCATGTTCGTGTCCACGCTGACCGAGCAGCCGATCGGCGCCACGATCGCGACGCTCGTGCTCACCCTGGGCAGCGAGATCCTGGACGCCATCCCGCAGGTCGCGGTCATCCACCGGTACCTGCCGACGCACTACTGGCTCGCGTTCAGCGACCTGCTGCGCGACCCGGTCTCGTTCGACCAGGTGCTGAGCGGTCTGCTGTCGGCCGCCGCCTTCACCGCCGTCTTCGGCGCGGCCGCGTGGGCCCGGTTCGCCGGCCGCGACGTGACGAGCTGAGCGCGGGACCCACGGCCCTGGATGAAGGCGCGCTTTCCCGGCTACCCTCTGGTAACCCAGGAGGCGATGACCGATGGCGCTCGACGTTCCCTACCGTTCCATCCCCGACATGTTCCGCCAGCGCGTGGCCGCCACGCCGGACCGCGCGGCACTGGCCCACCCCACCCCGGACGAGGGCATCGCCTGGCTCACCTGGGCCGAGGTCGACCAGCGGGTCACCGCGATCGCGGCCGGCCTGATCGGGCTCGGGGTGGTGCCGGAGGACCGGGTGGCCATCCTGTCCGGCACCCGCCTGGAGTGGATCCTGGCCGACTTCGCCGTCAACTGCGCCGGTGCCGCCACCACCGCCATCTACCCCACCACCGAGCCCGACGAGGCGGTGTTCATCGTCCGCGACTCCGGCTCGAAGGTGCTCATCGCGGAGAACGCGGACCAGGCCGCCAAGCTGGCCGAGGCCGACCTCACCTCCGTCGTCGTGATGGACGGCGAGCCCGGCGACGGGCAGCTCACCCTCGCCGAGCTGGAACGCCGGGGGGCCGCCGCGCTCGCCGACGACCCCGGCCTGGTCGACCGGACCATCGCGGGCGTCCGGCCGGACCAGCTCGCCACGCTGATCTACACGTCCGGCACCACCGGCCGGCCCAAGGGGGTCGAGCTGACGCACTCCGGCTGGTGCTGGGAGGGCGTCGCGCAGACCGAGCCGGGCCTGCTCCAGGACAGCGACCTGCACTACCTCTGGCTGCCGCTGGCCCACTCGTTCGGCAAGGCGCTGGTCTGCGGGCTGACCCACGGCGCGGTGCAGACGTACGTGGACGGGCGGGTGGACAAGCTGGTGGAGAAGCTGGGCCAGGTGCGGCCGTCACTGATGGCCGCACCGCCACGGATCTACGAGAAGATCTACAACGTGGTGGTCAGCACGGCCACCGCCGGCGGCGGGCCCAAGGCCAGGATCTTCAACTGGGCGGTACGCGTCGGCAAGCGCGCGGTCGCCCTGGAGCAGGACGGCAAGCCGGTACCGGCGACGCTCGCCGCCCAGCGCGCCCTCGCCGACCGGCTGGTGTTCACCAAGCTGCGCGAGCGGCTCGGCGGCCGGATCCGCATCCTCGTCTCCGGCGCGGCGCCGTTGTCCAAGGAGATCGCGCTGTTCTTCGCCGCTGCCCGGCTGCCGCTGATGGAGGGCTACGGCCTGTCCGAGACGAGCGCCGGCAACTTCGTCAACCGGCCGGGGCGGCTGCGGATCGGTACCGTCGGCCAGCCGCTGGGCGACCTGGAGTGCCGGATCGACACCGACGGCGAGGTCCTGCTGCGCGGCGCGCCGGTCATGCACGGGTACCACAACCTGCCGGATCAGAGCGCCGAGGCGTTCACCGAGGACGGGTTCTTCCGCACCGGCGACATCGGCGAGCTGGACGCCGACGGGTACCTGCGGATCACCGACCGCAAGAAGGACCTCATCAAGACATCGGGCGGCAAGTACGTGTCGCCGACCCACATCGAGGGCATGTTCAAGTCGATCTGCCCGTACACGTCCCAGGTGCTCGTCATCGGCCAGGCGCGCAACTACTGCACCATGCTCGTCACGCTGGACCCGGACGCGATCGCCAAGTGGGCGGCCGGTGGCCCGCTGGCGGACCGGCCGTACGCGGAGATCGCCGCCGCGCCCGCCACCCGCGAGCTGGTCGAGGGGTACGTCAAGGAGCTGAACACCCGGCTCAACCGCTGGGAGACGGTCAAGAAGTTCACCGTCCTGCCGCGCGATCTGTCCATTGAGGACGGTGAGCTGACCCCGTCGATGAAGATCAAGCGGAGGATCGTGGAGAAGTCCTTCGCCCCGCAGATCGAGGCGCTCTACGCCGGTACCGTCGCCGAGCTGTAGGGCTCAGTCACCGGTCGCGACGACGCCAGCCTTCTCGATCATCAGGACCGAGGTCCGCTCCGGCACGACCGGCCGGTGCAGCATCCCCTTCGGGACCGTGAACGCCTGGCGCGGCCCCAGCTCCACGGTCTCGCCGCCCTCCAGCTCGATGCGCATCAGCCCGTCGAGGACGAGGAAGAACTCGTCCTCGTCGTCGTGCTTGTGCCAGTGGAACTCCCCGTGCAGCACCCCGAGCCGCACCACCACGTCGTCGACCCGGCAGAGCGTGTGGTTGACCCAGGACTCGGTGGTCCCGTCGATGACCCGCTGGACGTCCAGCTTCTCCAGCACCCCGACGAGCGGCTCGGTGTTGATGTCGTACGGCATACCGCCACCCTAGTCAGGCGACCAGCGCGGGGGCGTCCCACGCCCGGCGGGCCGGGCGATCCAGGTCACCCCGGGCCGCCGCGATCCGCTTCACCACGTCGGCGAGCTGGTCGGCCGGCAGCGTGTACGGCAGCCGCAGGAACCGCTCCATCGTCCCGTCCATGCCGAAGCGCGGCCCGGCCGCGAGGCGCACCCCGTACGACTCGGCCGCCCGCGCGAGCGCCCCGGAGATCGGCGCGTCCAGCTCCACCCAGACGCACAGGCCGCCGGTCGGTACCCGGAAGCGCCACTCGGGCAGCTCGGCCCGCAGCGCCGCGACGAGCGCGTCGCGCTGGGTGCGCAGCACCTGCCGGCGTTCGGCCAGGACCGCGTCGGCATACCGCAGGAGCCGCGCCGCGACGAGCTGGTCGAGCACCGGGCCGGCCATGTCGACGCCGCACCGCAGCGCGGCCAGCCGCTGCACCAGCGGGGTGGCCGCGCGGATCCAGCCGATCCGCAGGCCGCCCCAGTACGGCTTGCTCATCCCGCCGATCGACAGCACCCGGGCGTGCCGGTCGAACGTGGCGACCGGTGGCGGCACGGCCGGCTCGTCCAGCGCGAGGTCCACGAACGACTCGTCGACGATCAGGTCGGTACCGGCGATGTGCGCTACCCGGGGCAGCCGCTCGCGCAGCGCCACGCCCATCAGGTGCCCGGTCGGGTTCTGGAACTCGGGCACCAGGTACGCCACCCGGGGCTGGGTCTGGCGGAGCGTCGCGAGCAGCAGCTCGGGGTCCCAGCCGGACTCCGGCAGCAGCCCGTGGGTGAGCACCCGGCCGCGCCGGGCGACGATCGCGGCCAGCGCGTTGGGGTACGTCGGTGACTCGACGAGCACCGCCTGCGCGGCCGGTACGAGCAGCCGCAGCGCGAGGTCGAAGGCGTGCTGCACGCCGCTGGTGATCATGATCTGGTCGGGGCTGGTCGGGAGGCCACGGGCGGCGTAGAGCTGGGCGACCGCGCCGCGCAACTCGACCAGGCCGGTCGGGAGGTAGCCGGCGCCGGACAGGTACCGGGGCAGGTCGGCCAGCGCCTCGGCGGCGGCGGTGGCGAGCTGTGGCGGCGCGGCCAGCGCGGCACAGCCGAGATCGAGCAGGTCCGAGTCGCTGTCCGGGGCCCACAGGCCGGTGCTGGCGACGCGGGCGCCGCCCGGCATGGTGGTCCAGCTTCCCGCTCCGCGCCGGCTGGTCAGATGGCCGGTCTCGCGCAGGGCCCGGTACGCGGCGCTGACCGTGGTGCGGCTGATGCCGAGGGCGTGGGCCAGTTCGCGCTCGGCCGGCAGGCGCACCCCCAGCGGCAGCCGGCCGTCGCTCAGCAGTCCCCGGACGGTACCGGCGAGGGCGGCGTAGTCCGGCACGCTCCGGGCGCCCTGCCAGCGGCCGAGCAGCCGAGCCAGCTGTGGCCCGTGTAGGACGGTCGTCATAGCCACTCCCCGAAAATTGGCTCTTTCAAGGTCCCCGATTGGCCTTCAGAGTGGCATCCATGACGGCGATTCGCAACCTACCGCTGCGGTACCGGCTCCCTCGCCGCCTCCTCCAACTCCACCTCGGCCTCGTCCTCTACGGGGTGAGCATGGCGCTCCTGGTGCGCGCCCGGCTGGGCAACATGCCCTGGGACGTGTTCCACCAGGGCGTGGCCCGGCACACCGGGCTGTCGTTCGGCACGGTCGTCATCGTCGTCGGCGCGGTCGTCCTGCTGCTGTGGATCCCGCTGCGCCAGTGGCCGGGCATCGGGACGCTGAGCAACGCCGTGGTGATCGGCCTGGTCGTCGACGGGGCGCTGGCGGTGCTTCCGGCACCGCACCCGCTGGCCGCCCGGATCGGCTTCCTGGTGCTGGGCATCGTGCTCTGCGGCCTGGCCAGCGGCCTGTACATCGGGGCGGCGCTCGGCCCCGGCCCGCGCGACGGGCTGATGACCGGACTCGTCGCGCGTACCGGCGCCTCGATCCGGCTGGTCCGCACCCTGCTGGAGGTCGGCGTCGTGCTCACCGGCTGGCTGCTCGGCGGGACGCTCGGCGTCGGTACCGTCCTGTACGCGCTCACGATCGGCGCGCTGGTACACGTGCTCCTGCCAAGGCTGACGGTACGGGATCGGGCACCCGCGCTCGCGCTGGCCGACTGAGTCCGAGCGCGATTCCCGCGAGAACGGCCGCCCCGCCGGCCACGTCGGTGGGGTGGACCGGCTGGCCCAGCAGCAGCGCGCCGGTCAGGATCGCGAACACCGGCGCCAGCATCGTGAACGGCGCCACGGTCGACGCCCCGTACCGGCGCAGCAGCGCGCCCCACGCGCCGAACCCGAACAGCGTCGCGACGAACGTCACGTACCCGAGCGCGCCGAGCCCGACCCAGGTGAGCCCGCGCAGCGCGGCGAGGTCCCGGCCCGGCCCTTCGAGCACCAGCGACAGCGCCAGGTCCACCGGGGCGGCCACCGCGCTCACCCACACCATGAACCGCAGCACGTCCGGCGGTGCCGCCCGGCGCGTGGCGACGTTGGACAGCCCCCAGGCGGCCCCGGCGCCGAGTACCAGCGCGAAGCCGCCGAGCGGCCCACCCGGTACGCCCGAAGCCACGACCGCGATGCCGGCGGCCGCCACGACCAGGCCGGCCACCCGCCGGCCGCCGGGACGCTCCCGCAGCAGCACCACGGCGAAGATCACGCTGAACCCGGCCTGGCTCTGCAGCACCAGCGCGGACAGCCCGGCCGGCAGGCCGGCCGCCATCGCGGCGAACAGCAGCCCGAACTTGACCACGCCCAGCGCCAGGCCCACGGCGAGCACCCACCGCCAGGCCACCCGGGGATGGCGCAGGACGAACACCGCCGGTACCGCCGCGAGCCCGAACCGCAGCGCGCAGAACAGCAGCGGGGGCAGGTCCCGCAGGCCGAGGTCGATCAGCGCGAAGTTGAACCCCCACAGCACGTTGACAACAACGGCCAGCACCACATCCCGCGATCTCATGGGCCAATCCTGTAGTGGATACGGGCTGAAGCACTATCGAATGTTTCTGCATCGATGATTTAGCATTACTGAATGTTGGACCTTGCCCGCCTCCGCGCCCTGCGTGCCGTCGCGACCTACGGCACCGTCACCGAGGCCGCCCGCGCGCTGCACTGCACCCCCTCCGCGGTCTCCCAGCACCTCGCCAAGCTCGACCGGGAGACCGGCAGCACGCTGCTGGAGCGCGACGGCCGCCGGCTACGGCTGACCGAGGCCGGGCGGGTGCTGGTGCGGCACGCCGGGCGGGTACTGGCCGCGGTCGAGG
>JBKPCQ010000193.1:0-30129 GCA_046727455.1 Actinomycetota bacterium | reverse complement strand
GGCGAGACCGTCGACGCGTTCTCCGCGATCGTGCACAAGGACAAGGCGTACAACTACGGGGTCGCGATCGCCGCGAAGCTGCGGGCGCTCATCCCGCGGCAGCAGTTCGAGGTGCCGATCCAGGCCGCGATCGGCAACCGGGTGATCGCCCGGGAGACCATCCGCGCGATGCGCAAGGACGTGCTGGCCAAGTGCTACGGCGGCGACATCACGCGCAAGCGCAAGCTGCTGGAGAAGCAGAAGGAAGGCAAGCGGCGGATGAAGATGGTGGGCCGGGTGGAGGTGCCGCAGGAGGCCTTCATCGCGGCGCTGTCCACATCAGACGGTACCGACCCGAAAGCCACGAAACCACGGTGAGTTTCACGTCCGCCGGCGCCGGGTACCTCGACGACGACCCCGGAAACGGCATTGGAGGATCCCGTGTTGGTAGCGATCATCTGGGCGATCATCATCGGTGCCATCATCGGTGCGCTCGGCCGGCTCGTCGTACCCGGTCGGCAGAACATGTCGATCTGGCTGACGATCGCCGTCGGTGTTGTTGCCGCCCTGCTCGGTACCCTCATCGCCCGAGGGCTCGGTGTCGCGGACACCGCCGGGTTCGACTGGATCGAGCACATCATCCAGGTGGCTCTGGCGGCGCTCGGCGTACTGCTGGTGACGGGCATGCGCGGCCGCCGCCGCAGCACGTACTAACCACCGTCAAGAGGTGAACGGCCCGTCCGGCGACCCGCCGGGCGGGCCGCTACGTATAGACCTCCGCCACCACGTGGTCGAGGCTGGACACGTCGCTCCTACTCCAGGTCGCCGCGCTCGCGGTCCAGACCTGGTCGCCGTACCGGACCCGGTGGATGTTCTGGTCGGCGGCGTGCGCGACCAGCCAGTGCGCGTACTGCCAGCCGGTGCGCGGCGCGTCCACGGCGAGCGCCATTCCGACCAGGCCGGCCTGGTTGACGGTGCGGACCTTGCCCCAGTCGGCGGCCACGCCCTCGGCCAGCGCGGTCGCGGCCGCCGCTCCCCGCTGGGCCGGCTGGTCCACGATCGTGCAACCGACCGCCCGGGCCGCGTCTCCAGTCAGCGCGGTGGCGAGCATCCGGGCCCTGTCCTCCCACCGGGCGTACGCGCTGCCGTCCGCGCTCTTCTGCACCGCCTGGGCCGCCTGCGCGACGCTGAGCTGCTGCCAGCCCTTGACCTTCAGCAGCGCGTCGTAGAACTTCCCGGCCGCGTACCGGGGGTCGCCGAGCTGGTCCGGGGTACCCCAACCCTGGCTGGGCCGCTGCTGGAACAGGCCGATCGAGTCCCGGTCGCCGCCCCGCAGGTTCGCCAGCTTGGACTCCTGCTCGGCGGCGGCCAGCGCCACCACGATCCCCTGGGTCGGTACCTTGCGCCGGATGCCGACCGCGGCGATGGTGGCCGCGTTGGCCATCTGCTCCGGGTCGAAGGTCGCCCGGCCGCCGCCCGCGCTCACCACGCACTCCTGGACCGGCAGGTGCAGCGGCAGGCCACTGGACAGGCTCCGGATCGCCAGGTAGATGCCGACCCCGGCGAGCACCGCCAGGGTGAGAAAGGCCGCCAGGACGACCCGCAGGCGCACGGCTAGTCCTCCAACGCGCTCAGTCGGTGACGACCCAGGCCGGGTCGCGCTTCTGCCGGAAGGCCGCGACGCCCTCCAGCCCTTCGGCGGAGCCGAAGTAGGCCAGCGACAGCGCGGTCAGCTCGGCCATGTCGTCCTCGAAGGTAGCCGGTGCCGTCCGGTGCAGCACGTGCTTGGTACCGGCCTGCGCACCCGGCGCACCCCGCAGCAGTGCGGCGACGTACCGGTCCACGCGGGCGTCCAGCTCGGTCGCCGGTACCGCGGCGGTGACGAGGCCGATCCGCTCGGCCCGGGTACCGTCGAAGGTTTCGCCGGTGAGGAAGAGTTCGGCGGCGGCCCGGCCGGTGATCCGGGGCAGCACGGTGGCGGAGATGATCGCGGGCACGACTCCGACGCGTACCTCCGAAAAGGCGAACGTGGCCTCGGTCGGGCAGACGGCGATGTCGGCCGCGGCGACCAGGCCCAGCCCGCCGGCCCGCGCCGGCCCGCCGACCCGGGCCACCACGGGCTTCGGGCACTCCCAGACCGCCCGCAGCAGCTCGCCCATGCGCGCCGCCGGCAGCTCGCCGGACGCCCGCGCCGCTTCGGTCTCGGCCAGATCCGCCCCCGAGCAGAACACCGGCCCGGTGTGGCTGAGCAGCACCACCCGGACGGCCGGATCGGCGACCGCGCCGGACAGCGCGTCGATGAGCTGCTCGACCAGCGCCGCGGACAGCGCGTTGCGGTTGGCCGGGCTGTCCAGGGTCAGGGTCGCGACGCCGCGCGCGGTCGCCGTCTGTAGGAGACTGCCGGTCATGCCGGCACACTAGTCGGTATGCCCGGCGCTCTCCCGGACGGCGAACCGGTTCCCTCCGACGGCGCGTTGCCCCCGGCCGCGCTGCGGGCGGTCGGCGAGCGCGGGTTCGGGGTGTACGTGCACGTGCCCTTCTGCGCGTCCCGGTGCGGGTACTGCGACTTCAACACCTACACCGCGGGCGAGGGGGTGGTCGCGGACGGGTACGCCGACCGGGTGCTGGCCGAGCTGGCGCTGGCCGGGCGGGTGCTCGGCGCCGCGCCGCGAGTGTCGACCGTGTTCTTCGGCGGCGGTACCCCGACCCTGCTGCCCCCCGCGGAGCTGGGCCGGATCCTGGACGGGATCGACCGCACGTGGGGCCTCGCCGCTGACGCCGAGGTCACGACGGAGGCGAACCCGGAGTCCGTTACCGCCGGCTCGCTGGTTGAGCTGCGCGCGGCCGGGTTCACCCGGATCTCGCTGGGCATGCAGTCGGCGGCGCCGCACGTGCTGGCGGTCCTCGACCGGCGGCACACGCCGGGGCGCGCGGCGGCGGCCGCCGAGGAGGCGCGGGCGGCCGGGTTCGCGCACGTGAACCTGGATCTGATCTACGGCACGCCGGGGGAGACCGCGGCCGACTTCGCCGGATCGCTGGCGATGGCGCTCGACGCCGGGGTCGACCACGTCAGCGCGTACGCGCTCATCGTCGAGGACGGCACCCGGCTCGCCGCCCGGATGCGCCGGGGCGAGCTGCCGTACCCGGACGAGGACGTGGCCGCCGACCGGTACCTGGCGGCCGACTACACGCTGACCGGGGCCGGCTTCGCCTGGTACGAGGTGTCGAACTGGGCGCGTACCGCGGCCGACCGCTCCCGGCACAACCTCCTCTACTGGACCGGCGGCGACTGGTGGGGCCTCGGGCCGGGCGCGCACAGCCACGTCGGCGGGGTCCGGTGGTGGAATGTCAAGCACCCGGACGCGTACGCGGCCCGGCTCGCGGCCGGCACCTCGCCGGGGCAGGCGCGCGAGGTCCTGACCGAGGCCGAACGGCACACCGAGGACGTCCTGCTCGGGCTGCGGCTCGCCGACGGCCTGCCGCTGTCCACGCTGGACCGGGCCGGCCGGGGCGCGGCCCGGCGGGCGCTGGCGGACGGGCTGCTGGACGAGACCGCGTACCGTCGCCGCCGGGCTGTGCTGACCTTGCGGGGTCGGCTGCTCGCCGACGCCGTCGTGCGCGACCTCCTGCCGTGAGCTATTTGATGATCGAGATGTTGAACGGGTACGGGTAGAACTGGCCCTCGTTGGCCCGCATGCCGGCGATGATGCCGAAGATGATCCCGAGGACCGTCACGATCGGCCAGATGATGAACCCGACCCCGATGCAGACGGTGCTCCAGCCGATGATGCCGATGATCGACAGCAGGAGCTGGAAGTTCAGGGCGGCCACCGAGTGCGCGCGTACCTGCGGGGACTTCTGGCCCTGCACCAGCAGCGCGATCAGCGGCGCGACCCAACCGCCGGTACCGGCGCTGACGAACATGCCGACCGCGCCGCCGAAGTGGGCGACGAGAACCCAGGTCTTGTCCTCGGAGCTGGCGTAGCCCGGCGGCGGAGGTGGCGTACCGGGGGCCGCATACGCGCCGGGTGGTGGTGGGGGCGCCGCCGGCGGTGGCGGGACCGGCTCAGGCTCCGGGGTGTCGTCGTCGGGGGGGTTGGGTGGTTGCGTCATGGCGCCACCGTAGGGCTCGCGATCTAGTGACGCCAGACACAGTTTCGGATTTTCTGCCCGCCAGCCCGGAGATCTTGGACGCCCGCACCCCGCCAGGACGGGGGGAACGTCCAAGATCTCGCGGGCGGAGCGTCACTTGATGATCGGGAACGAGATCGGGTACTTGTACACCACGCCCTCGTTGGCCTTCATGCCGCCGATGATCCCGAACACGATGCCGAGGATCCAGACCGCCGCGTGGAGCAGCCACAGCAGGCTGCTGACCAGGAACCAGAGGCCCAGCGACGGCGAGACGACGCCGTTGCAGACCCGGGCGATGAAGAGCAGCAGCCCGGCCCCGGCCACCGGGATGAAGAAGTTGAGCGCGTTTCGCGCGTGCTCCTTGACCACGGGGGACTGGTTGCCCCGGGCGAGCAGCGCGATCAGCGGCCCGACGAAGGCCAGGACGCCGCCGGAGATCAGCGTGCCGGCGGCGCCGCCGAAGTGCGCGACCAGGGCGTAGGTCTTGTCCTCGCTGCTCGCGTAGCCGGGCGGCGGGGCGGCCGGGCCGGGTGGCTGCCCGTAGCCGGGCTGGCCGGGGTAGCCCGGCTGGCCGGGCGGCGGGGGGCCGTAGCCGGCGGGCGGCGGGCCGTAGCCCTGCTGCGGGGGAGGCGTGCCATATCCGGGCGGCGGGGCACCGTATCCCGGCTGGGGCGGCGGGGCGCCGTACCCGGGCTGGGGCGGCGGGGCACCGTAACCCTGCTGTGGTGGCTGTTGTGGGGGGTAGCCATAGCCCGGGGCGCCGGAGGTCGGGTCCCATGGCTGGTTGGGTGGTTGGCTCATGCGCGACAGAGTAGGGGTCGGCCGCCAAACGGGCGAGGATGCCGGGGCGATGGGCGGGTGTGGCGCAATCCTGCGTACCGCTGATCGCCACCCCCGGCATCCCGGTCGTAAACTGGCACTCGCCACGAAAGAGTGCCAATACCACGGGGCGCGAGGAGGAGGTCGGCGATGGCGCTGGATGATCGCAAGCTGGACGTGCTCCGCGCGATCGTCGAGGACTATGTGGAGACCCAGGAGCCGGTCGGCAGCAAGGCGCTCGTCGAACGGCACCACCTGCGGGTCTCCCCGGCCACCGTCCGCAACGACATGGCCGTGCTGGAGGACGAGGGGTACATCCGCCAGCCGCACACCAGCGCCGGGCGGGTACCCACCGACCGGGGGTACCGGCTGTTCGTCGACAAGCTGTCCCGGATCAAGCCGCTGTCCCCGGCCGAGCGGCGGGCCATCGAGCGCTTCCTCGTGGGCGCCGTCGACCTCGACGATGTCGTACACCGGACAGTCCGGCTCCTGGCCCAGCTCACCCGCCAGGTGGCCGTGGTGCAGTACCCGAGCCTGAGCCGGTCGCACGTGCGCCACCTGGAGCTGGTACCGGTCTCCACCACGCGGTTGATGTTCGTCATGATCACCGACACCGGGCGGGTCGAGCAGCGCCTGGTCGAGCTGCCCACGCCGTTGCCCGAGTCGGACGTCATGCGGATGCGTACCGCGATCAACGAGAAGCTCGGCGGCGTCCGGCTCGCCGACACCCCGCCGCTGGTCCAGATCCTGCTCGACGAGTGCGAGCCGGCGCTGCGCCAGCCGATGGCCGCGCTGTGCAGCGTGCTGCTGGAGACGCTGGTCGAGCGCACCGACGAGCGCATCGCGCTGGCCGGCACCGCCAACCTGACACGAGGTGGCATGCTGGACTTCCAGGGCTCGATCCGGCCGATCCTGGAGGCGCTGGAGGAGGAGGTCGTGCTGCTCAAGCTGATCGGCTCGGCCGAGTCCGACCCGTCCGTCACCCGGGTCCTCATCGGCGACGAGAACGAGATCGAGCACCTGCGGGGCACCTCGGTGATCAGCACCGGGTACGGGCCCGGCAGCACCGTCGTCGGCGGGCTGGGGGTTCTCGGCCCGACCCGAATGGACTACCCGGGCACCATCGCCACGGTCGGCGCCGTGGCGCGCTACGTCGGTGACATCCTGGCGCAGAGCTGAGTGAGGGCATAACGCAGTGGCCAAGGACTACTACGGCATTCTCGGCGTATCCCGCGACGCCACCACGGACGACATCAAGCGGGCCTACCGCAAGCTCGCGCGCCAGTACCATCCCGACATCAACCCGGACCCCGGTGCCCACGACCGGTTCAAGGAGATCACCGTCGCCTACGAGGTGCTCTCCGACGACCAGAAGCGCCAGATCGTGGACCTCGGCGGCGATCCGCTCGCCCCGAGCGGCGGGATGGGCCCGGGCGGCCCCGGCGGCGGTCCGTTCGTCGGCTTCCAGGACATCATGGACGCGTTCTTCGGCACCGCGACCGGCGGCGCCCGGGGACCCCGGCCGCGCACCCGGCCGGGCTCCGACGCGATCCTGCCGCTACCGCTCGAACTGCACGAGACCGCGTTCGGCGTGGAGGCGCCGATCACCGTCGACACCGCGGTGCTCTGCCAGACCTGCCACGGCGCCGGCACGGCACCAGGTACCCACCTGGCGACCTGCGAGGTGTGCGGCGGCCGGGGCGAGGTGCAGTCGGTCCAGCGCACCTTCCTCGGACAGGTGATCTCGTCGCGGCCGTGCGGCGCCTGCGCCGGATACGGCACGGTGATCACGAACCCGTGCCCGACCTGCGGCGGCGACGGCCGGGTCCGCACCCGCCGTACGCTGACCGTGAAGATCCCGGCCGGGGTCGAGGACCAGATGCGCATCCGCCTCGCCGGCCAGGGCGAGGTCGGCCCCGGCGGCGGCCCGCCCGGCGACCTCTACGTGGAGATCCACGAGCGGCCGCACGACGTGTTCTCCCGAAAGGGCGATGACCTGCACTGCCGGGTCACCCTGCCGATGACCGCCGCGGCCCTCGGTACGCGGCTGACCATCAAGACGATCGACGGTGAGGAGACCATCGAGTGCCGCCCCGGTACGCAGCCCAACTCCACGCTGCGCATCCGCGGCAAGGGGGTACCGCACCTGCGCGGCACCGGGCGCGGTGACCTGTTCGTCCACCTCGACGTGCGTACGCCCACGAAGCTCGACGCCGAACAGGAGCGGATCCTGCGCGAGTTCGCCAAGTCGCGGGGCGAGGAGGTCGCCGAGCTGACCAAGCAGGGCGGCTTCTTCTCCCGGGTCCGCGACGCCTTCAACGGGCATTGAGCAAGCCGCTGTTCCTCGTCGACTCGCTCGACGTGTCCGTCCTCGACGGGCCCGAGGGACACCATGCCGCCGACGTCATGCGGCTGCGGGTGGGGGAGGAAGTGCTGCTCGGCGACGGGCGGGGTGGCACGGCGTCCGCCGTGGTCCGGGTCGTCGGCCGCGGCCGGCTCGTGGTGTCCATCCTGGAGCGGTGGTACCGGGACCAGCCGGCTCCGCGTCTCGTGGTGGCCCAGGGCATCGCCAAGGGGGACCGGAGCGAGCTGGCGGTGCAGGCGATGACGGAGGTCGGGGTCGACGAGATCGTGCCGTGGCCGGCGGTACGCTCGGTGGCCCGGTGGAAGGACGACCGGCCGCTGTCACGATGGCGCGCGGTGGCCCGGGAGGCCGGGAAGCAGGCGCGCCGGGCATGGTTGCCGGTTGTGGCGTCGCCCGTCTCCACCGATGTGCTGGCGCCCCGGGTCAACTTCGTGCTCCACGAGGAGGCCGAGGCGCGACTGTCCACCGTGGACCTCCCGCCGGGGGATCTCGTCGTCGTGGTCGGGCCGGAGGGGGGCGTCGCGCCCGAGGAGCTGGCCGCGTTCGTCGCGGCCGGGGCGGTACCGGTCCGGCTCGGGCACACCGTGCTGCGCACGTCGACGGCGGGGGTCGCGGCGCTCGCGGTACTGTCCGCCCGGCTGGGCCGCTGGTGAGTCACAACTGCTTGACGAGAACGCGAAAGGTCTCCTCGCCGGTTTCCACGGCCGGGTACCCCCAGTCCACGTAGCCCCGGCGCTCGTACAGCCGCGTCGCGTCCACGTTTCCCGGCCCCACCCCGAGGGCGACCTGCTTGAATCCCTCGCCTGCCAGCAGGTCTTCAGCCGCGTCCAGGATCGCTGTACCGATGCCCTTCCGCCGCAGGTCGGGATGCACTTCGAGGTGGGTGACCAGTGGTACGCCGGGGAGCCGCTCGTCGATCTCGGGCTCCTCCGGACGCTCGCACCACAGGTACACGTCGCCGACCGGTGTCCCGTCCAGCAGAGCCACCAGGAGGATGCCCTTTCCGGCCGCCTGGCGTTCGAGGCGATCGGCGAAGAAGGCCGGCTGGCCGAGAGCTGAAGCGAGCGCGGGCAGGTCGCCCACGCTCGCTTTGCGGATCTCCACAGCACCGATGGCGTCCACGGTGGCAATCGTCCCTGGTCGGCATTCCGTACCACTACCGCACGAGCAGGATGACGAGCGTCGCCAGCAGGGCCGCGATCATCGCGATGGCGATGGCCATCTGCACGGCGGCCCGCAGGAGCTGGGCGAACACCGCCAGTACCGGCCGCAGCGCCGCCGCCACCATGGCGGCCCCGATCACCGCGAGAGCGACCGGCAGGAGCAGCGCGAGCGCGGGGCCGGTGTCGGAAACCGCATCCACGTGCGTAGGAGCGGCAACGACCGGCTGTCCAACCGAAGATGGACCCGGTTTTACGGGCAAGCTGGAAAGGGTTACCGTTGGCATAGCAGGCACCTCGCTTGGGAGAGCAGGACTGCTGGTGGAGACGCCCTCGGAGTCGCATTCCGAGGGCGCCTCTTGCTTCTGCGCGCGCATGGGCGGCGTGGTGAGGTCCGAGAGTCTTTTTCCTCCGCACTCGGCGGTCCCCGTGGTGTTCGACCGGCGATCATGCTAGACTCCTTCGGTGCCTTCAGTGAATCAGCTGACTACCTGAAGGACCACTTGAACATCACAGTAGACTTCAGGATTAGCTGAATCAACACTCAGTACCGCCTCCGCAAAGTGAACTCTCTTCATCGCGCATTCACTCACCTGCATGATTCGGTCGCCGACAACCGGTCGGCTAATCGCAACCGGACCGCCACTTCAGTTGCATCTCTGATTTGCTGAAGTACCCGAGGAGGTGGCAGTGGACACCCCGGACCCACGCGATCCCGCTCTGGTTCTGGCCGGCCTCCTGCGCCACCTCCGTCTCGAAGGTCTGGCCGGGCGACCCGTGCCGCAGAAGGATCTGGCGCGAGCGCTCGGGGTCAGCCCTCCGCTGGTGTCGTCCTGGGAGAGCGGGTCGGCTCCCACGATCCCTCCGCAGCACCGGATCGAGGCATATGCCCAGTTCTTCGCGACGGAGCGCTCCCTGGACAACGGCCGGTACCGCCTCGTGCCCATCGGCGAGCTGACCGCCACGGAAGAGGCGCGCCGACGCGAGTTGGAAGCGGACCTCAAACGCCACCGCTCGGCCGCCCTGGGCGGTACCCTGTCGTCCGGCTCGACCCCCCAGACCGACGACCGGATCGGTGAGGGACCGTGGCGGTTCGCGAACGCAAAGCCGGTGACCATCGTGTGTGCTCCGCTGCCCGAGGACCTGTTTGCGCGGATGCCCTACACTGATCCGGATGCCCCGGACTTCACCAGGCTGTACACGCTCGCGGACGTTGACTCCCTGCTCGAACTGCACGGCCACATCCGCGCCAGCAACCCCGACATCCGGGTCAACGTCCGATCCGCCGCCGAGCTCGAACCGGACGACTACACCACCCATCTGGTCCTGCTCGGCGGCGTCGACTGGAACCGAATCACCCGCCACGTGCTCGAAGCGGCCGAAGTCCCGGTGCGGCAGCACTCGTTCCTGGAGGACCCTGAGGGAGCCGCGTTCGAGGTGGACACACACGACGGGCCGCGCCAGCTCCGTCCGGTCCTCCGTGAGGAGGGCGGGAAGCAGGTCCTCGTCGAGGACGTGGCCCACTTCTACCGCGCGCCGAACCCGTACAACCGCCGCCGCACCGTCACGGTGTGCAACGGCATGTTCGGTCGGGGGACGCTGGGGGCGGTACGCACCCTGACTGACGCCAACTTTCGGGACCGGAACTGGGCGTTCCTGCGCGAGCAGTTCAGGGACGGCGACACCTACAGCATCATGACCCGGGTACAGATCGTCGAAGGACAGGTCTTGACGCCGGACTGGACCATCGAGGGCACTGTTCTTCATCTGTGGCCGGAGGCCGGCGAATGACATCAGCGGCGCGGGGTGGCAGCAGGCACATCCGGCGGGGCACCTCGCGTGCCCACGACCGGTACATCGCCGAACAGCTCGTGCCGGACCGGTCGATGCTCTGGGCCTCGCACCACCCGTCGCACACCCACCTCGTCCGGCACGTGCCCCGGATCCATGCCCCGGAGGGCAAGGTGGACGCCATCGTCGTCCCGACCGCCCGGCCGAAGGCATACCTGCGCGGCGCGCTGGCCGTGGCGCATCAGCTCGGCTGCCCGCTACTGGCGCTCTGTAGCGGGTACGCGCACGCGCAGGAGATCGTCGAGGAGGCGCGCAGTCTCGGCAAGGAGGTGCTCGCGGTGGACGTCCACCGGGGCGTCGCGCTGCCGGCGTTCGAGACGTCGACCGTCCTCGCGGAGAAGTCCGAGTGGGCCAAGTTCATCCGCGACACCGATACGAGCCTCAAACGCAACGTCGGGCTCGCCACGGCCAGGATGGCGGGCTGGCGCAATGTCGTCTTCCTCGACGACGACATCGAGGTGGAGGATCCCGACGATCTCCGGGCGGCGGCCGGACTCCTGCAGTCGTACGAGGCGGTCGGGATGGCCAACACGGGCTTCCCCGACAACTCGGTGGTCTGCCACGGGCGCCGCGCGGTGGGTCACTTCCAGGGCAGCTTCATCGGCGGCGGCGCGCTGGCGGTGCGGGTCAACCGGATCCGCTCATTCTTCCCGAACATCTACAACGAGGACTGGTTCTATCTTCTCGGCGACGCGCGGCTCAGCTCGACGGCGGTCACGGGCAGGGTGGACCAGAAGGAGTTCGACCCCTTCCGCGACCCCCATCGGGCGAGAACCGAGGAGTTCGGCGACTGCCTCGCCGAAGGTATCTACGCGCTGCTGGACGTGGGCAGGCGGATACAGGACGCCGACGAGGCGTTCTGGCGGCAGTTCCTCGACGACCGCGGCCGCCTCATCGCCGACGTGCTGGCTCGGATCCCGACGGTGAAGGGCCGTACCGGCCCGGAGAAGGGCCGGATGGTGGAGGCACTCAAAGCGGCTCAGGGGCGGCGGGAGCTCATCTCACCGCAGTTGTGCGTCCGGTACCTGGCCGCTTGGATGGCCGACCGCAGTCGGTGGCAGGCGTACCTCAAGCAGCTCACGCCCCGCCGGCCCACCGACGCGCTGCTGTCCCTCGGCCTCAAGCCGGCTTCGGCGGACGCCTACCGCTCGCGGTGATCACCGCAGGTTCGCGGTGATCGTGTGGAGGGCCGCGACGAACGCCTTCCGCTCCTCGTCGTCGAGGCCCTGCAGGGCGCGCGCGGACAGGCCAGGCCGCGCATCTCCTCGGCGATCGTGGCCTCCAGTGCCCGGCCCTTGGCGGTCAGGCAGAGCCGGACGAGCCGGGCGTCGCTCGGGTGCGGGGCCCGGCGCAGCAGGCCGGCGGTCTCCATGCGGGTGGCGGCGCGGGTCACGGTCGGCGGCCGAGCGCACCCTCCTGGAGCTGCACCATGACACGGGCCTGGGCGTGCGGATCGTGCGCCTCGCGTTCGTCTACGGGGCCGGCGACCCGCACCTCGCGGAGTGGCTCCCGCAGGCGGCGAACGGCCCGGCGCGCCGCCGGATCCAGACCGTGCACCACGCCGACGCCGCGCACGGGATGCGCCTGGCGCTGGAGTCCGACGCCGGGGACGGGCGGGTCTTCAACCTGGCCGACGACGCCGCGCTGACCGCGTGGGAGCTGTGCGCCCTCACCGGCTGGCCGGTACCGGCCGGGGACGGCGACGTCGACCCGTGGGAGGGCATCGTGGACACCCGCCGGATCCGCGAGGAGCTGGGGTACCGGCCGGTGTTCCCGACCGTCTACGCGGCGCATGCGGCCGGGGCGTTGTGAAGACCATAGAATCCCTCGGGTGAGCGACACCTGCCTGTTCTGCCGGATCGTGGCCAAGGAGATCCCCGCGACCGTGGTGCACGAGACCGATGCCATCCTGGCGTTCCGGGACATCGGGCCGAAGGCGCCGGTACACGTCCTGGTCGTCCCGAAGGAGCACTACGCCAACGTCGCGGAGCTGGCGGACGCGGACGCCGCCCTGGCCGGCGCGGTACTCGCGGCGGCGGCCGGCGTGGCGGCGGCCGAGGGGCTGAGCGAGGGGTACCGGGTCATCTTCAACACCGGGCCGCACAGCGGGCAGGAGGTCGACCACGTCCACGCGCACGTGCTCGGCGGCGCGCCGCTCGGTCCGATGCTCAGCCGATGACCGACGCGCAGGCCCGGTACCGGCGCCTGGTCCAGCGGGCCCAGGTGGACGGGCGGATCCCGGCGGTGTCCGTCGCGCTGCACCGCGCCGACCGTCCACTGTGGACGTTCGAGATCGGGGCGGAGCCGGAGACCCGCTTCCGGATCGGGTCGGTGACGAAGACCTTCACGGCGGTACTCGTCCTGCAGTGCCGTGACGACGGGCTGCTCGACCTCGACGACCCGATCGGGCGCCACATCGACCTGGCCCGGCACGGCGAGCTGCCGATCTGGCGGCTGCTCTCGCACACCTCCGGCCTGCAGCGCGAGCCGGCCGGCGACGTGTGGGACACCCTCGACACGCCGGACGTGGACCGGCTGCTGGGCGAGCTGGACCGGGCCGAGCGGGTACTGCCGCCGGGGCGCCGGTACCACTACTCGAACCTGGGCTTCGCGCTGCTCGGGCACCTGGTCGGGCGGCTGCGGGGCGGCACCTGGGCGGAGGTGCTCCACGAGCGGATCGTCAAACCCCTCGGGCTGGCGTCGGTGCGTCCGGACGCCGAGGGCGGCACGACCGGGTACCTTGTCGAGCCCTACTCCGACCATGCCCGGCCGGAGCCGCCGGTCGACATGGGCGCCGTCGGGCCGGCGGCGCAACTGTGGGGTACCGCCGCCGATCTGGCCCGGTGGGCCGCGTTCCTGGCCGATCCCGCGGCGGTCGACCCCGACGGTGCCGTTCTCGCCCCCGCGACCCTGGACGAGATGCGCTGGCCGCTGACGATGTCCGACGAGAACTTCTGGAAGATCGGCTTCGGCCTCGGCCTGATCCTGGTCAACCAGGGCGACCGGGTCATCCACGTCGGCCACGACGGGGCGATGCCGGGCTTCCTGGCCGCCGCGTACGGGCGGCGCGGCGGCCAGGCCCCGCCCGCGCTGGGCGTCGCCGTGCTGGGCGCGTCGGGCACCGCGAGCCAGGTCTTCGACCTGCCGCATGCGCTGCTGGCGGCGGCCGTCGAGCACGACCCGGCCGAGATCGAGCCGTGGCGCCCGGGTGCGCCGGCCCCCGAGCACCTGCGGCCGGTGCTCGGGCGGTGGTGGGGGGAAGGGTTCGAGTACGTCTTCTTCTGGCGCGACGGCGCGCTGCGCGCCCGCGCCGTCGACGCCCCGGCCGACCGGCCGCCGGCCGTGTTCGAGGAGGTGGGGCCGGACCTGCTGCGGACCGTGTCCGGCCGGGAGGTGGGCGAGCTGCTGCGGCTGACCCGGGACCCGGCCGGGGAGGTGGTCCGGATGCACTGGGCGACCTACCGGTTCACCCGCCGGCAGGAAACCTTCGAGCGAGGTTAGCCGCCCGGCGGGCCGCCGGCCGATACCATGGGGAGACGTATCTGTCCGCGGACGGAAAGGTGGCCCCAGGCCCGCGCGGCCGACCCATGACGACCAGCCCACCCCCCGGCTCCGAGGCGCCGGCAGGAGCCCGGGTCCAAGCCAAGATCACGGTACCCGATGACCAGCAGATGGTGCACCTGCTGGGTGCCCGGGACGACGTGCTCAAGCTCATCGAGCGCTCGCTCAACAGCGACATCCACGTCCGCGGCAACGAGATCACCATCTCCGGTTCTCCGGCTGACAACGCCGTCGCCGAGCGGGTCTTCGCGGAACTCCTCGAACTGGTGCAACGGGGCGAGATCCTCACCCTCGACGCGGTCCGCCGCGTGGTGAGCATGCTCGAACAGGGCACCACCGAGCGGCCGGCCGAGGTGCTGACGCTCAACATCCTGTCCCGGCGCGGCCGCACGATCCGGCCCAAGACGATCGGGCAGAAGCGGTACGTCGACGCGATCGACCAGCACACGATCGTGTTCGGCATAGGCCCCGCCGGCACCGGGAAGACCTACCTGGGAATGGCCAAGGCGGTTCAGTCCCTGCAGGCCAAGCAGGTCAACCGGATCATCCTGATCCGGCCGGCGGTCGAGGCCGGCGAGCGGCTGGGCTTCCTGCCGGGCACGCTCTACGACAAGATCGACCCGTACCTGCGCCCACTCTACGACGCGCTGCACGACATGATCGACCCGGACTCCATCCCGAAGCTCATGGCGGCCGGCACGATCGAGGTCGCGCCGCTGGCGTACATGCGCGGCCGGACGCTCAACGACGCGTTCATCATCCTGGACGAGGCGCAGAACACCACGCCGGAGCAGATGAAGATGTTCCTCACCCGGCTCGGGTTCGGCTCGAAGATCGTGGTCACCGGCGACATCACCCAGGTCGACCTGCCGGGTGGGACCCGCAGCGGGCTGCGCGTGGTACAGGAGATCCTCGACGGGATGGAGGACGTACACTTTGCCCGGCTGGGCAGCGCCGACGTGGTACGGCACCGGCTGGTCAGCGACATCGTCGACGCGTACGCGAAGTGGGACGCCGCGCAGCAGCAGGCCGCGGTACCCCCCACGTCGCTGCCGGGCAACCGGGCGGCCCACGGCCGCTCGGGTCGGCGCCGCTAGGGGGAAGCCGTGTCCATCGAGATCGCCAACGAGTCCGGTACCGAGGTCGATACCGACGCCATCCTCGGCGTCGCCCGGTACGCCCTGGACGAGATGGGCGTCAACCCGCTCGCCGAGCTTTCCGTGCTGCTCGTCGACACCGAGTACATGGCCGAGCTGAACCACCGCTGGATGGGCGGCGACGGCCCGACCGACGTGCTGGCCTTCCCGATGGACGAGGGCAGCATCGACCACGGGCCGGGCGAGGCGCCCGGCGGGGAGCCGGCACTGCTCGGCGACATCGTCCTCGCGCCGGGGGTCGCGGCCAGGCAGGCCGCCACCGCCGGCCACTCCGCCGCCGACGAGCTGCACCTGCTCACCGTGCACGGGGTACTGCACCTGCTCGGGTACGACCACGCAGAGCCCGAGGAGGAGCGCGAGATGTTCGGGCTCCAGGCGCGGCTGCTGTCCGGGTGGCAGGCGCAGGCGCGCCGGTCGTCCTGACCGGAGACCGTTATGCTGCTCATCTGGGCCGCCGGTTTGACCTTCCTCGCCGGGTTGTTCGCGATGACCGACTCGGCGCTGTCCCGGGTGTCCACCGCGCGGGCCGCCGAGATGGCCCGCGAGGGCGTCCGCGGGGCCGGCGCGCTCCAGGCCGTCTCCACGGACGTGGCGCGGTACCTCAACCTGCTCCTCCTGCTGCGGCTGCTGTGCGAGCTGAGCGCGACCACCCTGGTCGCGCTGTTCACGATCGGCGAGTGGGGCGTCGGCTGGCGTGCCGGCCTCGTCACCGCCGGCTCGATGACCGTGGTCAGCTTCGTCGCGGTCGGCGTGGCGCCGCGCACCATCGGGCGGCAGCACGCGTACCGGGTCGGCCGGTACGCCGCGCCGTTCGTGCTCTGGCTGGGCCGGGTCCTCGGCCCGCTGGCCCGGCTGCTGATCCTCGTCGGCAACGCGGTCACCCCGGGGCGCGGCTTCCGCGACGGGCCGTTCTCCACCACGGTCGAGCTGCGCGAGCTGGTCGACCTCGCCGAGCAGCGCGGCGTCGTCGAGCACGGCGAGCGGGAAATGATCCACTCGGTCTTCTCGCTGGGCGACACGATCGTGCGCGAGGTGATGGTTCCGCGTACCGAGACGGTCTGGATCGAGGCGGGCAAGACCGTCCGGCAGGCGCTCGCGCTGTTCATGCGCTCCGGGTTCTCCAGGATCCCGGTGATCGGCGAGAACGTCGACGACGTGCTCGGCATCCTCTACCTCAAGGACGTCGTCGGGGCCGGCGAGGACGCCCCGGTGAGCACGCTGATGCGGCCGGCGACGTTCGTACCGGAGTCCAAGCCCGTCGACGACCTGCTGCGCGAGATGCAGGCCGCGCGCACGCACATCGCGGTGGTCGTCGACGAGTACGGCGGCACCGCCGGCCTGGTCACCATCGAGGACATCCTGGAGGAGATCGTCGGCGAGATCACCGACGAGTACGACGTCGAGCGGCCGCCCGTCGAGCAGCTCGGCGACGGCTCGGTACGGATCAGCGCCCGGCTGTCCGTCGAGGACCTGGCCGAGCTGTTCGGCGTCGAGCTGCCCGACGACGAGGTGGAGACCGTGGCGGGGCTGCTCGCCCAGGCGCTGGGACGGGTACCGATCCCCGGTGCCGAGGCGCGTATCGACGGGCTGCGCCTGGTGGCCGAGGGCACCACCGGCCGGCGGAACCGGATCGATACGGTTCTGGTGTCCCGGGTGGACGACGCCGAGTCGGTCGAGATCGCGGAGAGGCAGCCCGCCGATGCCTGAGTTGAGCGCTGAGGACCAGAAGCTGGTCACCCTGGCCCGGGCGGCGCGCGCCCGGGCCGGCGCGGTGGAGGGGGCCGCGGTACGCGACGGCGACGGCCGCACCTACGCGGGCGCCAGCGTGTCGCTTCCGTCTCTGGGGCTGACCGCCCTTCAGTACGCGGTCGCCGCCGCCGCCTCGGCCGGGGCGACGGCACTGGAGGCGGCGGCGGTGGTCACCGAGGGGTCCACAGTGGACGGTGCCGGGCACGCCGCCGTCCGGGACCTCGGGGCGGATGCGCCCATCCACCTCGCGGCCCCGGACGGCACGCTGCTCGGTACCACCGTGGGCTGATCCGGCGCGGGTCAGGACGGCGCCGGGGCCACCCTCGGGTTGGCGCCCTCAGGCCGGTCCGGCCAGGTCGACAGCCGCCACGGTCCGACCCTCACGTCGACACAGATCAGGTCGATCTCGAAGCCGGGCAGCGGGTACCGTCGCCCGTCCGCGAGGACCAGCCACAGCCCGCGGTACGGGACCGGTGGGTGGCACGACGGGCCGACCGGCCCGCTGGCGTAGGCCAGGTCGAAGACCGCCCACCTGCCGGGCTTGAGCAGCACCGGGTTCTGGGTACTGGCCGTCCGGCGGGACGGCACGGGCGTGAGCGCACCGGTGCCCGCGTCGGTGGCGAGCAGGGTGGGGTAGGTCGCCAGCCGGCACGCGCCGGGCCCCTGGTTCCGGACGATGACGTACCCGATGCCGGTACCGGCCGCGCCCTGGCCGTCGTAGACCGGCCGCGGATCGAGGTCGGCCGGGCGGCAGTCCGGCACGCCGGGCGACCCCGAGGGGCCCGGTGAGCCGCTGCTCGCAGCGGGCGAATCCGGCGGCGAGGGGGAAGCGGCTGGACCCGGTACCGTCGGGGAAGGGCGGGCCCCGATCGGCGGCGGCACGGCCGACGGCCGGCCGCACGCCGCCGCCCCGACAAGCGCGACGGCGACCAGCGCGACGCACCCGATCCCCCGGCGCACCCGGGTCCGGTGCTCGGCCAGATCCTGCGCGCCCCGGCGCGCCGTCGCCCGGTTGAACTCGTCGAACGTCGTGGTGTCCATGCTGCCTCCCTCGATCCCCTGTGCCGACTAACACGATCGAGGGCACCCGCAGGTTGCGCTTCGGGCCCGGTCGGGAATCCGACGGGTAGGCTGCTCGATCGTGGGTGGGTTCCGGGCCGGGTTCGCGTGCTTCGTCGGCCGGCCCAACGCCGGCAAGTCGACGCTGACCAACGCGCTCATCGGGCAGAAGATCGCGATCACCTCGACCAGGCCGCAGACCACCCGGCACGTGGTCCGGGGCGTGCTGCACCGGCCCGACGCGCAGCTCGTCCTCGTCGACACACCCGGCCTGCACCGCCCCCGTACGCTCCTCGGGCAGCGGCTCAACGACCTCGTCCGGAACACCTGGAGCGAGGTCGACGTGATCGGCCTGTGCATCCCGGCCGACGAGGAGGTGGGCCGTGGCGACCGGTTCATCGCGGGGGAGATCCGGCGGCTGCGGGCCGCGGTGGTCGCGGTGGTGACCAAGACCGATCTGGTACCGAAGGCGGGGCTGGCGCGCCAGCTCGTGGCGGTCAGCGAGCTGGCCGAGTTCGCCGACGTGGTACCGGTCAGCGCGGTCACCGGCGAGGGGCTCGACACGCTGGTTTCGGTACTGAGCGGCCACCTTCCCGAGTCCCCCCGGCTGTACCCGGACGACATGATCACGGACGAGCCCGAGCAGGTGCTCATCGCCGAGCTGATCCGGGAGGCCGCGCTGGAGGGGGTCCGGGACGAGCTGCCGCACTCGATCGCGGTACTCGTTGAGGAGATGGTCATCGAGGGCGCGCTGACCAAGATCTACGCGGACGTGTACGTGGAGCGGCAGAGCCAGAAGGCGATCGTCATCGGGGCCGGCGGGGCGCGACTGAAGCAGGTCGGCACGAAGGCGCGCCGCGCCATCGAGGAGCTGATCGGCGGCAAGGTGTACCTGGACCTGCACGTCCGGGTCGCGAAGGACTGGCAACGCGACCCGAAGCAGCTGCGCCGGCTCGGTTTCTAGGTGATATATAAGATCAGATTTACTTTGTGGTATCGTCAGGTCGTGAAGACCGTCATCGACTTGGACGAGGATCTCCTCGACCGCGCCCGCCGTCAGCTCGGCACGAAGACGAAGAAGGACACGATCCACGAAGCACTTCGTCTCGTCGCCGAGCGCGGCGCACGCCTGGAGGCGATCCAGGAGCTGCTGTCCGTCGACCGGGACTGGACCGGCATCGTCGGCGACGACAAGATTCCAGCCGCTGGCCAGGGCGCGGCGTGACCTTCCCGCTGGGCCTGTACCTCATCGACACCTCAGCCTGGTCGCGTTCAGCGGTGCCTCCGGTGCGCAAGCGGCTGGTCGCGATCCTGGAAGCAGGGGTAGCGGCGACCTGCCTTCCGTTAGATCTCGAGGACGGCCGCAGCGCGCGCAGCTTTCGCGATGCGCTGTCCATCCGCAGCCGTCGCGCGGAGATAATGACCGATCTGCCGATCACGACGGCGGTGGCGACCCGCGCGAGAGATCTGCAAGTCGCGTTGACCCAACGCGGGCACCATCGCGCGGCCAGTCCGGTCGACCTGATGGTGGCGGCGGCCGCTGCCGAGTACGGCGCCATCGTGGTCCACTACGACCACGACTTCGACCTGATCTCCGAGGTTGGCGGCCCGCGGTGCGAGTGGGTCGCCCCGGCCGGCACGCTTCCCTGAGAGAGTGGTGGGGTGACCGGGTTCCGCACCAGGCTGTACCGCGACGACGCGGTCGTGCTGCGCACGCAGAAGCTGGGCGAGTCCGACCGGATCATCACGCTGTTCACCCGGCGCCACGGCCGGGTCCGCGCGGTGGCCAAAGGGGTACGCCGCACCACGTCGAAGTTCGGCGCCCGGCTGGAGCCGTTCGGGCACGTGGACGTACAGGTCGTCGAGGGGCGGACACTGCACGTGATCGGGCAGGTGGAGGGCGTCGAGCTGTTCGGGAAGCGGTTCGTCGACGACTACCCCCGGTACACGGCGGCGAGCGCGATCGCGGAGACGGCCGAGCGGCTGACCCCGGTGGAGGAGGAGCCGGCGCTGCCGCTGTACCTGCTGACCCTCGGCGCGCTGCGGGCGCTGGCCGGTGGCGAGCACGCCGGGACGCTGGTGCTCGACGCGTACCTGCTGCGGGCCATGGCCTACGCCGGCTGGGCGCCGGCACTGTCGGCCTGTGCGGTGTGCGGGACGGAGGGGCGGCACCGGGCTTTCTCGGTACCGGCCGGGGGTTGTGTCTGCCCGGACTGCCGGCCGCCCGGCGCCGCCCATCCGGCGCCGGCCACCCTCGACCTGATGGCCGCCCTCGCGGACGGCGACTGGGACTCCGCCGACGCGTCGGAGGCGGCCGCACGGCGGGAGGCGTCGGGACTGGTCGCGGCGCACCTGCAGTGGCACCTGGAGCGTGCGCTACGATCGCTGCCGTTGGTGGACAGATCATGAGTGAGCGCCAGCGAGCGAATCATGGGCTCAGCGTCTCGGTGCCTCATGCCGGACCGCAGCGCGGCGAGGATCCGGCATGAGTCGTTACGTCCCGCCCTCGCCGCACCCGTCCGGGGCGAAGCCGCCGGACCTGCCGCGCGAGGCGATCCCCGACCACGTCGCGATCATCATGGACGGTAACGGCCGCTGGGCCAAGGCGCGCGGGCTGCCCCGCATCGAGGGGCACAAGCGCGGCGAGCACGCGCTGTTCGACGTGATCGAGGGCGCGATCGAGCTGGGCATCAAGAACCTGTCCGCGTACGCGTTCTCGACCGAGAACTGGAAGCGCTCGCCGGACGAGGTGCGCTGGCTGATGGGGTTCAACCGGGAGGTCATCCACCGGCGGCGGGACCAGTTCGTGGCGATGGGGGTACGGGTCCGGTGGGCCGGGCGGCGGCCCCGGTTGTGGCGGTCGGTGATCCACGAGCTGGAGATCGCCGAGCGGATGAGCCGGCACAACGACCTGATCACCTTGCAGTTCTGCGTGAACTACGGTGGCCGGGCGGAGCTGGCCGACGCGTTCGCGGCGATGGGGCACGACGTGGCGGCCGGCCGGCTGAACCCGAACAAGATCAGCGAGCGCACGGTGCACCGGTACCTGTACTGCCCGGACGTGCCGGACGTCGACATGGTGCTGCGGTCGTCGGGGGAGCAGCGGCTGTCCAACTACCTGATCTGGCAGGCGGCGTACGCGGAGTACGTCACGCTGGACACGCTCTGGCCGGACTTCGACCGGCGGCACCTGTGGTACGCCTGCGAGCTGTTCGCGAAGCGGGACCGCCGGTACGGTGGCGCGATCCCCAACCCGGTCGCACCCGTGTGACGCGGCGGCTCGCCTGGGCCGGGGCCGTCGCGTTCGCGGTGGTCCAGGCGGTCTGGGCGCTGCGCCGCCCCCTCGAAGACCTCCAGGTTTACCAGGGTGCCGTGCGCGCCATGTGGCACGGCGGGAGCCTGTACTCGTTCGTGGCGGGCAACGGTGACCCGTTCACCTATCCGCCGTTCGCCGGCCTGGTGCTCGCCCCGGTGGCGCTTCCGGGCGTACCGGTCGTCTGGACGCTGCTCACGTTCGGCGCGGTGCTCTGGTGCGCCGTCCTGGTCGGCCGGTGGTGGCCGCCGGTCGTCCTCCTCGTGCTCCTCGCCTCCGCGCCGGTCGCCCGGGACCTCCGGTTCGGGCAGCTCAGCATCTTTCTCGTGCTGCTCGTCCTGCTCGACGGGCTCGGCCGGGTACCGGACCGGGCGCGCGGGATCGCGACCGGCGTGGCTGCCGCGATCAAGCTGACCCCGCTGGTGTTCATCCCGTACTTCTGGCTGGCCGGCCAGCGGCGTGCGGCGCTCACCGCGGGCGCGACCTTCGCCGGGTGCACGGTGGCCGCGTGGCTGCTGCTGCCGGAGGACTCGGTGCGGTACTGGTTCACCGAGCTGTGGCACACCGACCGGATCGGGAACCTGGCGCTCACCGGCAACCAGTCGCTGAACGGGATGCTGCTGCGCTCCGGCGTAGCGTCGGCGTGGGTCAAGCCGCTGTGGGCGGTGCTCGCCGCCGTGGTGGTCGGGGTCGGGCTGGTCCGGGCTTCCCGGGCGGCCCGCAACGGGTACCCGCTCGTCGGCCTCGCGATCGCCGGTGCCGTGGGCGTCGTGGTGTCCCCGGTGTCCTGGACGCACCACCAGATCTGGTTGGTGTTCGCCGCCGCCGGCACGGTCGGTACCCGCCCGGCGGTCCGGTGGGGCTGGGTCGTGACGGTGCTCGCCATCATGATCGTGCCGATCGGCGTCGAGAACCTGCGCGGTCCACTCGCCCTGGCGGTCGCCACGCTGGTGCCTTTCGCTGAGGTCGCCCGTGGTCCTATGATCACCGCCCATGCGGACCGAACCGATGACCATCCGCGGCCTGGCCGGGCCGGTGGTGCTGGAAGCCGGCTTGTTTAGTTTCCGGTACACCATCACGGTCGGCGGGCAACCGGCCACCCGCGTGGGTGGGAGGCGGTACGCGCTGCCCGCCGCCGGTGGCGGGACGGTCGAGGCGGCGGTGCGCGGCAGCTTCCTCGATCCGTACCCGACCCTGGAGGTGAACGGTGTCAAACACCGCACCGGCCCATCGGTGCCCATCGCGCTGCGCGCGCTGGCCCTGGTGCCGATCCTGCTGGTCGGCATCGGAGGGGGGCTGGGCGCGGTGATCGGCATCCTCGGCATCGCGGGGAACATGGCTATCGCCCGGACGCGGATGTCCTCCCTGGTCAAAGCACTGCTGATGGTCTGGGTGCTGGTCGTGGCCTTCGCGGTCTGGTACGTGGTCGCGAGCGTCGTCCTCGGCGCGCTCCGCAACAGCTAGTAGGCCGGGCGGAACACGCCGAGTCCGATCGTGACCGCCGGCAGACCGACCGCGAGGAGTACGCCGCCGAGCATCAGCGCCACGTCGGCGGGGCGGATGCGCTGGACGCGGGCGAAGGTCCGGCGAACGCGCGAGTCGAAGCCGCGCGCGTCCATGGCGGTGGCGAGGCGGGTACCCCGGCGGATCGCGCCGACCAGCAGGCCGAAGGTGAGCGAGGCGAACAGGCGCAGGTGGGCCAGCGGGTTGCGGCCGGCGTCCACGCCTCGGGCGCGCCGGGCCAGGGTGAGCAGCCGCCACTCCTCACCCAGCAGCGGTACCAGGCGGAAGGCGGCCAGCGCGCCGATGGCGAAGCGGGCCGGCAGGCGGGCGTTCTGCACCAGCGCGTCCGCGAGGTCCGTCGGGTCGGTGGTGGCGAATACGACGATCCCTGGTATCGCCACCGCGAGGACCCGCAGCGCCAGCCCGGTCGACGTGGCCAGGTCGCTGGTACCGAAGAGCTGGGCGGCGACGGCAACCGCCGCCGCGCTGACCAGCAGCGGCCAGCCCCGGCGCGCCAGCGTGGACAGGCGCAGCCCGAACAGCGGCAGCACGGCCAGCTCGACGGCCAGGAACAGCGCCGGCGTCACCGGGTCGAGCGTGGTGAGCAGCGCGAGGGTCGGTACCAGCGCGGCGACCAGCTTCGCGACGGGATTGCGCGCGGCGAGCGGCGCGGCCGGCGTTGCCGGCGTGGCTGGCGTGGCTGGCGTGGCCGGCGCTGTCACAACGGGACCACCCGGTCGGCGAGCGCCTCGACGAAGTCCGCGTCGTGGGTCGCGCTCACCACGCCGCACCCGTCGTCGCGCAGCTTCGCCAGCAGGTCGAGCAGCTCCGTCCAGGTGCGCCGGTCCTGGCCGAAGGTGGGCTCGTCGAGGACGATCACCCGGGGCGCGGTGGCCAGCGCGGTCGCCACCGACAGCCGGCGCTGCTCGCCGCCGGACAGCGTGTACGGGTTGGCGCCGGCCAGGTGGTCCAGGCGCAGCCGGCCGAGCAGGTCGTCGACCGTGGCCGCCACGGAGGCCGGAGTCGCCCCGGCGCGGCGCGGGCCGAGCGCCAGCTCGTCGGCGACCCGGGCGGTGACGAACTGGTGCTCCGGGTTCTGGAACACCGAGCCGATCCGGGTGGCGAGGGTGGCCGCCCGCCAGCGGTACGGCGGCTGGGCGGCGTCGGGCCCGGCCAGTGCGCGGGTGGCGAGGACGGTGCCGGACGCCGGGCGGAGCAGGCCGCCGAGGGTCAGGGCGAGCGTGGATTTGCCGGCGCCGTTGGGGCCGGTGACCGCGACCGCCTCGCCGGCGCACACGTCGAGGTCGGTCGGGCGTAGCCGACCCGGTACCGCCGCCGCGTGGGCGGCCAGGAGCGGCGCGCCGGGCGGGGTGGCGGCCCGGCGGGGGAGGACGGGCCGTTCCGGTACCCAGACGCCGCCGGCCGCCAGCTCGTCGCCGTACCGGGCGAAGACCGCCGACGGGGAGCCGTCCGCGCGGATCCCCTCGGGAGTAAGCACGACGACCCGGTCGATGAGCGGCAGCGCCTCGGCGACCCGGTGCTCGACAAGGACCATCGTCGTGTCGAGCCGGGCCAGCGCGTCCCGGATGAGCGCCGCCCCGGGCGGGTCAAGACTCGCGGTCGGCTCGTCGAGCAGGAGTACCGACGGCTCCAGGGCGAGCACTCCGGCAAGCGCCAGCCGCTGCTGCTCGCCACCGGAGAGCGCGTGGGTCGAGTGGTCCGAGGGGTAGCCGAAGCCCACCGCGTCGAGCGCCGCGCGTACGCGTGGCCAGATCTTTTCTGCCGGTACGCCCAGATTCTCGGGGCCGAACGCCACGTCGTCGCCGCACCGGGCCATCACCAGTTGGGTCTGCGGGTCCTGGAACAGGACCCCGGCCCGGCCGTCGACACGGACCTCGCCCTCCCGCTCGCCGGATTCCTCGGTCAGCAGCCCGGCCAGCGCGGCGAGTAGGGTGCTCTTGCCCGCGCCGGACAGGCCGAGCAGGAGCACCCGCTCACCGCGTTCGATCCGCAGGTCGACCCGGCGGACCGCCCAGGCCCGGCGGCCGGCGTACCGCCAGCCGAACCCGGTCAGCTCGATCATGGCTTCGGCTAGACGGCGACCCGTTCCCGGCCGGACGGGAAGCGGTCCAGGACGCCGGTGCGGGCCAGCGCCCGGGTGAGCAGCCAGCCGCCGCCCCCGGCGATGACGAGGCCACTGGCCGCCGAGATGAGGACCTGCGCGATCTTCCAGCCGGCGGACCAGGTGGGGTAGTACAGCACGAGGTCGAGGTACCCGGCCGCCGCGCCGGCAAGCGCGCCACCGAGGAGCGCGGTGGGCAGCCGGCTGTTGCGGTAGCCGGTGGCCGCGAACGGCGCCTCGCCGCCCACCCCCTGCAACAGGCCGTAGAGGATCGTGACCAGGCCCCACTGCGCGCCGAGCAGGGCGGAGACGGCGGCCGCGACGGTCTCGGTGAACACGCCCGAGCCCGGCTTGCGGATGACCAGCGGCCCGAGGATGGCCGGCAGGAACCAGACCCCGGCGATCACCGCGCGGCCCGGGCCGAAGCCGTTGAACAGACTCTCGGTACCGGCCCAGAGCCGGTCCCAGGCATAGAAGACGACGCCGAAGGCGATGGCGAGGATGGCGGCGACGACGATGTCGACGGTCCGCCAGCGGTTGGTGGTCATGAACGGTCCTCCCGGTGGTACCAGGAGAAGACGCACGCCATGGCCGGATTCGGACATGGCGCGGCTGGAGGTCCCGAGCTCCCTGCGCTGGCATTACCCAGATCAGGTTCGAGGGTCTGCGGTGGTGGCCGCACTCTCAGCGCTGTGCGCTCCCCTGTCGGACATTTACTTGTGTGTCAAAGCTAGCACCGACCCTCTCCGGTCGGAGCTACCCAGGGGTAATACCGGCAGGTAACGTGGGACCATGACGACCACGGACGTCCCGTCTGACCGCACCCACGTTCCCGCCGGCGCAAGCGTCGACGAGAAGCAGGCCCGGCAGGTCGCCGAGGCCGCCCGCGAGGCCGAGTGGCGCAAGCCGAGCTTCGGCAAGGAGTTGTTCCTCGGCCGGCTGCGGATGGAGCTGATCGACCCGTGGCCGACACCTGACCCGGAGGCCGCCGCCCGGGCCGAGGGATTCCTCGCCAAGCTGGGCGACTTCGCCAAGACCATCGACGGCGCCCAGATCGAGCACGACGCCCGGATCCCGGACGAGGTGCTGCGCGGGCTCGCCGGGCTGGGCGCGTTCGGGATGAAGATCGACGAGAAGTACGGCGGTCTCGGCCTCTCCAACCTGCACTACACCAAGGCGCTCTCCCTGGTCGGCTCGGCCAACCCGTCGATCGGCGCGCTGCTGTCCGCGCACCAGTCGATCGGCGTACCCCAGCCGCTGAAGATCTTCGGCACCGAGGAGCAGAAGAAGAAGTACCTGCCCCGGCTCGCCGCCGGCGAGGTGTCCGCCTTCCTGCTCACCGAGTCCGACGTCGGCTCCGACCCGGCCCGGCTGTCCACCACGGCGGTACCCGTCGAGGGCGGGTACAAGCTCAACGGCGTCAAGCTCTGGGCCACCAACGGCACGCTGGCCACGCTGCTCGTGGTCATGGCGCAGGTACCGAAGTCCGAGGGGCACCGGGGCGGTATCACCGCGTTCGTCGTCGAGGGCGACGCGCCGGGTGTGAGCGTCGAGCGGCGCAACGCCTTCATGGGCCTGCGCGGCCTGGAGAACAGCCTCACCCGCTTCCACGACGTGTTCGTCCCGACCGAGGACGTGATCGGCAAGGAGGGCCAGGGCCTCAAGATCGCCCTGACCACACTCAACACCGGCCGGCTCTCGCTGCCGGCGATGTGCGTCAGTTCCGGAAAGTTCTGCCTGTCCGTGGCGCGCCAGTGGGCCGCCGAGCGGGTGCAGTGGGGCCTGCCGGTCGCCCGGCACGAGGCGGTCGCCAAGAAGATCGCGTTCATCGCGGCGACCACGTACGGCCTGGAGTCCATGCTCGACCTGTGCTGCCTGCTGGCCGACGACGACCGCAACGACATCCGGATCGAGGCCGCGCTGGTCAAGCTGTTCGGCTCGGAGATGGCCTGGCTGATAGCTGACGAGCTGGTACAGATCCGGGGCGGGCGCGGGTTCGAGACGGCCGAGTCGCTGGCCGCCCGGGGCGAGAAGGGGATCCCGGCCGAGCAGATCCTGCGCGACCTGCGGATCAACCGGATCTTCGAGGGCTCCACCGAGATCATGCACCTGTTCATCGCGCGGGAGGCCGTCGACGCCCACCTGTCCGTGGCGGGCGACATCATCGATCCTTCCGCCTCCTTCGGCCGCAAGGCGCGGGCCGGGGCGCGGGCCGGTGGGTTCTACGCCCGCTGGCTGCCGACGCTGACCGTCGGCAAGGGGCAGCTGCCCGGGGGGTACGCGAGCTTCGGGCCGCTGGCCAAGCACGTCCGGTACATCGAGCGGGCGTCGCGCAAGCTGTCCCGCGAGACGTTCTACGCGATGGCCCGCTGGCGCGGAAAGATGGAGCGCAAGCAGGGCTTCCTCGGTCGCGTGGTGGACATCGGGGCGGAGCTGTTCGCGATGGCAGCGACCTGCGTCCGGGCGCGCAGCGAGGGCAACCCGGCCGGGCTGGAGCTGGCCGAGCTGTTCTGCCAGCAGTCCCGCCGCCGGGTGGAGGCGCTGTTCGCCGAGCTGTGGAACAACACCGACGCGCTGGACACCCGGGCGGCCAAGCGGGTCATCGACGGCCGGTACACCTTCCTGGAGGAAGGCATCGTGCCGCTGGACGAGGCCGGGGACTGGGTCGCCCACTACCCGTCCGGACCGTCCACTGTGGAGGACGTCCGGCGGCGGCTCTGACGCGAGGGGCTCCGCCCACCGCTCAGCCGGGGCGGGTGCTCGGCCGGGTCGGGGTGCTCAGCCGGGTCGGGGTGCTCAGCCGGGTCGGGGTGCTCAGCCGGGTCGGGGTGCTCAGCCGGGTCGGCCGCGTAGGCCGAGCCGGCGCAGCTCCAGGGCTGCCAGGGCGGCCACGGTCTCCGGGTCGCCGCGGCGCCACGCCGCGACCGGATCGGGGTCCACTGTGGACAGCCGGCCCTGGGTGGGGTGGCGGGGTAAGAGACGGCCCTGGGTGGGGTGGCGGGGTAAGAGACGGCTCAGCGGCTGGTTGGTGAGCGCCCGCAGGGCGAGCAGGTCGTTACCGGCACTCCCGCTGCCGCGCCACGCCGCTGCCGCGGTGGCGCGGCGGATCCAGCGCAGGCGCAGCGGGAGCCAGCCGAACAGGACGACCGCGACGGGTACCGAGACCAGGAGCAGCGCCGCGATCCAGGCCAGTTGGTGGACGGCGTGCTGCTCGTCGCGGCCGGCGTCGGCTATCGCGCGGGCGGCGTCGGCCGCCTTCGCGAACGGCTCGGCGAGCTGGTCGCCGGCGACCGGTACCCGGTGGGCTTTGGCGCCGGCGTCGGCGAGCCCGTTCGCCATGCCGTCGCCGGCACCGGTGAGCTTCTGCCCGGGTACGCCGAGCTTGAGGACAACGCTGTAGAGCTTCGTCGCGAGCCAGATCCAGAACCACAGCCAGGCGACGACGAGCAGGTCGGTGGCGAGCTGCCAGGTGCGCCGGCCGGGGGTGTCGGCATAGAGGGTCATGGTCGACAGCGTGCCAGGACAGCCGGCCGGGCGCTCAGATGATCTTGTAGATGGCGACCAGGGCGAGGCCGGCGAGGATCAGAAGGCGGACGGCGACGACGCCCTGGCGGGTGACCGGTGCGGTCCGGACCAGGACCACGAGCATCGCGGCGACCACCACGAACAACACGACGGCGCCGTACCGGCCCGGTGCGAACAGGCCGACCAGCACCAGGGCGAGCGCGGAGAGAAACGCCTGGGTACGGTTGACTCTGGCCAGTCGCTCCATGCGCCTATTCAACCCTACGCACAAGGGGGCTCCGTGCTCGTGGTCAACCGGTTCGTCGTCGAGGGCGACGACGCCCAGTTCCGCACCCGGGCCGCGGCCGCCCTGGTCGCCCTCGGTGCCCGACCGGGATACCTGCGCGGGCAGTTGGGGCGCGGGTACGACGACCCGACCCGGTGGACGCTGCTGACCGAGTGGGAGTCGGTGGGGGCGTACCGGCGCGCACTGTCCGCGTACGACGTGAAGGTCAACGCCACCCCGCTGCTGGCCCAGTCGCTCGACGAGCCCTCGGCCTACGAGGTCCTCGCCGAGTCCGCGCCGGGCGGCGAGGTGCGCACGACGGAGAGCGACCTGGCGTGACGGTACCTCCACAGGATTGGCCCGGCACGATCCCGCCGCCGCCCCCCGGACCCGGGGTGCAGGCGCCGTTCGTGACACCGCCCACCGAGCGCGACCGCAAGCGGCTGTGGATCGGGCTGGCCGTTGGCGCGGCCCTGCTCATCCTGTGCTGCGGCGGCGGGGTCTTCGGGATCGGCGCGCTGGTGGTGAACCGCGCCGACGCGCTGCGCACGGAGGCTGTCGCGGTGGTCCGCCAGTACCTCACCGACCTGCGTTCGGAGGACTACACCGACGCCTACGGCCTGCTCTGCGCCGACCTGCGCGACCAGATGAGCCTGGCGGACTACACCGCGCGCGAGCGCAGCCGGGCGCGGGTCACCAACTTCACGATCGGGTCGGCGTCGATCGGCGGTCCCGGAGTGGTGGTCCCCGCTGAGGTGCACGACACGGACGGGATGATCCGGCATCCGACCTTCGGGCTGGTCGAGGAGGGCCAGCCGCCCGGGCTGCGGGTCTGTGGAGGCGAGTAATCTGGTGTCCGACCCCGGGGCGGTGACCGTAGCCTCGGGGTACATGTTGACCTGAACATCTGTCCGCGACGCCGCGGACCACCGCCGACAGCCAGCCGGCGGCGTACCCGGGAGGATCCCATGGCCGTAGACCGCATCGACTCCGTCGTGTCCCTCGCCAAGCGCCGGGGCTTCGTCTTCCCGTCCAGCGAGATCTACGGCGGAACCCGGTCTGCCTGGGACTACGGCCCGCTCGGCGTGGACCTCAAGGAGAACATCCGGCGCCAGTGGTGGAAGTCCATGGTCCAGGAGCGCGACGACATCGTCGGCCTGGACTCCGCGGTGATCCTCGCCCGCGACGTATGGGTCGCGTCCGGCCACCTCGCCGAGTTCGTCGACCCGCTGACCGAGTGCCAGTCGTGCCACCGGCGGTTCCGGGCCGACCAACTGGAGGAGGAGTTCGAGGCCAGACACGGCCGGCCGCCGACCTCGCTCGCCGAGATCAACTGCCCGAACTGCGGCAACAAGGGCAGCTTCACCGAGCCCCGGATGTTCAACGGGCTGATGAAGACGTACCTCGGCCCGGTGGAGAGCGACGAGGGCCTGCACTACCTGCGGCCGGAGACCGCGCAGGGCATCTTCGTCAACTTCGCCAATGTCGTGACCGCGTCGCGCACGACAGCGAGAGCGACAACCTCGCCGCGCGGCTCAAGGAGACCTAGCTAGCGGAACGCCAGAGC
>JBKPCQ010000192.1:0-6895 GCA_046727455.1 Actinomycetota bacterium | reverse complement strand
GCCAGTCCCGGCCGGGGAACTCGATCCACGCGAGCGCGTACGCGGCCAGCGCGGCGAGGAGGACCACGAGCAGCGTGGCCGGCACCGTGATGAGCACGGTGTTCCACAGCGAGCCGGTGATCGCGCCGTTGGACAGCAGGTGCTCGTAGTTGCGCAGGCTCACCTGGGCCGGCCTGGTGAGCACGGTCCACCAGCCGGTCGAGGCGCTGTCCGCCGGGTCGCGCAGCGACTCGACGAACAGGCCCAGCGTGGGCAGCAGCCAGAATGCCGCGACGACGAGGATCGTGACGTACAGGACGGTGCCGCCCATCCGGCTCGCGATCCGCGAGCCGAGGCTGCGCCGGGGCGGCCCGCTGATCGCGGTACCGGCCGGCTGCAGCTCCGGTACCCGCCCAACGGTGGTGACGCTCATGGGTGATCCCTCCGCAGGCGCCGGATGTTGAAGACCATCGCCGGTACGACCAGCAGGAAGAGCAGGACGCCCAGCGCGCTGCCCAGCCCGGCGTCCTGGCCGCCGCCGAAGGAGACCTTGTACATCTCCACCGCGACGACGGTCGCCGCGCTCTGCGACGAGTCCGGCGCGAGGATGTACACGAGGTCGAAGATCTTAAGCACGTTGATGATCAGGGTGACCAGGACAACGACCAGTACCGGCCGGACCAGCGGCACGGTGACCATCCGGAACACCTGCCAGTCGGTCGCGCCGTCCACCCGGGCCGCCTCCAGCGACTCGCGGGGCAGTGCGGCGAGGCCGGCGGAGATCAGCACCATCGCGAACCCGGCCCAGATCCACAGGTACGACAGGATGATGGACGGGGTGATGAGCCCCGGCCCGAGCCAGGAGACCCCGCCGAACGGCTGGGCGAAGTCGGCCTTCGGCAGCCGCACCGTGTACCCGTCGCCGGACAGGCCGGCGAACCGGAAGGTACCGTCGTCAGCGGTCTTCGTGGTCCCGACGACCCGGCCGTCCCGGACGGCCTCGACCGTCATCCCGGGCAGGCCCTTCTCCGTGGGGTCGACCGCCCCCGCCTGGCCCCCGCCACCCCTGGTGAAGTCCAGCCACACCACGCCCGCCAGCCCGTCGCCGGCCGCCGGCCGGGCCGCCGCCCGCGCGCTGGCCGGTACCTTGTCCGGGTTGAGCCCCACCAGCGGCAGCGCTACCGGCGTGGCCGCCGAGATCTGGTGCACCGTGCGGTAGTCGCCGCCCTCCGGTCCAGTGAGGACGGTCGCGTCGCGCGGGTGGACGCCGGCGTACGGCGTCGGCGGCGCGAACAGGTCGTGCACCCCGACGACGATCGCGTTGAGCACCCCGCGGTCGGGGTTCTGGTCGTACACCAGCCGCCAGGTCACCCCGGCGGACAGGAACGAGATGGCCATCGGCATGAACAGGATCGTCTTGACCGCCGTCGACAGCCGGATCCGCTCGGTCACCACCGCGAACATCAGCCCGAGGATGGTCACCACGGTCGGCGCGACCACCACCCAGATGAGGTTGTTGGTGATGGCCCGCCGGGTCTCCGGCGCCTGGACCATCGTGAGGTAGTTGGCCAGCCCCACGAAGTGGGTACCGGTGCGGTCGTGCACGCTCAACCAGAACGTGTTGACGAACGGCCACACCACCAGGACGGCCAGCATCACCAGCGCCGGGGCGAGGAACAGCGTCGCGATCGTGCGCCGCTCCCGCCGCTCCCGGCCCAGGCCGCCGGCCCTGGGCGCATGGCGGGGCGGGCCGGACGCGCCCGGCCGGTCGACGACGCCGACCCTTCCGCTCACAGCCGGAGAACCGCCCACCGGCCGGGACGCGTCTGCCATCACTTGCTCCCGTAGTCCTTGACGGCGGCGGCCTCGAGCGCGGCGGCGGTACCCGCCGGGTTGCCCGGGTTCCCGACGAAGTCCGTCAGCAGCTTCCACATGTCGGCCCCCGTCTCGCCGCCGAACGCCTGCGGCGTCTGATCCGACATGTCGAACGCTACCTGTTCCGATTTGCCCAGGGCGTCGGCGATCTGCCGCGTCGTGTCGTCCGGGTAGGTGGACGCCGCGACGTTCTTGTTCGCCGACAGGAACCCGCCCTTGGCCGCCCAGATCGCCGCCGCCTCGGGGCTGGCGAGGTACGCCGCGAGTGCCCGGGCGCCCGGGTTGTCCTTGAACATGACGACCTCGTCGCCGCCGGTCACCACGCTCGGCTTCGAGCCGTTGACGGCCGGCCACGGGAAGAACTTGGCGCCGGTACCCACCTGCACCTTGCCGGACTTCTGGATCTCGCCGGCGACGAAGTCGCCCTCGAAGAGCATGGCCGCCTTCGGTTGCGCGCCGAACACGTCGGCCACCGACTGGGTGAAGCTGAGCTGGGTGGCGCCCTTCTCGATGAAGCCCGGCTGCTTGAGGTAGTCCGCCCACAGCTGCAACGACTGGACCACGGTCGGGTCGGTCCAGGCGATCTTGTGGTCGGTGAGCTGCTTGTACTTGTCGACACCGGCGACGCGCAGGTAGATGTTCTCGAACCAGTCCGTCGTCGGCCAGCCGTCGCCGCCGGGGATGGCCATCGGCGTGGTACCGGCGTCGGACAGCGTCTTGGACGCCTTGGTGAAGTCGTCCCAGGTCGCCGGTGCCTTCACGCCGGCCTGGTCGAAGGCGTCGGCGCGGTACCAGACGGTGGACTTGTTGGCCACCTTGAAGTGGAAGCCGTACTGCTGCCCGTTCACCTGGCCGAGCTGCTGCCAGGCGTCGGAGAAGTTGTTCTTCACCGCGGTGAGCACGTCACCGGTGAGCGGCTTGATGGCGCCCTTCTGCGCGAACTGCGCCACCACGCCGGGCTGGCCGATCGCCGCCAGGTCGGGCGGCGAGCCGCCGGCCAGCCGGCTGTTGATGAGCACATTGGTGTTGTTGCCGCCGGAGGTGTAGGTGACCTCCGCGTGCGTCTTGTCGGAGAAGTTCTTCAGGACCGCCTGGAACGCCTCCTGTTCGGCGGCCGACCAGATGCCGATGAATTCGAGTTTCTGCCCGGTCAGGTCGGGCATCCCGCCGCCGGCGGCGCTGGAGCCGCCGCCCGATGGGGTACCCCCGCTGCCGCATCCGGCGGCGGCGAGCACGGCGGCCAGTGCGACCGCCAGCCCGAGCTGGGTTCTTCGCATCGTGAACCTTCCTGTAGAGGTGGGGTGTATCACCAGATCGCCCGGCCGGTGTCGAGGTCGAATGCGTGCAGCCGGCCGACGTCGACCGCGACCTGCACCGGCTTGCCCTCGCGTACCCGGGAACGGGGACTGAACCGGCCGACCACGACGGTTCCGGCCGGCGCGGTCCGCGCCTCGACGAGGTCGGTACCCGCGTCGCGGGCGAGTTCCCTGGTGTCCTCGGTGACCACGCCGGGCACCGAGAGTCCGAAGTGGACGAGCAGATCCGAGCCCAGCGCCTCGGTGAGGTCGGCGACCCCGTGCAGGACCTGGGCGCCGTCGACCTCGCCACCGCCGAGCGTGGCGTCGGACAGGTCCTCCGGGCGGATCCCGACCGCGACCGGGCGGTCGAGGTACCGCAGGAGGCCGCGCCGCCCCTCGACGAACCCGGGCGGTACCGCCAGCCGCTGGTCGCCGAGGATGAGCCACAGCCCTTCCCGCGCGCTGAACACGCCCTGCATCAGGTTCATCGCGGGGGATCCGATGAAGCCGGCGACGAAGATGTTCGCCGGCCGGTCGTAGAGCACCTGGGGCTCGTCGACCTGTTGCAGTACCCCCTTCTTCATCACCGCGACGCGGTGGCCGAGCGTCATCGCCTCGGTCTGGTCGTGCGTGACGTAGACGGTGGTGACGCCCATCTGCCGGGTGGTGCGGGCGATCTCGGCCCGCATCTGCACGCGCAGCTTGGCGTCCAGATTGGACAGTGGCTCGTCCATGAGGAACGCGGCCGGGTCACGCACGATCGCGCGGCCCATGGCCACCCGCTGGCGCTGGCCGCCGGACAGCGCGCCGGGTCGCCGGTCCAGGAACTCGCGCAGCCCCAGCACCTCGGCCGCACTGCTGACCCGGCGCACGATCTCGTCCCTGGGCACCTTACGCAGTCGCAGTCCGAACCCGATGTTGTCGCGCACGTCGAGGTGCGGGTAGAGGGCGTAGCTCTGGAACACCATGGCGACGTCGCGGTCGCGGGCCGGTACCTGGTTCACGATCCGGTCCCCGATCCGGATGGTGCCCTCGCTGATCTCCTCCAGCCCGGCGATCATCCGCAGCGCGGTGGTCTTGCCGCACCCCGACGGGCCGACGAGGACCAGGAACTCGCCATCGGCGACCTCCAGGTTGAGATCGTCGACGGCCCTCGTCCCGTCGGTGTACACCTTGCTGACCTTCTCGAGCACGACCCCGGCCAACGCCTCTCCCGGCTGTCGGTGGACCTTTGACGCGGTGAATATTCACCAACCGGTAACGCGGCCGCCAGAGTTGTGCGGGGCTCGGGACCCAACCGAGAATCTGTTCACAAGATCAACGAATGCCGGAGCGGCACTCCATTCGCGCTGGCCTGCCATTGTCCGGATCCGCATTTCCGGCGGGCTACGTGAGCGGAACTTTATTGAGTCGTGATATCGCGCGCCGGATGTTCTGCCAATCTAAGACCGGGCCGCGCACTCGCATTTCCGGCCCGATTCCAGCGCAATCCGCGACGACCGGAGGGAGGGGCGTGGCCACGCCGGGATCCGCTTCGCGACCGCGCACCCTCGCGCCTCCGGAGGGCATCGCGCCGCTGGCCGGGTACACCGTCGCGGTCGCGTCCGACCGGCGGCGGCACGCGCTCGCCGGGCTGTTGGAGGCCGCCGGCGCCCGCACGGTGGGGGTGCAGGCGGTCCGCGCGTTCTCCACGGCCGAGCACCCGGCGGTACGCGACGCCACCGAGGCGGCCGCGTCCGCGCCGATCGACGATCTGCTCGTCGCGTCCGACTTCGGGTTCCGCGCCTGGCTCGCGGCGGCCCGTGGATGGGGCCTCGCGGAACGGCTGGTCGCGCGCTTCGCCGCGGCCCGGCTGCTCGCGAGCAACGCCCGCGCGGCCGACGCGCTGCGCGAGATCGGGCTGTCCGAGATCTGGTCCACCGCGGCCGGCTCGACCGAGGAGCTGATCCGGTACCTGCTCGCGCATCCGCAGGCCGGCCGGCGCATCGTGGTGCAGAGCGACGGGGTGTCACTGGCCGAGCTGTGCCACGCGCTGCGCGCCGCGGGGGCGGCGGTGGTCGAGGTCGCGACGTACGAGCACGAGGCACCGGTACACGCCGACCTGCTGCGCCGGCTGGGGGACCAGGTGGTCAACCGGCAGGTCGACGCGGTCGCGTTCACCGCCACGCCGGCCGTCGAGCACCTCGTCGCCCAGGCCGCCACCGACCACCGGCGCGACGAGGTGCTCAACGCGCTGGCCGACGAGGTACCCGCCCTGTGCCTGGGGGAGCTGACCGCGCGGCCGCTGCGCGCCGTGGGGGTACCGGCGCTGACCCCGGAGCAGCCGTACCTCGACGAGCTCGTCGCCCTCGCCCGCGCGCACGTCCCGCAGCAGGCGGTCCGGCTGGCCGCCGCCGGGTACCGGATGGAGGTGCGCGGCCAGGCGGTCGTCCTCAACGACGAGCTGATCCTGGTACCGCCCGGTCCGATCGCGGTGCTGCGCGCGCTGGCCCGCAACCCCGGCCGGGTGCTGTCCTGCGCGGAGATCCGCCGCGCCACGCCCAACTGGTCGGCGGTCGACGACCACGCCATCGAGATGGCGGTGTCCCGGCTGCGCCGCACCCTGCACGACGGCGAGCTGATCCAGACCGTGATGCGGCGCGGGTACCGTCTCGCGGGTTGATCTGGAAACCCTCCAGACTCCGTTGAACCGTTCGACGGTCCGTCCCGTGTGACTGCCAAGCCCCGTCGGGCGGGTGTGCGAGGCCATGACCCGCACCCGTCCGGCGGCCTCCACGAAAGGACCGCAGATGAGCGCGACCGCTCTGGCGATCCGGCTGCCTTCGCCGGTGGGTCGGCTGCACTCCCGACCCGCTGATCTGGTAAGCAGTACGGCAGGCCCAGCGTCGCGTCCGGGGAGGGCATCGGTGAGCATCGCTGACCTGGGGTCGCGACGCCGGCGCGAGTCCAGTGACGAAGCGCTGATCCGCACGCTCTACCAGGAGCACGGGCGCAGCCTGCTGGCGTACGCCACCCGGCTGACCGGGGACCACGCGGCCGCCGAGGACGTCGTGCAGGAGACGCTCATCCGGGCCTGGAAACACGCGGCCGCCATGGTCGAGGAGCGCGGCTCGGTCCGCGGTTGGCTGCTCACCGTCGCCCGCAACATCATCACCGACCGGATCCGGGCCAAGGCAGCCCGGCCGCAGGAGGTGGCCGAGTCGCCGGCGACCCCGCCCGTCGAGCGCGACCACGCCCAGGGTGTCGTGGACTCGATGACCGTTCTGGGGGCGCTCGACCGGCTCTCCCCGGAGCACCGTGAGGTACTGGTGGAGATGTACTACCGGGGCCGCACGGTGCAGGAGACCGCGGCTGCCCTCGGGGTTCCGCCGGGTACCGTCAAATCCCGGTCCTATTACGCCCTGCGGGCGATGCGCGCGGCGATCAGCGGTGGTCCGATGGAGGCGGTGACGTGATGGAGCACGACCGTCCCTCGCTGGCCGCCTACGCCCTCGGCGCGCTGGACCCCGAGGAGGCCCGGGCCGTGGACGCGCACCTGGCCGGCTGCGCCGAGTGCCAGGCCGAGCTGCGCGAGCTGTCCGAGCTGGAAGCGGTGCTGGGCGAGGTACCACCGGAAGCCTTTCTCGACGGCCCGCCGGACGGCGGCGACCTGCTGCTGCAGCGGACCCTGCGCCGGGTCCGCGCGGAGCGGGGCCGCGCCGAGCGGCCGCGCCGGTTGCTGGTCGCGGCCGGCGTCACCGCCC
>JBKPCQ010000191.1:0-7166 GCA_046727455.1 Actinomycetota bacterium | reverse complement strand
GTCGCCGAGGCGCTGGAGTGCCTGGGCGGCAACGGCTACGTCGAGGAGTCCGGCATGCCCCGGCTGTACCGGGAGGCGCCGCTCAACGGGATCTGGGAGGGTTCGGGCAACGTCACCGCCCTGGACGTGCCGCGGGCGCTGGCCCGGGAGCCGGACAGCCTGGCGGCGTACGAGACGGAGGTGCGCCCGGCGGTGCACGCCGACGCGCGACTCGCGCGGGCGTGGGACGCGCTGCGGGCAGCTCTGGCCGACAGGTCGGATGTCGAGGCCCGGGCGCGGGGGCTGGCGGAGCGGATGGCGCTGGTACTCCAGGGGGCGCTCCTGGTACGGTACGCGCCGGGGCCGGTGGCCGACGCGTTCTGCGCCGCCCGTCTGTCCGACGAGCACGGACTGGCCTTCGGTACCCTGCCCGGCGGAACGGACTTTTCCGCCATCCTGGAACGGATCCCGCCGGGCTGACAGACGGAGTATTGACGCGCGTCTAATCAGTCCGGTACTACTTCCTCATGAGACATCCGACCATTCGGTGGACGCCCGCCGTCCTGCTGCTGACCGCTCTCCTCGTGACCGTGACCCTGACCCGGCCCGCCGCGGCCGCCACGAGCACCACGATCACGGTCAGCGGCACCGCCACCGGGCGTACCTTCTACGGGGTCGGCGCGATCAGCGGCGGCGGCGGCAACAGCCGGCTGCTCGTGGACTACCCGGAGCCGCAGCGCTCACAGATCCTGGACTACCTGTTCAAACCGGGGTACGGCGCCGCCGTGCAGATGCTGAAGATCGAGATCGGCGGGGACGCGAACTCGACGGACGGCGCCGAGCCCAGCATCGAGCACGTCAAGGGCACCGTGAACTGCGCCGCCGGGTACGAGTTCTGGCTGGCTGAGCAGGCGGTGGCCCGCAACCCCGGCATCAAGCTGTACGGGCTGCCGTGGGCCGCCCCCGGCTGGATCGGCGGCGGCACGAACTACTGGGTGCAGGACTCCATCGACTACCTCATCCGGTGGCTCGACTGCGCGAAGTCGCACGGCCTGACCATCGCGTACCTCGGCGGCCGCAACGAGAAGGGCCACAACAAGACCTGGTCGGAGAACCTGCGCGCGGCGCTGAACGCCAAGGGGTACGGCGCCGTGAAGGTGGTCAGCGACGACAGCGTCGGCTGGAAGGTGGCCGACGACATGGTCGCCGACAGCGCGTTCAAGGCCGCCGTGGACGTCGTCGGGGTGCACTACCCGTGCGGGTACAAGTCGGCGTCGACGACCTGCAACTCCACCGCGAACGCGATCGCCACCGGCCGGCCGCTGTGGGCCAGCGAGAACGGCTCGCTGGACGTGGACTCCGGAGCGGCGGCGCTGATCCGCTCCATCACGCGCGGGTACATCGACGGGAAGATGACCGCGTACCTCAACTGGCCGCTGGTCGCCGCAATCACGCCGAACCTGCCGTTCGCCACCGTCGGGCTCGCGGTCGCGCCGTCGCCGTGGTCGGGCTTCTACCGGCTGGGCAAGGAGACCTGGGCGACCGCGCAGGTCACCCAGTTCACCCGGCCCGGCTGGAAGTTCCTCGACTCCGCGAGCGGGTACCTCGGCGGCGACCGGGTCAACGGCAGCTACGTCAGCCTGAAGTCCACGAACGGCACGGACTACAGCACGATCATCGAGACCGCGGGGGTCACCGCCGCGCAGACCGTCACCGTCCGCGTCACCGGCGGCCTGTCCACCGGTACCGTGCACGTCTGGGCCACCAACCTCAACTCCGGCAAGGCCAGCGACTACTTTGTGCGGCAGCCCGACGTGACGCCCTCCAGCGGCGCGTACACCCTCACCCTCCAGCCCGGCTTCATCTACTCCCTGACCACCACGACCGGCCAGGGCAAGGGCAGCGCCACGAGCCCGGCCCAGCACGGCCTCGCGTTGCCGTACGCCGACAACTTCGACGGGTACGCGGTCACCACCGAGGCCCGGTACGTCGCCGACATGCAGGGCGCCTTCGAGGTCCGCGACTGCCTCGACGGGCGCGCCGGCCGGTGCCTCCAGCAGGTCGCGCCGGTCAAGCCGATCGAGTGGCAGGGCGACAGCGACGCCTACGCGCTGGCCGGCGACACCGCGTGGAGCGACTACACCGTCTCGGTCGACGCGGACTTCCGGCAGGCCGGCACCGTCGAGCTGATCGGCCGGGCGAACACCCAGGCCCGCCCGCAGAACAAGCAGGCCGGGTACGAGCTGCGGGTCGCCAGCACCGGCGGGTGGACGCTGGCGAAGAACGACACCAGCGGTACCCTGACCACGCTCGCCAGCGGTGCGACGACGGCACCCGGGCTCGGCCACTGGCACACGCTCACCCTCGACCTGCGGGGCAGCGCGATCACCGCCCGGCTGGACAAGACCACGCTCGCCTCGGTCCACGACACCTCCTACGCCACGGGACAGATCGGCTTCGGCGTGGTCGGGTACCAGACCGACCAGTTCGACAACCTCACCCTCGCGCCCGGCCCGACCACCACCGGCGCGATCGTCTCCGGGATCGCCGGCAAGTGCCTCGCGGCGAAGAACAACGGCTCCGCCAACGGGACCCCGGTGGTGATCGCCGGGTGCGACGCCGCCGATCCGGCGCAGAAGTGGACGGTCTCCGGTGCCACCGTGCGGATCAACGGCGAATGCCTGGACGTGACCGGGCAGGGTACCGCCAACGGGGTCCTGGTCGAGTTGTGGACCTGCAACGGCGGCACCAACCAGCAGTGGACCGCGGGCGCCAACTCGTCCCTGGTGGGTACCGGCTCCGGCAAGTGCCTCGACGACCCGGGCTTCAGCACCACCGACGGCACCCAGCAGGAGATCTGGACCTGCAACGGCGGCGCCAACCAACGGTGGACCCTGCCCGGGTGATGTATCAGCGGCCCGGACGGTGGCTCAGAGATGCATGCCACCGTCCGACCGCCGCACCCGCGCCGCGAAGCCCCGGCGCTGGAAGGTCAGCCCGCTGCTCGCGCAGGACCGCGTGTGGGATCCCGGGCAGCGGCTGGTGGCCGGCTTCGACGGCGCGCGGGCGGTCCTGATCGAGCTGAACCTGTCCGCCGACGCGGAGCCGCGCCGGGTACGGGAGCGGTTCGCGGCGGCTTTCCGGGCCGCCCTACCGCTGGCGCCGCCGCCCGAGCGGCTGTCCACGCGGTACCTGCGCGCGATCCTCGACCGGGACCAGCTCGCGCGGCTCGACCTCGACCGGCAGCGCCTGGTCCTGCGGGTGTGGCCGGACTATCTGGTCGAGGCGCACATGGATCACTCGGTCTCGACGGTCAAGGCGGACGCCGCGGGCCGGACGTACGCGGCGTCCGGGGCCGGCGTCGTGTGGGCCGTGGTGGACAGCGGCATCTGCGCGGACCACCCGCACTTCCGCGGCGGTACCGTCACCGACGAGGCGGTCGCGCCGCTCCATCGGGACTTCACCTACCTCGTCCGGGGCGAGCCGGCGCCGGCCGAGTCCGACCCCGAGACCGCGCTGGCCGACCCGAGCGGGCACGGTACCCACGTCGCGGCGATCATCGCCGGCTGCGCGCCGGCCGAGCCGCGCATCGCCTGCCAGGATTGGGTACCCCGGGAGGGCGACGCGGACCTGGTCCGCTGGAGCACCCGGACGCTGGCTCCCGACCGGGCGCTGTCCGGCATCGCGCCGCTGGCCCGGCTGGTCAGCCTGCGGGTGCTGACCGAGGACGACACGACCTGTTCCGGCGCGGTCATCAAAGCGCTCGACTACCTGCGGGAGATCAACGGCGGCGGCACCAACCTGCGCGTCCACGGGGTCAACCTCTCGCTCGGCGTTCCGTACCAGGTCGAGGAGTACGCGGCCGGGCAGAGCCCGCTGTGCCGGGAACTCGACCTCCTCGTCGGTACCGGCGTCGTCGCGGTGGTCAGCGCCGGCAACAACGGCACGGCCGGGGCCGACCCGTTCAGCGGCGACGGCGGGCGGCACGGCGCGCTGTCCACGATCACCGACCCCGGCAACGCGGAGAAGGCGATCACCGTCGGCAGCACCCACCGGGACAGCCCGCACACGTACGGGATCAGCTTCTTCTCCTCGAAGGGCCCGACCCTCGACGGGCGGCGCAAGCCGGACCTGGTGGCCCCGGGCGAGCGGATCACCTCGGCGGCGGCCGGCCGGTTCCGGACGCAGAGCGCCGACCTGGCCGCGCTGACCGACAAGGACCCGTGCTACATCGAGGAGTCCGGCACCTCGCAGGCCGCGCCGCACGTCTCCGGCGCGGTGGCCGCGCTGCTGTCCGCGCGGCCGGAGTACAAGGGCCGGCCGGACTGGGTCAAGAAGATGCTCTGCGACAACGCGACGCCCCTGGGCCGGCACGAGTTCTTCGAGGGCGCGGGCCTGCTCGACCTCATGCGGGTGTTCTCGAACGTCTAAGGATGGAGTGACATGCTGCCCTACTACGAGGTGGACTTCGGCGAGGACGGCGGGCTGGAGCAGGACACCGGCCTGCGCCGCGCGGTGGCCGCCGGCACGGTCGACGACGTGTTCGTGTTCTCCCACGGCTGGAACAGCGGCACCGAGTCCGCCCGCCGGCTGTACGCCCAGATGTTCGGGCTCATCGGCGACATCCTGGAGCGGCGGGCGCCGGACCGGGCCGCCCGGACGGCGGTGGCGGGTGTGCTCTGGCCCTCGCTGCTGTTCCCGGGGGACGATCCCGCCGCCGCGGCGGCTGCCGCCGCGCCGCCCGCCACCACCGGCGCGGCGCTCGCCGAGGCGCTGGCCCCGGCGTTCCCCGACCACAAGGACGACCTCGCCGAGATCGGCCGGCTGCTCGACGCGAAGGGCGGCCCGGACCAGCTCGCCGAGTTCCACACGCGGGCCAAGCGGCTGGTCACCACACCCAGCCTGGACTCCGGCGAGGACTCCGGCGAGGCGGCGGCCCGGGACCTGCCCACCGGCGCGGTCCTCACCTACTACTCCGGCTGGCCGCAGGCGAACGGGCCGGCGGCGCACGCCTTCCACAACCCGCTCGACGGGCTGTGGGACGGCGCCAGGGAGGTACTGCGGACGCTGAGCTACTACGAGATGAAGAACCGGGCCGGCCTGGTCGGGCGCGAGGGCCTCGGCCCGTTCCTGTCCAGCCTCGCCACGCCGGACGGCCGCCGGCCGCGCATCCACCTGCTCGGCCACAGCTTCGGGGCCCGGCTGGTGGCGTTCGCCGTGTCCGGGCTGGACGCGGCGCTGGTCGGGCCGGCCAGCCCGGTCAAGTCGCTGACGCTGATCCAGGGCGCGTTCTCGCACTTCGCGTTCAGCCCGTCGCTGCCGTTCGACCGGGGGCGGGCCGGGGCGCTGGCCGGGTACCGGGACCGGGTCGACGGGCCGCTGCTGGCGACGTTCTCCGGCCGGGACCGCGCGGTCGGCTGGTGGTACCCGCTGGCGAGCATGCTCAAGCGGCAGGACGCGGACAGCCACGCCGACCTGCTCAGCCGGTGGGGCGCGATGGGCTCCGACGGGTACCAGGTGGACGACGCCGTCACGGTCCCGCTCGGGGCCGAGGGCTGCGGGTACCCCTTCGCGCCGGGCGGGTGCTACCGGCTCGACGCCAACGGGGTGATCAACACGATCCAGTCGGCGTTCGCCGGCGCCCACAGCGACATCGGCCATCCCGAGGTGGCGTGGGCGGTGCTCGTCGCGGCCGGCGTATGACCAGGTCACCCTCCAGGAGGAGCGATGCGTACGTCGGTGGCGGCGCGCGGCGGGAGGTGTGTATCACGGCGGGTGCCGCGCGCTCTTTCGGATGTGCGACACAGTCAGCACTCGGGCACGGTCGGCGTGCCTACGATGACGACCTGGAGTACCGTCCACGCCGTCCATGACGGTCCGGACGCCGCCCGGGGAGCAGTCATCACCGCAGTGAGCCGCAACAACGGAGGAGCCGCGCAACCCAGCGCGCTCCACCTCGACGCGGCCCGCACGGGGTCGTCCGAGGACCGGCCGATGTGGATCGTGGCGGCGGAGGAGTTCACCGCCTGGCGGGGTGGCGACGAGGGGGCGCTGGACCGTCTGGTACGACTGCTCACGCCCGTCATGTGGCAGCTCGTCCGGTCCTACGGGCTCCCCCGTGAGCGGGCCGAGGACGTCGTGCAGACGACCTGGGCCACGCTGATCAGCCATGCCTCATCCCTGCGGGAGCCGAACGCCGTGATGCGCTGGCTCACCGTGGCGGCCCGGCGGGAGGCCTGGCGGGTGTCGCGCGAGTCCCGCCGGGAGGAGGGCGCGGACGCCGACGCGCTGGAGCGGGCCAGCGCGCCCGTCGCGGCGCCCGAGGTAGTGGTGTTCGCCGACCGTTCCGCGCGGGTCCTGTGGCGGCATGTCGGGCAGCTCTCCGAGCGCTGCCAGCGGCTGCTGCGGGTCATCGCCTTCGAGGACCGCCCGGACTACGCGTCGCTGACGGTGCAGCTCGGGATGCCGGTGGGCGGGATCGGCCCGACCCGGCGCCGCTGCCTGGACAAGCTGCGCGCACTGCTCGGGGCCGATCCGGAGTGGAGCCGGCCATGAACGACGACGCGCTGCTCCGTCGCCTGAAGACCATGTGGGAGGCGGCCGACCCGGTACCGGCCGGGCTGGCCGACCGGGTCCTCTTCGCCGTGCAACTGGAGAACCTGGAGTACGAGCTGCTGCGGCTGCGGTACACCGAGGAGCCGGTGGGCGCGCGGTCCGGCTCGACGGTCGAGACGGTGACCTTCGGCTCGGACCACCTCAGCGTCATGCTCATGCTGCCCCGCACCGAGGACCCGGACCGGCGCCTCGACGGCTGGATCGCGCCGGGCGCCGCGCTGCGGGTCGAACTGCGTACCGGTTCCAGCGGGCGGGAGACGGTGGCCACCCCGGACGGCCGGTTCGCGTTCAGCGAGGTACCGTCCGGACTCGTCCAGCTCGTGATCCACCCCACCGCGGGTGCCACCGTGACGCTCACCAAGCCGGTGGTCACCCCGGCGATCCAGATCTAGCTACCTGACCATTCTCAGCGAAGCGGAGACCTTTGATGTCCGAGGCACCAGTTTCCCCTGCGGAGCGGCAGCCCTTACCGCGCCGGCCGTTCGCGGGACCCGACGCGCCGATGCCCTCCGACGCCCTGCTGCGCCTGCACGGCGCCAAGGTGCTCGACCCGGGCAGCGTGGCGGTCCGCA
>JBKPCQ010000190.1:0-17465 GCA_046727455.1 Actinomycetota bacterium | reverse complement strand
TCGATGTCGATGGCGCGCAGCTTGTAGGCGTCGATGACCTTCTGGTACGCGCCGGCCAGCGCCGCCGCGCTGCCACAGGCGTTGCCCAGCTTGCTACCCGAGAAGCCGCCGAACGAGACCACCACGTCGCCCCCGGCGTTGCGGATCGCGTTGATCCGGTTGACGATCGCCGAGCCGGTCAGGGAGCCGGACCCGTCCCAGGCCGGGTTGCAGCCACTCCTGGCGAGGATGAAGGCGAGCGTGTACGCCTTGACCCCGGTCGACTTCATGGCGGTGACCGGATTGGGGCTGTTGCTCGTCGCCGGGAAGATGTACGGCGCGCCGCCCAGGGGTACCGCCCGGGGCGCCACGACCGCCGGAGCCCTGGCCGCCGCCGTCGCCGCCTGGCTGATCGTCACGCCGCCGACCGCCAAGGCGGCCACGACCGTCAATGTCCCGCTCGCCACCAGAATCGGGCGCGCTCTCATGGGCCCTCCCTTGCGGATCGTGCTGTGCTGGATTCTGCCCCGGACGGACCTAAACAGGAAGGCTTCCTGATAGTACTTCCTCGATGGCCTGATCGACGAGGGTGATGCCGCCCGAGCCGGGGCGATCCATCGCCATCAGCGCGGCCGGTACCCGGTCGAGCCCGATCGTCTCGGCGACCAGCAGCTCGGGCCGCAGGACCCCGGCGGTGACGAGCCTGAGCAGCTCGGGATAGGCGTGCGCCGGCATGCCATGGCTGCCGCGCAGCTCCAGCTCGTACCCGATCACCCGGTCGAGGGGCACCACGGCCGGTGGCAGCAGGCCGACCTGCACGTGCCGCCCCCGGCGGCGCAGGCTCAGCACGGACGCGGCGCAGGTGCCGGGGCTGCCGAGCGCGTCGACCGACACGTGCGCGCCACCGCCGGTCGCCTCCCGTACCGCCGCGGCCGGATCACCCGTCGCGTCCAGGCAGACCTCCGCGCCGAACCGGCGCGCCGCTTCCCGAGCCGGGGCACTCACGTCGACGGCGACCACCCGACCCCCGCACGCCGCCCCGATCATCACCGCGGACAGGCCGACGCCGCCGCATCCGTACACGGCGAGCCACTCGCCGGCGGCCAGCCGGCCCTGCCCGACGACCGCGCGGAACGCGGTGGCGAACCGGCAGCCCAGCGCGGCGGCGCCCGGGTACGCCAGGGTGTCGGGCAGCCGGACCAGGTTGACGTCGGCGTGGTGCACGACGACGTACCGGGCGAACGAGCCCCAGTGGGTGAACCCGGGCTGGGTCTGCCGCTCGCAGACCTGGTGGTCGCCGGCCAGGCAACTCGGGCAGGTGCCGCAGGCACAGACGAACGGCGCGGTGACCCGGTCGCCGGGGCGCCAGCGGGTGACCAGGGCGCCGACGGCGGCGACGGTACCGGCGAACTCGTGGCCGGGCACGTGCGGCGGCGTGATGTCGGGATCGTGACCCTTCCAGCCGTGCCAGTCGCTGCGGCACAGTCCGGTGGCGTGCACCTCGACGACCGCGCCGTGCGGCGGCGGTACCGGGTCGGGGACCACCCGCACCTCCGGTACCGCCTCGAAGGCGTCGAACACCACCGCGCGCATCGCTGATGACCTCTAGCTGGTAGCCGCTCCGACAGGCTACGCGTCTAGGCGCAGTGGTTCCGCTGGTTGATCTCCACCGCCCGGCCGTCCGGATCGGTCACCACGGCCCGGCAGCCCCACGGGCGTACCTCGTGCGCGGTGAGCACCGGCGCGCCCCAGCCCGCGAGGGCGGCCACGGTGTCGTCGAGCGAGTCGACATAGAAGCCAGTGAATGTGCTGCCGGTCTGCCGGAAGCCGGGGACCGGCCCGGCCGGCCGGGCCGGCTCAGCCTGGTAGACCGCGACGTGAACCGCGCCCACCTTGCTGGCCGCGTGCGCCGGCCCGTCCTCGTGCCGCTCGTGTTCGAGCGGAATGCCCAGCAGGCGGTAGAAATCGACCGTCCGCTCCAGGTCGGCGGCGAACAGCACCATCGACGCGACGTCCACCATGCCGGCATCCTCCCAGGTCGCGGCGCGAAAAGGTGGCCGGCCGGCCGGTCCGTGGGCAGGATGGGAGAGTGATCGCCATCGAACCGACCGGACGCCGCAGCGCGGCCTGGTACGCCAAGACCGACCGCGACGGCTTCATCCACCGGGCCTGGATGCGCCGCGGCCTGCCGCCACACGCCTTCGACGGCCGGCCGCACATCGCGATCTGCAGCACCTGGTCGGAGTGGACGCCGTGCAACGGCCACCTCGGGGAGATCGCCGAACACGTCAAGCGCGGGGTGTGGGAGGCCGGCGGGGTGCCGCTCGAAATGCCGGTACCGTCCCTGGGCGAGACGCTGATGCGGCCCACCGCGATGCTGTACCGGAACCTCGCGGCGATGGCCGCCGAGGAGTTGATCCGGGCCAACCCGGTGGACGGCGTGGTACTCCTCGGGGGCTGCGACAAGACGATCCCCGCGCTGCTGATGGGCGCGTGCTCGGTCGACCTGCCGGCGCTCGTGGTGGCCGGCGGCCCGATGCTCACCGGCACCTGGCGGGGCGCGATGCTCGGCTGCGGTACCGACGTGTGGCGCCTCTCCGAGGAGGTACGCGCCGGAAACCTCGCGGCGGCGGACTTCCTGAGCGCCGAGTCGGCGATGATCCGCAGCCGCGGGCACTGCAACACGATGGGTACCGCATCGACGATCGCCTGCGTGACCGAGGCGCTCGGCTTCACGCTGCCCGGCAACGCGGGTCTCCCGGCGCCGGACAGCCGCCTGCTGGAAATGGCGCACCTGGCCGGCAACCGGATCGTGTCGATGGTCGAGGAGGCCCTGACGCCGAGCCGGATCCTGTCCCACGGCTCGTTCCACAACGCGATCGTCGCGCTGGCCGCGATCGGCGGCTCCACCAACGCGGTACTGCACCTGCTCGCCGTCGCCGGCCGCGCCGGGGTGCCGCTGACCCTCGACGACTTCGAGGTCGACGTGCCGCTGCTGGTCGACCTGCAGCCGGCCGGCCGGCTGCTGATGGAGGACTTCCACCGGGCCGGCGGGCTGCGCGCGGTCCTGCGGGAGGTCGTGGACCTACTGGATCCCGGCGCGCTGTCGGTCACCGGCAAGCCGCTCGTGGACGCGCTGGCGGCGGTACCACCCGGGGACCCGGACGTGATCCGGCCCGCCGCCGACCCGCTGCTGCCCTCCGCCGGGATCGCCGTGCTGCGCGGCAACCTGTGCCCCGACGGCGCCCTCATCAAACCCGCCGCCGCGTCCCCCGGGCTGCTGCGCCACCGCGGCCGCGCGGTGGTCTTCGACAGCCCCGAGGAGGTCCGGCGCCGTCTCGACGATCCGGCCGAGGACATCGACGAATCGTCGGTACTGGTACTGCGCGGCTGCGGCCCGAAGGGCTACCCGGGCATGCCGGAGGTCGGCAACCTGCCGCTGCCCCGCCGGCTGCTGGAGCGCGGGGTCCGGGACATCGTGCGGATCAGCGACGCCCGGATGAGCGGCACCGCGTACGGCACCGTCGTGCTGCACGTGGCCCCGGAGTCCGCGGTCGGCGGCCCGCTGGCGCTGGTCCGCGACGGCGACCCGATCAGCCTCGACGTGGCCGCGCGCAGGCTGCGGCTGGAGGTCGACGAGCGGGAGCTGGCCACACGCCGGGCCGCGCCGCCCGTCGCCGCGCCGCCGGACACCGGTTGGGTGCGGCTGTACCTCGACCACGTCCTGCAGGCGGACAAGGGAGCCGATCTGGACTTCCTGGTCGGCTGCCGGGGCGCCGCCGTGCCCCGGGAGTCACACTGATCCGTCGTAGCCCGCAGATCGCCTGATCTATGCGGGTTACTGGTCCCGGAGGCCGAATCGCTGGGCGAACACGGACATCTCGTCGCGCTGCTCGCTCGGGTCGGTGGCCGGGCTGGTCACGACGATGCGGCTCACGCCCTGCGCGGCCAGTTCCTCGACCCTGTCGATGGTCATGTCGATCGACCCCCACCGGGTGTACTCCAGCGCCTGCGGGTCGCGGCCTGCCTCGATGGCGGCCGAGCGGGCGATGTCGAGCTGGATGGCGCGTTCGTCCGGATGGAGCATGCCGCCGGGAAAATAGCCGTTGCCGCGTCGCCCGGCGCGGCGCGCGGCTGCCCGGCTCGAACCGCCGACGTGGATGGGCAGGTCGGTGGCCTGGTAGGGCTTGGGGAAGCTGCACAGGTTGTCGAAGGCGAAGAACTCGCCGTGGAAACTGACGCCGTCCTCGCCGCCGGCCCAGAGCAGGCGCAGTACGTCGATCGCCTCGTCGGCGCGGCGGCCACGGGTTCGGAAATCCATGCCCACCGCCCGGGCCTCACCCGACAGGGCGCCGACTCCGACGGTGAGGAGCCGCATGCGCCCCTTTGGACAGTACGGGCTGTAGCTGATCGCGAACTTCATCTCGTCTCCTCCGGTCGGCGAATCGTACCGGCTGTCCGTTTACCGGTTGAGAAATCGGCCGACACTCCAGTGGCGTTCGTTGGTTCCACGAACGTGCGGTGTTGCGATGGGACGGGAAACGGGTACCACCCGGTACACCGTGAAGGGGGGCCGGCAATGGTCGGCGCGATTGACGAACTGTTGGTGGAGGCGCTGTTCGTGTCGTACGTACAGCCGTCGGAGGCCCCGGCCCCGGCGGTCGTGCACCGGGCGATCACCGAGGCGATCGTGCGGTTCGGCACCGACGGTTGCGTCGGCCGGATGGCCGCCGAGTTCGGGGACCACCCGGACCTCGCGGTGAACCGCATGGCCTGGGCCCGCGACATGGTCCGGGCCAGCTACCCGAGCCCGGATCACCAGCACATCTAGGGCCGGGGAACCGTCTCAGGCGAGACTGTCTCACCTGGACTACAGTTAGGAGCATGGCGGAGGACATCCCCCTGCTGCTGCGCCAGGCACACCGCCGCGCGGCGTCCTCGCTCGCCGCCGCCCTGCGCCCGTTCGGCGTCGACGACCGGCACCTCGGTGTCCTGCGTACCCTGCGCCGGCTCGGCCCGCGCAGCCAGCGGCAGCTCATCGACGCGCTGGGCTTCGACAAGTCCGCGATGGTCCGTACCGTCGACGACCTTGAACGGCTGGGCCTGGCGTGGCGGGCACCAGCGACCGGCGACCGGCGCGCCTACGCGATCGAGCTCACCCCGGCCGGCCACGGCCTGCTCGACGATGCCGAGGAGGTGGCGGCTCGCGCCGGTACCGACCTGGTGTCCTGCCTGAGCCCGGCGGACCGGGAGACGCTGGCGGACCTGTTGCGCCGCTTCGTCGCGGCGGCGCCCCGCCCGGCTCCGGAGGAGCCGGAGGAGGCCGACGCCGGGAGCCCCGGTCCGGACCCGGTGCCGGGATACGCGCCCCCGCACCGCACCAAGCGGGCCCGGTTGGCCCAGCTCGTACCACCGCCGGACGACGACGACCCGTCCGCGCCCGCGCACCGCATCACCCGGTGACGCCGAGCCGGTCGATCCGGGCCATCTCCGCCCCGGTCAGTAGGAAGTTCAGGCTGCCGAAGTTCTCCGCGATCCGCTCCGGGTGCACCGACTTCGGGATCACCACGATCTCGTGCTGGATGTGCCAGCGCAGGACGATCTGCGCCGGTGTCACCCCGTGCCCGGTGGCGATCCCCGCCAGGACCGGGTGGCGCAGGTCGCTGCCCTTGACCGGGCTGTACCCCTCGACCACCACACCCCGCTCCCGGTGCGCGGCGAGCAGCCGCCCGTCGTACCGGAACGGGCTCCACGGGATCTGGTTGACCGCCGGGGCCTCGCCGGTCGCCCCGGCCAGCTCGTCGATCTGCCGGATGCTGTAGTTGCTCACTCCGACCGAGCGCGCCAGGCCCTCGTCGCGCACCGCGAGGAACTGCTGCCACGTCTGCGGGCGGGCCCGGTCGGCGGGCGGCCAGTGCACCAGCCACAGGTCGACGTGGTCCAGCCCCAGCGCGCGCAGGCTCTCCGCGATGGTCTGCCGCTCCCGGCCGGCCCGCCCGGCCGGGAGCTTCGTCGTGACGAAGACCTCCGCCCGGGGTACCCCGCTGTCCCGCACCGCCCGGCCGACCTCGGCCTCGTTGCGGTACATCGTGGCGGTGTCCAGCAGCCGGTACCCGGTACGTAGCGCGTACCGCACCGCCTCGTAGCCGCGCCGCCCCGACGCCTGCCACGTGCCGAAGCCCAGCAGCGGCATGTCCACCCCGCCGCGCAGCCGCACCGTGGGCGGGTCGGAAACCTCCGTCATGGGCCCATCCTCGTCCAGTCGCCCGCTTATCGCATACGGTGCGGGCATGGACTCCACGCTGGACGAGCTGGCGGCCGCGCACGGGGTGGCGACGTCGTACCACGACTGGCAGGGCCGCCTGGTCCCGGCGGACCGGGACGTGGTGGTCGCGATCCTCGGCGTGCTCCAGGTGGACGCCACCAACCCCCGGGCCATCCAGGCCGAGCGGGCCGCGCTGCGGGCGCGGCCGGCCACCGTCGTGGTCCGGTCGGGGCAGGAGCCACCACCGGTACCGGACGGGGAGCTGCGCGCCGAGGACGGCGGCGTCCGGACGGTCCGGGACGGCCTGCCCGCCGGCCTGGCACCGGGTTGGTACCGGCTGGCACACGGCGGCACGGAGACGACCGTCCTGGTGACCCCCGCGCGGCTGGCCGAGCCGGGCCCGGCCTGGGGCTGGATGCTCCAGCTCTACGCGCTGCGCTCGGCCGCGTCCTGGGGGGCCGGCGACTTCGCCGATCTGGCCCGGTTCGCGGCGTGGGCCGGCGGCACCGGCGCGGGTGCGCTGCTGCTGAACCCGCTGCACGCGGTGGCGCCGGTCCGGCCGGTACCGGCATCGCCGTACGCGCCGTCCAGCCGCCGGTACCTCAACCCGCTGTACCTGCGCGTCGAGCACACCTCCGCGTACCAGGCGGCCGACCCGGCCACCCGGTCCGCAGTGGACAGCTTGCGGCCGCCGCTCGCCGACCCGATCGACTACGACGCGGTGTGGGACGCCAAGCAGCGGGCCCTGGAGATGCTGTGGCCCGTCGAGAAGGCCAGGCCCGCCACCGACGACTTCGCCACCTACTGCGCGCTTGCCGAGACGTACGGCCCGGACTGGCAGACCTGGCCCGCCGAGCTGCGTCGGCCGAACGGCCCGGCCGTCGCCCGCGCCCGCGCGGCGGCGGATGACCGGGTCGCCTTCCATGCCTGGCTACAGCGCCTGTGCGACGAGCAGCTCGGGGCCGCCGCCAAGGCGGCCGCCGGGATGCCGGTCGGCATCGTGCACGACCTCGCGGTCGGGGTCGACCCGGGCGGCGCGGACGCCTGGATGCTGCAGGACGTGCTGGCGCAGGGGGTGCGGATCGGCGCGCCACCCGACGCGTTCAACCAGCTCGGCCAGGACTGGGGGCTGGCCGCGTGGCGCCCGGACCGGCTGGCCGCGACCGGGTACCGGGCGTACCGCGACCTGCTGTCCGCGGCCCTGCGGCACGGCGGCGGCCTGCGCGTGGACCACGTCGCCGGGCTGCGCCGGCTCTGGTGGATCGCGCCGGGCGGATCGCCCGAGCAGGGTACGTACGTGCGGTACGACTTCGACGCGATGTTCGGCGGGCTGCTCACCGAGGCGCACCGGGCCGGCGCGCTCGTCGTCGGCGAGGACCTGGGCACGGTACCGCCCGAGGTCCGTCAGGCCATGCGGGACACCAACGTGCTCGGCTCGGCCGTCCTGTGGTTCACCCGCGACTGGGGCGCCCCGGGTCAGCCGTTCGTCCCGCCGAAGTACTGGCCGGAGCTGGCCCTGGCCAGCATCTCCACCCACGACCTGCCGACCGTGACCGGATTCCTGTGCGCGGAGCAGGTCCGGATCCGGGCCGAGCTGGGCATCCTCGCCCACCCCGCGGCGGAGGAGCTGGCCGTTGCCGCGGCGGACCGCGCGGCGCTGCGCGAACTGCTCAAGGCCGAAGGGCTGGCCGGCGAGGACCCGACGCTGGCCCTGCACACGATCCTCGCCCGTACTCCGTGCCGGCTGCTCATGGCCTCACCGTACGACGTCCTCGGCGAGCGGCGGCAGCCGAACCTGCCCGGTACCTTCCACGAGTACCCCAACTGGCGCATCCCGCTGCCGCTGCTCCTCGACGAGCTGACCCGCGACGAGCGCATGCTCGCCGTAGCCCGGATCCTCGCGGAGCGGCGCTGACCTCCCAGACGGCGAAGCAGATGGACGACGGCCGGCTACCGCGCTCCCGGTTGAGTCTTGGCGCCGGCCCTACGGCCGCCCGCTGACTCCTGGTCCCGCAGCATGGCCAGGGCCTTCTCGATCCTTCGCGCGCGCGTCTCCGGCTTCTTCGCGCTCTCGATAGCGCGCACGTGCTCCCGCTGGTGGCCGTGGGCCAGGCGGTCATAGGCGGCGCGGGCGACCGGATCGGCGTCCAGCGCACGGGCGAGGTCTGCGGGCTCGACCACGACCGGGGGGTCGGCGTCGAATTCCACGTCGACCTCGACCTCCTCGCCGTTCGGGGGAACTTCCAACCCCCTCATGGGCTCCGGAGGCTCGACATGGGCTCGGAACTTCATGGTCTGCTCCTGTTCTGTTGCCGTCCCTGTTGCGTTGCCGTCCTGCGGCTCGGGTCACAGCACGATCTGGAGGGTCCGCAGGCGGCGGGGATCGGCCACGATCTCGATCTCGACGATTCTGCCCCCGCTCCACCTCATGACGAACGCCGCCCGGGCACGACCCCCGGTCGCCCACACCACTCCCGGATTGCCGTCGATGAGGGCTGCCTGTGCCGCCGCCGCGTGCCCGGCGAACACCTCGGCCACCGCCTCCCGGCCGTGGATCTCCTCGCTGAGCGGCGGCGCGCCCTGTGCCTGCCGGGCGACGGCCATGCGCACCGCCACGGTATCGGCGCGCAGCGCCACGTCGGGGTCCAACACGGCGAGCAACGCCCGGAAATCCCCGTGGCGGGCCGCGGCCAGGAAGGCGGCGACCAGCTTGGACTGTCGGCGCCGGTCGCCGTCACCCGCCGCCTCCCGGCCCTGGACCCGACGCCGGGCCCGGCTGGCGAGCTGGCGGGTAGCCTGCGTAGTTCTTCCGACAATAGGCGCGATCTCCTCGAAGGGCACGGCGAACATGTCGTGAAGCACGAAGGCGACGCGCTCGGCCGGGGTCAGCGTGTCGAGCACCACCAGGAGCGCGAGCCCGACGGCGTCGGCGAGAACGGCCTCGTATTCGGGGTCGGCGTCGGGATGAACCGCGGCCCGTTCAGGGACCTGTTCACCGAGCGGCACCTCAGGTCGCACCTGACGCGCCTGGAGCATGTTCAGGCACACCCGCGACACCACCGTGGTGAGCCAACTGCCCAGATTCTCCACCGCGCTGGTGTCGGTGCGACTGAAGCGCACCCACGCTTCCTGAACCGCGTCGTCAGCCTCGCTCGGCGAGCCGAGCATGCGGTACGCGACCGTCCTCAGCCGCGCCCGGTGCTCCTGGAAGCGCTCCGCCAGCCAGTCACTCTGATCCATCGTCACATTCCTCCGCCGCTGCCGGTCTACCCGGATAGACCGGCGAAAGCCAGTCAGCGTGACCGAACCTGATACCTGGAGGACAGAACCATGCAGACAGCAACCATGACAACCGCGCTGCAGCCACGGATGAAGAACCCGGCCGCGGTCCTGCCCGGCGCCTGGCAGGCCATCCAGGGCCTGATCGCGGCCCCCGGGAAGGGCGGCGTACCTGCGGCCACCCTGGAGCTGGTCCACCTGCGGGCCAGCCAGATCAACGGGTGCAGCTCGTGCGTCAACTCCGGCTCGCAGGCGGCCAGGAAGGCCGGAGAGACCGACGAGCGGCTCTTCACGGTGGCCGCATGGCGGGAGGCACCGTACTTCACCGATGCCGAACGCGCCGCACTGGCCCTGGCAGAAGCCGTCACCCGGCTCAGCGACCGGGCTGATCCCGTCCCCGACGAGATCTGGGACGAGGCCACCCAGCACTACGACGAGAAGGGACTGGCCGCCCTCATCCTGACGATCGCCACGACCAACCTCTTCAACCGGCTCAACGTCACCACCAGGCAAGTGGCCGGAGGAACCTGGGGCTGAGCCGCCAGGCCCGCGGGCTGTCGAGAAAGGCCCGGCAGCACTCGCAGCCGGTAACCGCCGATTGCCCGCGGGCCGCCGATCCCGCTACGTCTTGACCCGGATCCCCATGCTCCGGGCGGTACCAGCGACGGTCCGCATCGCCGCGTCGAGGTCGTCGGTGTTCAGCTCGGGCAGCTTGCGCCGGGCGATCTCGCGGAGCTGGTCCTCGGTCACCGCCCCCGCCGCCCCGGCCGCCCGGCGCAGCAGGAAGCTCGTCGGCGGGGTCAGGATGCGCATGGCGTAGCTGCGGTCCTCGAACACGGTGATCTCCACCGGTACCCGGTCGCCGCGCTGCCCGGCCGTCGCCTCGTTGTAGCGCACCATGATCTCGCGCAGGTTCACCCCGTACGGGCCGAGCATCTTGCCCAGCTCCGCCGGCCCGGCGTTGCCCGCCTCCAGTTCGATCTTCAGCCGTCGCAGCACGCCCTTGGAAGCAGCCATGCGGCGAAGCTAGAGCCTGACGTTACGTCAGGGTCAAACGTAACTGACCACCACCGCCGACTGGGGCGGCAGCTCGACGGCGGTGCGGATCAGCACCAGCCCGGGGTCGGTGGAGAGCAGCACGTCGCGTGGCGTCCCGTCCAGGCCGACCCGCCGCTTGTCCGGGGCGAAGTTGCAGATCACCGCGCAGCCGTCGCGGCTCATCGTCAGGTACTGGTCGCCACAGGTCACCTTCACCCGGTCCAGACGCGGGTCGGAGAACTCCGGCCGGGACTTGCGCAGCCGGATCAGCCGCCGGTAGAACGCCAGCATCTCGCGGTGGCGCGGGCGGAACAGCTCGGACCAGTCCAGCTTCGACCGGGTGAAGGTGGCCGGGTCCTGCGGATCCGGTACCTCGACCGACGCCTCCCACCCGTGGGCGGCGAACTCGCGGCGCCGCCCGGACACCACCGCCGCCGCGAGTTCCGGCTCCGGGTGGCTGGCGAAGAACTGCCAGGGGGTACCGGCGGCCCACTCCTCGCCCATGAACAGCATCGGCGTGAACGGCCCGGTGAACAGCAGCGTCGCGCCGACCTTGAGCAGGCTGTCGGAGGCCAGCTCGGAGATCCGGTCGCCGGCCGCCCGGTTACCCACCTGGTCGTGGTTCTGCAGGTACGCCACGAACCGGTGCCCCGGGATGCGCTCGCGGTCCACCGGCCGGCCGTGGATCCGGCCCCGGAACGTGGACCAGGTACCGGCGTGGAAGAACACCTCCTGCAGCACGTCGGCGAGGCACTCCAGGGCGCCGAAGTCGACGTAGTACCCCTGCCGCTCGCCGGTGAGCAGCGCGTGCAGCGCGTGGTGCACGTCGTCGGCCCACTGCGCGGTCAGCCCGTACCCGCCGGCCTCGCGCGGCGTGATCAGCCGGGGGTCGTTGAGGTCGGACTCGGCGATGAGGGACAGCGGCCGGCCCAGGTGTGTGGACAGCGTCTCGACCTCGACCGCCAGCTCCTCCAGGATGTGCACGGCGCGTCGGTCGTACAGGGCGTGTACCGCGTCCAGCCGCAGCCCGTCGACGTGGTAGTCGCGCAGCCACATGACGACGCTGTCGCGGATGTACCGCCGCACCTCGTCCGAGTGCGCCCCGTCCAGGTTGACCGAGCGCCCCCAGCTGTTCTCGGTTTCCGACAGGTACGGCCCGAACATCGGGGCGTACGCGCCCGACGGCCCGAAGTGGTTGTACACCACGTCGAGCACCACCCCGAGCCCCCGGCCGTGGCAGGCGTCGACGAAGCGCTTGAGCCCGTCGGGGCCGCCGTAGGGCTCGTGCGGGGCGAACCAGCACACCCCGTCGTACCCCCAGTTGTGCTCGCCGTTGAACGCGTTGACCGGCAGCAGCTCGACCAGGTCGACGCCCAGCTCGACAAGGTGGTCCAGGCGCTCGATCGCGGCGTCGAAGGTGCCGTCCGGGGTGAACGTGCCGACGTGCAGCTCGTACAGGACGCTGCCGGGGAGCTGCCGGCCGGTCCAGGACCGGTCGGTCCAGTCGAAGGCACCGTGGTCGTAGACGCGGCTGAACCCGTGCACGCCGTGCGGCTGCCAGTACGAGCGCGGATCGGGCAGTAGCTGGTCGCCGTCGCCGAGCAGGTAGGCGTAGTCCATGCCCGGCTTCGCGTCGACCTCGGTGCGCCACCAGCCGCCATCGTCGCGGCGCATCGGCAGGTCGGCGCCCTCAATGCGTAGTCGTACCCGAGATATCGTAGGCGCCCAGACCGCGAACTCCGTCATGCTGCCACCAACAATGCGACGGGATACCGGTTCAGTATTTCGCCCACCGGTATGGCGGAGCCAGAAAAAGATGTGCGCGTTAGCACATCGGACAACTCTTGGCACGATGGTCGGATCACCGTGTCCTGCCACCCGCCACGCCGCGCCAGGCCGACGGGCAGCCGGGTGGCCAGCGCGATCACCCCGCCCCGGTCGAAGGCCACCGCGTGCGCGGCGGCCGGCCCTTCCACCGGTACGGCCGAATAGCCGGCCAGGTCGCGCTCCCGCCGCAACCGCAGGGCGCGGCTGGTGACCAGCAGTTTGACCGCGCCCGATGCGTCCACCGGCGGCAGCCAGCCCGCGTCCAGCCGGGCCAGCAGGTCGCGCCGGGCCGAGAAGTCGACCGGCCGCCGGTTGTCCGGATCGACCAGCGAGTCGTCCCACAGCTCGGTGCCCTGGTACACGTCCGGTACCCCGGGCATGAGGAGCTGGACCAGCTTCTGCCCGAGGGCGTTCGACCAGCCGTGCGGGGTGATCCGCTCGGCGAAGCCGGCGATGTCCGCCCGGAGCACGGCGTTCTCGTAGATCGTCGCGATTGATCGGAGGACCGCGTCCTCGTATATGAGATCGGGCGACGCCCACGAGGTGCGTACGGACGCCTCCCGCGCCGCCTTGCGCGCGTAGTCCACCAGGCGCTCGTGGGCGATCGGCCAGGCCCCGGCGACGGTCTGCCACAGCAGCGCGGTGAACTCCGGGTCCGGTACGGCCGCCACCGACGCCCACCGCCGCACCGCCGCGTGCCACTCGTCCGGGATCTCGGACAGCACCGCCAGGCGCGCCCGCACGTCCTCCGACCGCTTGGTGTCGTGGGTCGACAGCGTGGTCATCCCGGCCGGCCACCGCCGCTCCCGGCGCTCGGCCGCCGCGTGGAACTCCTCCGGCGACACCCCGAAGTGGTCGGGCGCGCCGCCCACTTCGTCGAGCGCGACGAACCGGGTGTACCGGTAGTACGCGGTGTCCTCCACGCCCTTGGCCGTCACCGCGCCGGTGTACTGCTGGAAGCGCACGGCCAGCTCGTCGTGCGGGTCGCGCAGCCGCGACTCCAGCTCGTCGAGCGGCAGGTCGGGCCGGCGCTTGCGGGCCCTGGCGAGGGCCTCGGTGAGGTACCGCTCGCCGTCGGGCAGGTAGGACCGGTACACCGGGAAGTCGGCGGCCAGCTCCGCGAGGGCGTCGCGCACCTCGGCGCCGTTGGCCGTCAGGTGGGTGAGCCGGGTCAGCTCCGCGGCCAGCAGCCGGGTGGCGGCCTCGGTCTTGCCGGTGCGGGCCGCCTCGTCCCAGGAGATCCACCAGGGGTACCCGAGCCGCCCGGCCGGATCGACGAACAGCCCGCACACCTCACGCAGGGCGTCATACCCGGTGGTACCGGCGACCGGCCAGCCGGGCAGCTCCTCCCCGACCGCCAGGACCTTCTCCACCACGATCCACGCGTCCGGCGCCTCGGCGCGCAGCCGGTGGAGGTACCCGGCCGGGTCGCGCAGCCCGTCCGGATGGTCGATCCGCAGGCCGTCGGCGATGCCCCCGGCGATCCAGCGCAGCGGCTCGGCGTGCGTGGCGGCGAAGACCTCCGGCCGCTCCACCCGTACCCCGGCGAGTCCGGAGATCGCGAAGAACCGCCGGTAGTTGATCTCCGTGTCGGCCCGCCGCCACGACACCAGCTCGTAGTGCTGCCGGCCGTGCACCGCCCCGACCGACCCGGTCCCGGTCCCGGGAGCGAGCGGATAGCGGTGGTCGAAGTACCGCAGCTCGTCGTCCACAATGGACAGTTGCTCGGTGCCGTGCCCGTCGCCGAGCACCGGGATCAGCACCCTGCCGCGCGACCAGTCGATGTCGAACCAGCTCGCGTACGGCGACGCCGGCCCCTCCCGCAGCACGCTCCACCACGCCGGGTTCGCCTCCGGTACGGCGACTCCGAGGTGGTTCGGCACGATGTCCACGACCAGCCCGAGCCCGTTGTCCCGCAACGCCTGCGCGAGCCGGTCCAGCGCGGCCGCGCCACCGAGTTCCGGATCGACCCGGGTCGGGTCCACGACGTCGTACCCGTGCACCGAGCCTGGCGCGGCGGCCAGCAGCGGCGCGCTGTACAGATGGGTCACGCCGAGGTCGGCCAGGTACCCGGCGAGTGCCGCGGTCGCGTCCAGGTCGAACGCCGGCCGGACCTGTACCCGGTAGGTCGCCCGCGGGGTCAACCGTCAAACCTTCCGGATGAGCACCATCAGCGACCGGTGCGGTACCGCGATCTTCCCGCCGGCCGCGACGACCACCGTCTCGTCCCCGGTGCTGTTCGCGGTGTCGATCTCGACCTGCCACTTCTCGGCGTACTCCGCTGCCGGCATCACGAACTCCAGCATGATCTCGGAGGCGTTGAAGCACAACATGAACGAGTCGTCGGTGTGCCGCTCCCCGCGCGCGCTGCGCTCCCGGATCCCCTCGCCGTTGATGAACAACGCCACCGACCGGCCGAAGTCGCACTCCCAGTCGTCCTCGGCCATCGGCCGCCCGTCGAACGCGAACCACTGCACGTCCGGCAGCGGGGTACCGGCCCTACGGCGCACCGGCCGGCCGGTGAAGAATCCGCGCCGCCGAAACACCCGGTGTGCGGTGCGCAGCGCGACCAGCCGCCGGGTGAACTCCAGCATCTGCTCGTCGACGTTGTCCCAGTCCACCCAGGTCAGCTCGGAGTCGTGGCAGTAGGCGTTGTTGTTGCCCCGCTGGGTGCGGCCCAGCTCGTCGCCGTGCGAGAGCATCGGTACGCCCTGGGCGAGCAGCAGCGTCGCCATGAAGTTGCGGCGCTGCCGGGCCCGCACGGCGAGGATCTCCGGGTCGTCGGTCGGCCCCTCGACCCCCCAGTTCCAGGACCGGTTGTGGTTCTCCCCGTCCCGGTTGTCCTCGGTGTTGGCCTCGTTGTGCTTGTGGTTGTACGACACCAGGTCGGCGAGCGTGAAGCCGTCGTGGCTGGTGACGAAGTTGATGCTGGCGACCGGCCGCCGGCCGTCGTCCTGGTACAGGTCGGCCGAGCCGCACAGCCGGCTGGCGAACTCGGCCAGCGTGGCCGGCGCGCCGTGCCAGAAGTCCCTCGTGGTGTCCCGGAACCGGCCGTTCCACTCCGTCCACAGTGGAGGGAAGTTGCCCACCTGGTATCCGCCCGGCCCGAGATCCCACGGCTCGGCGATCAGCTTCACCGTGCTCACCACCGGGTCCTGCTGCACCACCTCGAAGAACGAGGCGAGCCGGTCCACCTCGTAGAACTCCCGCGCCAGCGTGGCCGCGAGGTCGAAGCGGAACCCGTCGACGTGCATCTCCTGTACCCAGTACCGCAGCGAGTCCATGATGAGCTGAAGCGAGTGCGCGCCGCGCATGTTCAGGCTGTTGCCGCAGCCGGTGTAGTCGATGTAGAACCGGTGGTCCTCGTCGTTGAGCCGGTAGTACTCGGCGTTGTCGATGCCGCGGAAGCTCAACGTGGGGCCGAGGTGGTTACCCTCGGCGGTGTGGTTGTAGACCACGTCCAGGATGACCTCGATGCCGGCCGCGTGCAGCGCCTTGACCATCGCGCGGAACTCCTGCACCTGCTGCCCCAGCCGCCCCATCGCGGCGAACCCCTGGTGCGGGGCGAGGAAACCGACGGTGTTGTACCCCCAGTAGTTGCGCAGCCCGCGCTCGATCAGCCGGTGGTCGTCGATGTGCTGATGGATGGGCATCAGCTCGATCGCCGTGACGCCGAGCCGCTTCAGGTAGTCGATCATCACGGGGTGCCCGATGCCGGCGTAGGTGCCGCGCAGCTCCTCCGGGATGCCCGGGTGCCGCATCGTGAGGCCCTTGACATGGGCCTCGTAGATGATCGTGTGGTGGTACGGGATCCGGGGCAGCGTGTCGTTTCCCCAGTCGAAGTACGGGTTGACCACCACGCCCTTGGGCATGAACGGGCCGGAGTCCCGCCGGGACATCCGGTCCGGGTCGTCCAGCTCGTACCCGTACAGCGCCGCGTTCCAGTGGATGTCCCCGTCGACCGCCTTGGCGTACGGGTCGAGCAGCAGCTTGTACGGGTTGAACCGGTGCCCGCGCGCCGGCTCGTACGGCCCGTGGACGCGGTACCCGTACCGCTGTCCCGGCTCGATGCCGGGCAGGTAGCCGTGCCACACGAAGGCGTCGATCTCGTACAACTCCACCCGCCGTTCGACGCCGTCGGGATCGAACAGGCACAGCTCGACACCCTCGGCGGCCTGCGAGGCCAGCGCGAAGTTGGTGCCGGTACCGTCATAGGTCGCACCAAGCGGATAGCGCGCACCTGGCCAAACCTGCATGTTCACTCCCGTCCGTACCGTTACCCTCACTCGGAGGACACCTTTGACCGTGGGCGGCTAACCACCGTAACGGGCGACGAATGTTAAGGCCATTTCAAGCATAAAGAGGACCATGCGAACGCGAGGCCGGTTCGTATTTGGCACCCAGGTCTGCACGTCACTCGGTGATGGCGCGGGCGCGGATCGCGAGTGGCTACTCACCGATGGTACCGGCGGCTATGCGACCGGTACCGTCGCCGGACTGCGGACCCGGCGCCAGCACGCGCTGCTGGTGACGCCCGACCGACATGTGGGCCTGGTCACCCTCGACCCGGTGCTGACCCTCGCCTCGGGCGCGCGGATCCGCCTGGCCGTACACGAGTGGGCGTCCGGGGCCGTCGAGCCGCGCGGCCACCACCTGCTGGAATGCTTCGAGCTGGCCGACGGGCTGCCCCGCTGGCGGTGGCGGGTCGGCGACGTGGTGGTCGAGCGGGAGCTGGCGATGGAGCGCGGCCGGCCGGGAATCGGGGTCGTGCACCGGGTGGTGGCCGCGCCGGAACCGGTCGGGCTGACCCTCGACGTGCTCTGCACATGGCGGCCTGCCGACGGCACCCGGACCGCGGCCGGCCCGCCGCCCGTCGTCACGCCGGCCGCGGACGGCGTGGTGGTCGAGGAGGCGTACCGGATCGCCGGGCCGGGCTGGCGGCCGGGCGGCCGGTGGTGGTACGGGGCGCGTACCTGGCTGGACGGGGCCGTCGAGGACCTCTGGCACGCCGGGGCGTTCACCGCGCGGCTGGCCGCCGGCGAGGCCCTCGAAGTCTCCGGGTGGGCCGGCGACCTCG
>JBKPCQ010000189.1:0-20902 GCA_046727455.1 Actinomycetota bacterium | reverse complement strand
GGCCTGGTCGGCGCGGGTTACGCGGGCCGCTCCGCCGCGCGTACCGCCTCGGCATAGGCCAGTACCGCGCGCCGCAGCGCGCCCTCCGGATCGTCACCGCCCTCGGCGACCGCGCGCAGCAGCCGCTCCCCCAGCCCGTCCCCGGCCGGCAGCGGCACGGAGATCCCGGCCCGCGCGGCCCGTTCCAGGATCTTCGCGGCCAGGGCGAGCGCCGGCTGCGACAAGGCGATCCCGTCGAGCACCGAGTCGCGCGCCTTCTCGGCCTTCTTGATCTCCTCCCACTGTTCGACGATCGCGTCCACGTCCTGGACGTCGGCGTCGCCGAACACGTGCGGGTTGCGCCGGATCAGCTTGTCCACCAGGTCGCCGGCCACGTCGTCGACGGTCCATGCCCGGCCCTCGGGCAACTGCTCGGCGAGCCGGGCGTGCAGTACCACCTGGAGCAGCACGTCGCCCAGTTCCTCGCGCAGCGCCGGGTAGTCCTCGGCCTCGATCGCGTCGTACGCCTCGTACGCCTCCTCCAGCAGGAACCGCGCCAGGCTCTGGTGGGTCTGCGCGCGCTTCCACGGGTCGCCGCCGGGCGAGGCCAGCCGGTCCATCACGGTCACCGCGTCGAGCAGCCGGGCGCCGGGCGGGTCCCACGAGCCGTACATCAGCTCCAGCGTGGCCAGGCCCGGCTCGCGGGCCAGCCGCAGGCCCAGCTCCCGGGCCACGTCCTCGTCGCCGCGCGGGCCGGCCAGCCAGACCGCGTCACCGGCGGCCAGCAGGTCGTCCACCGGGCGGTCGGTGACGGTCACGGAAACCCCCGCGGCCCGCAGCGCCGCGGTCTGCGCGCCCTGCGCGCCCGCGAAGACGGCGGTACCGCGGACCAGGTCCCACGCCTCGGCACTGAGCAGCCCGGCGGGCAGCCGGGGCGAGGTGACCAGCAGGACGATCCGCGCGGGCATCGCTCAGCGGGCGTCGCTCACCGCGGGCGACGGTTGGAGCGAGACGACCACCTGCGCGGTGACCTGTCCCTGGGCGAGGGTGAACCGCACGGGGACGCCGACCGGCTGGTACCGCGGGTTGACGCTGGTCTGGTACTTCTTCCTGGCGTCCTGGAGCACCGGCCGCAGCCCGAGCGCCGCCCGCATCTCCGGCGAGTCGATCTGGTCTTTGACCTGGTCGTACTGGCCCGGCTGCACGATGTTCTCGTCGACCAGGGCGGTGAAGACCTCGCGCTTGTCCGCGTCGGTCGGCGCCTGCGGCGTGCCGAGCTGCGCGATCGCGCGCATCCCCGCGTCGGCCTCGGCCTGGAGCGTGACGAAGGCGCCGTTCGGGTTGACGCCCGCGTTCCCGGCGGCCTGCTGGTACGGGGTGACATCGGCGGGCGGCACGGTGATGTTGTGCTCGGCGGCGAGCAGCCGGGACAGTTCCCGGGCGACGAAGTTGCTCACCACGAGCTGCCGGATCTGGGGGGCGGCCTTCTCCCGGGTCGCGGTCGGGAACTCGGCCACCATCTGCTCGACCTGCTTGTTCGTGAGCTGCGCGCTGCCGACATACGCCGCGACGGACGGCGAGTCGCGGCAGGCCGCGAGGCCCGCGAGGGCGAGCGCGCCGGCGACGGCGACGGCGAGCAGGCGGCGCGGCATGGGTACCTCCGGACGACTCGGTGTCAACCGTCCGTCACTGTCTCATGCCGCGTGTGTCCGCCCGTCAGCGGGCTGCCCACCGGCAGTTCGCGGCATGACTGAACTCCCCTAGGAGCGTGCGCGTGGAGGGGTGTGGAGGGGGCCTTCCACACAGTCCGCATCCCGGGGGCGGCGCGGATACACCAGTACCAGCACAGCGAGGAGGGTGACTTCATCATGCCCGACAAACGGGCGGGTACCGCCGTGGCCGCCGCGGCCATCGGGCTCGCCATGGTGTTCGGCGGATCGGCCAATGCCGCGCCGGATGCCGGTACCGCCCTGGGCCACCGGGGCGACATCGTGCACCTGCCGGGTCCCCTCAAGGACCGGCTGCAACAACTGTCCCGGAGGCCGCACACGTTCGACCCGATGACCGTGTTCGCCGAGGCGCCGACGCCCAGCAAGCTGTTCCAGTACTACCTGATCGACACGAAGCACATCCAACCCAACGTCTTCACCACCACGATCCCCGGAATCAACGACGGCACCGCGCCGACCGCGACCGGGCCCAACCACGACCGGCCCACCATCGGGGCGATCCGGGTGGTCGTCGAGCCGAAGCCCGGCCTGCCGACCGACCCGAACGACCCGGGCGCGTTCATCGACATGTTCACCGACATCTCCGGGCTCTTCGTCATCAACAACGAGTCCGGATGGTACGAGGGCTGGATGATCCACGACGTGGTCGTGCCGGACGTGGCCGCACCCCGGGCCGACGGGCACGCCGCGTTCGGTACCCTCACCGCAGCCGACGCGGCCGCGCTGGCACGGATGGGAGACCACCACAACAAGCCGGGCGCGATCTTCACGGTCGACGGCGACGAGGTGCATTTCCCGTCCGCCGACGACCACTGGCCGCAGCGGGTGTCCAACACCGTACCGGTCCAGCTCTCGCTGGGCGCGTACAACGCGACCCAGCAGAGCGATCTGCACTCGTACTGGGAGTTCAACCAGTACACCGACTGGACGCCGCCAACCTACGAACTACCGTTCACCGGCGGCATCCCGGGCACCTTCGAGGCCGGCAAGATCGGCGCACGGTCGTCGCTGATTCCCGGCTCGGGACCGTCCGGGGTCAGCAACGATCCCCGCGCCTACGGGGACAACCCGAACAACCCGCGTGACCCCGACCGGCTACTGGACACCAGTCCGGACGACCCCGACCGGGGCATGGTGAACAACCCGGCCCACAAGGAGACCCGGCTCCGGTTCATCCCGAGCGGTCTGGCCAACGAGATCCTCCTGGACGCGTACCTGCGCGTGGCATCGTTCGAGCCCCGTGTGCACGATCTGAGCCAGCGCATCTTCGACGGGTACGCGGCGGAGGTCGCGCGGGTGGACAGCAACGGCGACGGGGTGCTCACCGCGGTCGAGGCCGACCTGGAGGACGAGTCGGACGGCGGCCAGTCCAACGACCGGCTCTTCCTGCCCGCCACCGCGTTCAACCGGGTCGCGGTGACCCGGGAACTCAACGACGGGCTGCTCTCCCCGCGCTTCGCACCCAGTACCCGTGCCTGGGTACTGAGCGGCAGCATCACCCGGGTCCCCAAGCCGGTGGACGCCTCCATCCCGCAGGACAACGACAACCGCTAGGAGTGACAACCGCTGGGAGTCAGGTGGTGGGCCGTCCACGGGGCGGCCCACCCACGGCGGCGGGCTGACCGAGCACCTGGGTGAGCAGTTCGGCGCACCAGTCGAGCAGCGCGGTGTCGCGCAGCGGCTCACCGCCGACCTGCCGGGTCACCGGCCGGGGTACCGACACCTGCTCGGTCGCCGCCTTGTACACCGCGTCGGGGTAGAACCGCTTGAGCCGCAACTGCTTCGAGTCCGGCAGCGGCAACGGCGAGAACCGGATGTGCCGGCCCTGCAACGACACGTCGGTCAGCCCGTAGTCCTTGGCGAGCAGCCGGAACCGGGCCACCGCGACGAGGTTCGCCACCTCGGCGGGCGGCTCGCCGTACCGGTCGCGCATCTCGGTCACCGCCTCGTCGAGCGCGGCGGTGTCCCGGGCCGAGGCCAGCTTGCGGTACATCTCCAGCCGCAGCCGCTCGACCGAGATGTACCCGGTGGGCAGGTGCGCGTCGACCGGCAGATCGACCTTGACCTCGGGCTCCTCCTCCGGCCGCTCGCCCTTGAACTGCTGCACGGCGTCGCCGACCATCCGCACGTACAGGTCGAAGCCGACGCCCTCGATGTGCCCGGACTGCTCGCCGCCGAGCAGGTTCCCGGCGCCGCGGATCTCCAGGTCCTTCATCGCCACGTACATCCCGGCGCCCAGCTCGGTGTGCTGCGCGATGGTGGCGAGGCGCTCGTGGGCGTGCTCGGTCAGCGGCTTCTCCGGGGGGTACAGGAAGTAGGCGTACGCCCGTTCCCGGCCCCGGCCCACCCGGCCCCGGATCTGGTGGAGCTGGGCCAGGCCGAGCAGGTCGGCGCGCTCGACGACGAGCGTGTTCGCGTTGGGGATGTCGATGCCGGACTCGACGATCGTGGTGCAGACGAGGACGTCGTACTCCTTCTCCCAGAAGCCGACCATCACCTTCTCCAGGGTGTCCTCGTTCATCTGGCCGTGGGCGACGCCGATGCGCGCCTCGGGTACCTGCTCACGGAGCCGGCGCGCGGCCTTCTCGATGGACTCCACCCGGTTGTGCACGTAGAAGACCTGGCCGTCGCGCAGCAGCTCGCGGTGGATCGCGGCGGCCACCTGCTTGTCGTCGTACCCGCCGACGAAGGTCAGCACCGGGTGCCGCTCCTCCGGCGGGGTCGCGATGGTGGACATCTCCCGGATCCCGGTGATCGCCATCTCCAGCGTGCGCGGGATGGGGGTCGCCGACATCGTGAGCACGTCGACCTGGGTACGCAGTTGCTTGAGGTACTCCTTGTGCTCGACGCCGAAGCGCTGCTCCTCGTCGACGACGACCATGCCGAGGCTCTTGAACCGGGTGGACGGCTGGAGCAGCCGGTGTGTCCCGATGAGGATGTCGGCGGTCCCGTCGGCCGCTTTGGACAGGGTCTGCTCCGCCTCGCGCGGCGTCTGGAACCGGGACAGCTGCCGGATCTCCACCGGGAACTGGCTCATCCGCTCGGAGAACGTGTTGTAGTGCTGCTGCGCGAGCAGCGTGGTCGGCACGAGCACGGCGACCTGCTTGCCGTCCTGTACCGCCTTGAACGCCGCCCGTACCGCGATCTCGGTCTTGCCGTACCCGACGTCGCCGCAGATCAGCCGGTCCATCGGTACCGGCTTCTCCATGTCCACCTTGACCTCTTCGATCGCGGAGAGCTGGTCGGGCGTCTCGGTGTACGGGAACGCGTCCTCCAGCTCCCGCTGCCACGGCGTGTCCGGCCCGAACGCGTACCCCTTCGAGTTCTGCCGTGCGGCGTAGAGCTGGATGAGCTGGGCGGCGATCTCGCGGACCGCCTTGCGGGCGCGCGCCTTGGACTTCGCCCAGTCGGCGCCGCCCAGCTTGTGCAGGGTGGGAGTCTCCCCGCCGACGTACCGGGAGAGCTGGTCGAGCTGGTCGGTCGGCACGAACAGCCGGTCACCGGGCTGGCCGCGCTTGCTCGGGGCGTACTCGATGACGATGTACTCCCGCTCGGCGCCGTTGACCGTGCGCTGGACGAGTTCGACGTACTTCCCGATGCCGTGCTGCTCGTGCACCACGAAGTCGCCGGCCCGCAGTTCCAGCGGGTCGATCGTGTTGCGCCGCCGGCTCGGCAGCTTCCGCATGTCCTTTGTGGACGCTCCGCGCCCGCCGGAGATGTCGGTACCGGTGACGACCGCGAGGCGCGACGCCTCGTCGACGAAGCCGAACTCCAGCCCGCCGGTCGTGACGACCGGGGCTCCCGGCGGCGGCGGCTCCGTGACACTGTCCACAAGGGACACTCCGAACCCGGCGTCGCGCAGTACCTCCACCGACCGCTGCGCCGGGCCGTGGCCGGCGAACACCAGCGCCACCCGCCAGCCGTCGCCGGTCCAGCGCTTCAGGTCGTCGAGGACGCGGGCGGTGTCGCCGTGGTACAGCGGTACCGGCTGGGCGGCCAGCGCCAGCGCCCGGCCCTCGTCCGGGGCGACGGTGACCTCCGGTACCTCGTCCTCCCAGGCTTCGGGCTCGGGCCGCGCCGGCGCCTCGACCGTGCCGAACGGCGACACCGACCACCACGCCTGGCCCCGCGCGCGGGCCGCGGCGCGGACGTCGGCCAGGCTCCGGAACGCGGCCGCGCCGAGGTCGATCGGCGACCTGCCGCCCACCGCCGCCGCGGCCCAGCTCGCCTCCAGAAACTCCGCACTGGTACGGACCAGGTCGTGCGCCCGGGTCCGGATCCGTTCCGGGTCGCACAGCAGCACCACGGTCTCCGGCGGCAGGGTGTGCACGACCAGTTCGAGGTCGCCCGGGACGAGGGCCGGCGCGAGGGACTCCATGCCCTCGACCGGGATGCCGTTCGCGAGCTTGTCCAGCATCTCCCGCAGCGCCGGGTGCTCGCGCGCCAGCTCGGCCGCGCGCTCCCGCACCGAAGGGGTCAGCAGCAGCTCCCGGCACGGCGGCGCCCACAGCCGCTCGACCGGCGCGATGGTGCGCTGGTCGGCGACCGCGAACGAGCGGATCTCCTCGATCTCGTCGGCCCAGAACTCCACCCGCAGCGGATGCTCCTCGGTCGGCGGGAACACGTCGAGGATGCCGCCCCGGACGGCGAACTCGCCACGCTTCTCGACCAGGTCCACCCGCGCGTACGCCATGTCCGTGAGCTGCCGCACCACCTCCTCCAGATCGGCCTCGCCGCCCTGGCGCAGCTCCACCGGCTCCAGATCGCCGAGGCCCTTGAGCTGCGGCTGGAGTACCGACCGGACGGGTGCGACGACGACCCGCAGCGGCGCGCCCTCCGGGTGCGCCAGCCGGCGCAGGACCGCGAGGCGCCGCCCGACGGTGTCCGAGCGGGGCGAGAGCCGCTCGTGCGGCAGCGTCTCCCAGGACGGGTACACCGCGATCGTGTCGGCGGGCAGCAGGCAGCCGAGCGCCGCCGCCAGGTCCTCGGCCTCCCGGCTGGTCGCGGTGACCGCGAGGACGGTGCGGTCGGCTCCGGCTACGGCGGCGACCACGAACGGGCGCAGCGCGGCGGGCGCGGTGAGGTCGAGCAGGCCGGCGTCGGGTCCGCCACGGCGCGCGAGGTCGCGGGCAGCGGCCAGGGCGGGGTCGGCGAGGGCCGCGTCGAGCAGACCGATGAGCTTCATGGGGTACTCCCGGGCACGCGAATATGCCCCACATCCGCGCCGGATGGGGGGTACCACCAGCCTACCCGCCTTCCCGGGCTGTCCCCGGCCCCGCGGACACGGGATGCTGTCGGCATGACGCTGATCGAGCTGAGCCACGAGATCCGCGCCGGCATGGTGACCTACCCGGGCCTGCCCGGCCCCAAGATCACCGCCCACCTGAGCCACCAGGCGTCGGTCGAGAGGTACGCGCCGGGTACCACCTTCGAGATGAACCGGATCTCGATGATCGGCAACACCGGCACGTACCTGGACTCGCCGGCGCACCGGTACGAGGGCGCGGACGACCTGTCCGGGGTGCCGCTCGACCGGCTGGCCGACCTGCCCGGCCTCGTGGTCCGGGTACCGCCCGGCACGACCGCCGTCGACCGGTCGCCCTTCACGGCCTACGACGTCGCCGGGTGCGCCGTGCTGGTCCACACCGGATGGGACCGGCACTTCGGGACTTCCACGTACGGGGCAGGCGGGCATCCGCACCTGACCGAGGACGCGGTGGACTGGCTGGTCACCAAGGACGCCGCGCTGGTCGGCATCGACTCGGTCAACATCGACGGCACCGCAACCGGCGAACGGCCGGCACACACCGGCCTGCTCGCCGCCGGCATCCCGATCGTCGAGCACCTGACCCGGCTGGACGAGCTGCCGCACGCCGGCTTCCGGTTCCACGCCGTACCGCCGCGCGTCGCGGGGATGACCAGCTTCCCGGTCCGGGCTTACGCGGTCCTCTGAACCAGCCGGGCCGGCAGGTCGACGACCGAGGCGAGCCGGCGGGCCTCCGGTACCGGAGCCCGGCCGGGCCAACCGTGACGAGCCGGCCACGGCTCGCTGTTCGCTTTCTTCGCCGGTACGGGCAGACGACGCCCCGTTCTGCGGCCGTAGCCGTCAGCAGGTCGGGGAGTTCGACGCGCGCTCCTGCGGGTGGGGTTCGAAGGAGGGTGTCCGCTCCGCGAGGCTGGCGGTGACGACGTCGTCGACACCGGGAAGTTGCCGGATACGCTGCAGTGCCGGGCAGACCGGGTGCAGTTCCGCGACTTTCAACCGGTACGACTCCGGCAGGTTCTCGGGTCTGGTCGCCTGGACCAGATCTGGGGCGTCCTTGAACTCCTCCTTGAATCGCTGCCATGCCTCTTGTCGGTTCTCGAAGCGGATCCCGTCGACCGGTCGCAGGTCGCGCAGCGCGGCCTCGATCGCGTGCTTGTCGGCGTCGCTTGCGTTCGTCGAGAGGAACACGGTGACCTGGTACCCGGCCCCGGCGTGCGGAGGCGGCGCAGCGTGGTTGTGGCGGTACCAGACGGCGACCAGCGCGCCGGTGATCACCACCACTACGGCCACAACGGCGGGATAGAGGCGCGAACCGGCGCGGCGCGGCCGTGGTTCTACCGACATAGGCACACTTGTATCAGCGCGCCTCCACCGGTGCTACCCCGTGCGCCTGCCCGCAGACGATCATGCGGCCCGGTGGAACATCCCTGTCGTAGGCGCGAGGTGTGCCGGCCCGCATCACCAATCAGCTTGCGGTGTCGGATTAGATGGAGACATGCGTCCGGAGTTCAGCGTTCCCGCGAAGCTGGCCGTCGGCGATCGGGTCGCGGTGGTCTCGCCGTCGTTTGCCGCGCCGGGCGCGTTCCCGGCCAAGCACGAGCTTTCCATGCGGCGGTTGCGCGACGAGTTCGGCCTGGAGCCGGTGGAGTACCCGACGACGCGGCAGGTCGGCGCACCGGCCAAGGACCGGGCCGCCGACCTGATGGCCGCCTTCGCCGACCCGGACATCAAGGCGGTACTCGCGACGATCGGCGGGGACGACCAGATCACCGTCCTGCCGTACCTCAACCCGGCTGTCTTCGCCGCCAACCCGAAGCCGTACCTCGGCTATAGCGACAACACCAATATGCTGAACTGGTTGTGGAACGTTGGTGTGGCGGGATACCACGGCGGGTCCACGATGGTGCACCTCGGCCGGCCCGGCGGCCTGCACCCGGTGTCGACGGCGTCGCTGCGGGCGGCGCTGCTGACCGGCGGCGACGTCGACCTGCGCCCGGTCGAGACGTTCAACGACGAGGATCTGGACTGGAACGACCCGGCCTCACTGGAGCGGACCGTGCCGACCCAGCCCAGCCCAGGCTGGTTCTGGCACCAGCCCGACCGGGCGGTCACCGCTCCGACGTGGGGCGGCAACCTGGAGATCCTGCACTGGAACCTGGCCGCCGGCCGGTGGATCCGCCCGATCACCGACTACGCCGGCTGCGTACTGCTGCTGGAGACCTCCGAGGAGATGCCGCCGGCCGAGGAGGTGTTCCGGATGCTGCGCAACGCCGGCGAACGCGGCCTGCTCGGACAGTTCCCGGCCGTCATCGTCGGCACCGCCAAGGCGCACAGCCGCCAGCACCCCACCAGCCTTGACGAGCGCGACCGGTACCGCCAGGACCAGCGCGCGGCGGTCCTGCGCGCGCTGACCGACTACAACCCGACCGCGATGGCGGTGTTCGGCGTCGACATCGGGCACACCGACCCGCAGTGGATCGTCCCGTACGGCGGCTTGATGACCGTCGACGGCCCCGCCCGCCGCGTCACCGCCCACTACTGACCGACAGCCGCAGGAGGTCCCGCCGGCGCAGGTACGGCATGGCGCGAACGATACCGGCCGACCGGTGACCGCCGGGTAGCATTCCTTGCGCCCGGACAATGCCGTCCCTCCTGGCCGTCCCCGAAGGAGCACGCGGTGACTGAGCAGCACGACCAGGACGCGCGGCTGCGCGCCGACATCCGGAGGCTCGGCAAGCTGCTGGGGGCCACGCTCGTCCGCCAGGAAGGGCAGGCACTGCTCACGCTGGTCGAGGAGGTACGCGCCCAGGTCCGCACGGATCCCAGCGCCGCCGCGGCGCGGCTCGCCGGGGCGGATGTTTCCACCGGTACCAAGCTCGCGCGCGCCTTCTCCACGTACTTCCACCTGGCCAACATCACCGAGCAGGTGCACCGCGCCCGGGAGCTGCGCCGGCTGCGCGCCGACCGGGGTGGCTGGCTGGACCGGGCGGCGCGGCTGATCTCCGAGCGTGGGGTACCGGCCGACGAGGTCGCCACCGCCGCCGAGCAGCTCGCCATCCGCCCGGTCTTCACCGCGCACCCGACCGAGGCGGCTCGCCGTTCGATCCTGTCCAAGCTCCGCGCGGTCGCCGACGAGCTGGACGCCGAGGCCGCCGCCACCGACCTGTACGGCGGCGGCGCGCCGGCCGACGCGCGCCTGGCCGAGCTGATCGACCTGCTGTGGCAGACCGACGAGCTGCGGCTGGACCGGCCGGATCCGAAGGACGAAGCGCGCAACGCGGTGTACTACCTCACCGACCTGTACGCCGGCGCGGCGCCGCGCGTCCTGACCGACCTCGCGGACACCCTGCGGAGCCTCGGGGTCGAGACCCCGCCCACGGTACGCCCGCTGACCTTCGGTACCTGGATCGGCGGCGACCGCGACGGCAACCCGTACGTCACCCCGGCGGTGACCCGCGACGTCCTGCTGATCCAGCACGAGCACGGCATCCGCGCCGCCGAGCGGGTCCTCGACGACCTCGTCAGCGAGGTGTCCGTGTCCCGCCGGCTGCGCGGGGTCTCCCTCGACCTGTCCGCCAGCCTGGCCACCGACATGGACCGGCTGCCCGAGCTGGCCGAGCGGTTCCGGCGGGTCAACGCCGAGGAGCCGTACCGGCTCAAGGCCCGCTGCGTCAAGCTCAAGCTGGCCAACACCCGCGCCCGGATGCGCGACGACACCCCGCACGTACCCGGCCGGGACTACCGCGGTTCCGCCGAGCTGATCGCCGACCTGGAGCTGATGCGCGCGTCGCTGGCCCGCAACGGCGGCCAGTTGACGGCCAACGGCAAGCTCGCCTCGGCGATCCGGACCATCGCCGCGTTCGGCCTGCACGTGGCGACGATGGACGTCCGCGAGCACGCCGAGGCGCACCACGCGGTACTGGCCCAGCTCTTCGAGCGGGCCGGCGAGGTGACCGACTACCGGGCCCTGTCCCGGGCGCAGCGGCGGGAGCTGCTGGCGCGGGAGCTGGCCGGCCGGCGGCCACTGTCCGGTGTGGACGCTCCGCTCACCGACTCGGCCCGCCGGACGATGGGCGTGTTCCACACGATCCGCCGGGCGCAGAAGCGGTTCGGGCCGGAGGTGGTCGAGTCGTACATCGTCTCGATGACCCTCGGCGTCGACGACGTGCTCGCGGCGGTGATCCTCGCCCGCGAGGCCGGGCTCGTCGACGTCCACAGTGGACAGGCGCGGATCGGGTTCGTCCCGCTGCTGGAGACGCCGGCCGAGCTGGACGCCGGTGGCGAGCTGCTCGACGACCTGCTGACGCTGCCGGCGTACCGTACGCTGCTGCGGGCGCGCGGCGACCTCCAGGAGGTCATGCTCGGCTACTCGGACTCCAACAAGGAGGCCGGGATAACGACCTCGCAGTGGTCCATCCACCGGGCTCAGCGCGCGCTGCGCGACGTGGCGGCCAGGCACTCGGTACGGTTGCGGCTCTTCCACGGGCGCGGCGGTACCGTCGGCCGCGGCGGCGGGCCGACGCACGAGTCGATCCTGGCCCAGCCGTACGGCACGCTCGACGGCGCGATCAAGGTGACCGAACAGGGTGAGGTCATCTCGGACAAGTACACGCTGCCGGTACTCGCCCGGGAGAACCTGGAGCTGACCGTGGCCGCCGTGCTCCAGGCGACGCTGCTGCACACCACGCCCCGCCAGCCGATGGAGGACCTGGCCCGGTGGGATGCCGCGATGGACGTGGTGTCCGGCGCCGCCTTCCGGGCGTACCGGCGTCTCGTCGAGGATCCCGACCTGCCGGCGTACTTCTGGGCGGCCACCCCGACCGAGCTGCTCGGTGCGCTGAACATCGGCTCCCGGCCGGCGAAGCGGCCCGACTCCGGGGCGGGCCTCGCCGGGCTTCGGGCGATCCCGTGGGTGTTCGGCTGGACGCAGAGCCGCCAGATCGTACCGGGCTGGTTCGGCGTCGGGTCCGGTCTCGCCGCGGCCCGCGACGCCGGGCTCGGTGAGGAGCTGGCCGACATGCACAAGCGCTGGCAGTTCTTCCAGACGTTCCTGTCCAACGTGGAGATGACGCTGGCAAAGACCGACCTGGGCATCGCCTCGCGTTACGTCGAAACGCTGGTACCGCAGCCGCTGCGGCACGTCTTCGGGACCATCCGTGCGGAGTACGCGCGCACGGCCGAGCAGGTGCTCGCCATCACCGGGGAGGCGGCGCCGCTGGAGCGGCAGGCGGTCCTGCGCCGCACGCTCCAGGTACGGGACACGTACCTGGAACCGCTGCATCACCTGCAGGTCGCGCTGCTCGGCCAGTACCGGGCCGGTCAGGCGTCGGTCCGTCCCGACCCGGCCCTGCAACGCGCGCTGCTCACCACCGTGAACGGCATCGCCGCCGGGATGCGTAACACCGGCTGAGCGGGTCTGCCCGACCCCTGGCATCATGGCCCGCATGAGCGGCGCGGGCTGGGTGTTGCCGGACGAGGTGCTGCGGGATGCGCCCACCTACGCGCCCCGGCCGTACGAGCTGGCCGACCTCGACCTGCTGCTGTCCGGCGCCTACGCGCCGTTGACCGGCTTCCTGGGCCGCACCGACCTCAGCAGCCTGGCCCGGCGCGGCCGGCTGGCCGACGGTACGGCCTGGCCGGTGCCGGTCACGCTGGAGGTACCCCACGACGCGGTCGAGGACCTGGAGCCGGGCAACCCGCTGCGGCGGGTACTGGTCCTGACCGACCCGGAGGGCGCGCCGGTCGCGGCCGTCGACGCGCGCGACGTCTGGCCGACCCGGCCCGGCTGGCACGGCATCGGCGGACCGGTCCGGCGGATCGGCGACGGGCGGCACGGCCCGTTCCAGCGCCTACTTCGCACCCCGGCCGAGGTCACCGCGCTCCTCCCGCCCGGCCGGGTGCTCGGGGTGATCGCCGACCGCCCGCTGCACCGGCCGCAGTTGGCGCAGATCGCGCTCGCCGCCCGTACCCTCCAGGGTCATCTCCTGGTCCTGATCCCCACGGCCGGGACCGGACCCGACGGCCTGTCCTGCGAGGCCCTGATCCGCGCGGTCCTCGCCGCCCGCGACCGGATGCCGCCCGCGACCATCGTCACCGTCCCGCTCGCCGACCACGGCGACGAGATCCGCGACGCGCTGCTGCGCGCCCGCGTGGCCGCCGCCTACGGCGTCACCCACCTGCTGTCCACCGGTGACACCATGCTCTCCGGCGGTGGCCCCCGGGTGCTGATCCCCCGCGAGCTGGCCTACGACAGCCGCGACGGCCAGTGGCGGAGCAGGGACGACATCCCGCCCCGGTACCGGCGCCTGGCGCTGACCCCCGCCGAGATCGACGAACTGCTCGACCGGGGCAACCCGCTGCCCGATTGGCACACGCCGCCGGCCGTCGCCCGGGAGCTGGCCCGCGACCGGCCGCCCCGCCGGCAGCGCGGCCTGGTGCTGTTCTTCACCGGCCTGTCCGGCTCCGGCAAGTCGACCATCGCGCACGGGATCTCCGACGCGCTGCTGGAGACCGGCGAGCGGACGGTGACCGTGCTCGACGGCGACGTGGTACGCCGCGAGCTGTCCAAAGGGCTGGGGTTCGGCAAGGCCGACCGGGATCTCAACATCCGCCGGATCGGCTGGGTGGCCGCCGAGATCGGCCGGCACGGCGGGATGGCGATCTGCTGCCCGATCGCACCCTACGCGGCGGCGCGGGCCCAGGCCCGCGAGCTGGCGCGCGGGACGGGCGCCGGGTTCCTGCTGGTCTGGGTCGCGACGCCCCTTGCGGTCTGCGAGGCCCGTGACCGCAAGGGGTGGTACGCGAAGGCCCGCGCCGGGCAGCTCAAGGGCATGACCGGCATCGACGACCCGTACGAGGAGCCGACCGATGCCGACCTGATCGTGGACACCACGGACATGAGCGCGGACGCGGCTGTGAAGATCGTCCTCGCCCACCTCGCCGAGGCCGGCTGGATCGACGCACGCCGTTCCTGAATGCAATCTTGATGCGCCAGGCAGCTCAATCTTGGTGCATGCTGAGTCGCATGACGCGCATCACGGTTGATGTGAACGACGAGTGGCTGGAAGACGCCCGCGAGGTACTGGGCACAGACACCAAGGTCGCCGTTCGACACGCTTCTGGCTGAAGATCGACTGGTGGGACGCCAGATGACCTCGTACCCCTTGGGATCGGGGGCGTAGCCTGCACGGCCAGCGGTGGCTCGACGTCCACCACAACGATCATGGACCGGGCGCTGGAAGTCCACCGGATGCTCGCCGCTACCGGCAAGCATCGGCACTTCTCCCTTCCTGACCTGATCATTGCCGCGACAGCGGAACTGAACGGCGCGACCGTCCTGCACCGGGCGTGGCTCAGGTAGACGGAACAGCGCCTTGTCTCATCTTTAAACTCTCTTTATCGTTAGCCGTCTATCCAGCTCACGATGCGAGGCGAAGATGAGACATTGGGGACGGCTCGCCGCAGCGGCATCCGCACTGCTCGTCGCGGGCGGTATCGCGGTCGGCGCGACCGCGGCGTCCGCGGGCACCGCGGCGCCCACCGCGCCGGGGGCACCCGGTGCCGGCGGCAAGGTCATCGGGTACTACATCGAATGGGGCATCTACGCCCGTAACTATCACGTGAAGAACGTGCAGACCAGCGGTTCGGCCTCGCGGCTGACCCACATCAACTACGCCTTCGGCAACGTGGTCGGCGGCCAGTGCGCGCTCGGCGACGCCTGGGCCGACTACCAGCGGCCGTACGACGCGGCGAGCAGCGTCGACGGCAAGGCCGACCCGGCCGACCCGAACGCGGTCAAGGGCAACTTCGGCCAGCTCCTGCGGCTGAAGAAGCTGCACCCCGGCCTGAAGATCATCTTCTCGTTCGGCGGCTGGACCTGGTCCGGCGGCTTCGGGCAGGCGGCGGCCAACGCGACCGCCTTCGCGAACAGCTGCTACAACGTGGTCAAGGACAGGCGCTGGGCGACCCTGTTCGACGGCATCGACATCGACTGGGAGTACCCCAACGCCTGCGGCCTGAGCTGTGACGCGAGCGGGCCGGGCGCCTTCAAGAAGCTGCTCGCCGCGCTCCGCGCCCGGTTCGGCGGCATGCTCGTGACCGCGGCGATCACCGCCGACGCCTCGGCCGGCGGCAAGATGGACAAGACCGACTACGCGGGCGCCGCCCGGTACGCCAACTGGTTCAACGTGATGACCTACGACTTCTTCGGCGCCTGGGCGCCGGCCGGCCCGACCGCGCCGCACTCGCCGCTGCGCTCGTACCCGGGCATCCCGATCCAGGGCTTCAACACCGACGCGGCGATCACGAAGCTGAAGAGCAAGGGCATCCCGTCCAGCAAGCTGCTGCTCGGCATCGGGTTCTACGGCCGCGGCTGGACCGGGGTGAAGCAGAAGCAGCCGGGCGGTACCGCGACCGGACCCGCCCCGGGCACCTACGAGCAGGGCGTCGACGACTACAAGGTGGTCAAGGCCAAGTGCCCGTCGAACGGCATGATCGCCGGTACCGCGTTCTGCTTCCGCAACGGCCAGTGGTGGAGCTACGACACCCCGACGACTATCGCCGCGAAGATGGGTTACGCCAAGAGCCAGGGCCTGGCCGGGGCGTTCTTCTGGGAGCTGTCCGGCGACACGCCGGGCGGTGAGCTGATCCGCGCGATCAGCGGCCATATCTGACCGCGCGACCCTCGGGGCCCGGCGAGCGCCGGGCCCCGAGGGCTCACAGATCCTGGATGATGCGCAGCGCTCGGGAGACCCGGCGCATGGTGTCGGTGTCCGCGACGTCGACGCGCTCCTTGAACCACCGCTTCATCGGAGCGGACAGCCGGTCCGGCATGATCGTGTACTCGGTACCGCAGTCCACCGCGAGCGGCGAGTCGCGCAGCCGGTCCTTCTCCACGACCTCCGCGACGAGGACGACGGGTACGTCGGTGCCGTTGTAGACGTCGGAGCTGACGACCAGGCCGAGCCGCTCGCGGGCCCCCTCGATGAGCCAGATCTCACCGCGCCGCACGCCGGTCCGGTCCGTAGATCTCGGCATCCACCATCGCGATCTCACGTTCGTCGGCCAGCGCGGCGTCCTCGTCGTCGAGCCCGGCGCGGCGGATCGCGTCGGCGTGCGCGGTGAAGATCTCGCGCAGCGTACGCTCGCGCGCGGCCTGGTCGATCCATGCGGACAGGGAGACGCCCGAGCGCTCGGCCCACCGGCGGGCGTCCGCGATCGTCTCGTCCGAGAAGGACAGGGTCACCTTGGCAGTCATACCGACCATCATACCGAACGGCTGGCGGTTCGCCCACACCAGCGGGCCGTCGATACCGTTGGGGCCATGCCACCCACCGACACCCGGGTCCGGGTCGCCGACGGCGTCTTCCTGCACGTCCGGCGCTGGCCGGGCGACAAGCGGCCGTTCCTGCTCGTCCACGGCCTGTCCTCGAACGCCCGCCTGTGGGACCAGGTGGCCGCCGAACTGTCCGGCGCCGGGCATCCGGTGCACGCAGTGGACCTGCGCTCGCACGGCGACAGCGACGCGCCGCCGGACGGGTACGACACGGCGACCGCCGCCGAGGACCTGGCCGCGCTCGGGCTCACCGGGGTCGTCGCCGTAGGGCAGTCGTGGGGTGGCAGCGTGGTGGTCGCGCTCGCGGCCAAGCACCCGGAGGTGGTCGCGGCGCTCGCCCTGGTGGACGGCGGGTGGTACGACCCGGCCAGCGAGTTCCCGTCGTGGGAGGCCGCCGCCGAGGCGCTGCGGCCACCGGACATCGACGGCCTGCCGGCCGACGAGCTTCGGCGGTACCTGCGCCGGGGCCACCCGGAGTGGTCTCCCGAGGCGATCGAGGCGACGCTGGGCAACATGCGGATCTGGCCCGACGGTACCCTCTCCCGGCGGCTGCCCATCGACAAGCACATGCGGATCGTGCGCAGCATGTGGGACGACCCGCCGAACCGGTACTACGCCTCGCTCTCGGTACCCGTCCTGCTGGTGCCGGCCCTGCCGGCGGATCCGGAGCAGGCCACCGCCCGGCGCTCCCGCGCCCGGCTGGCCGCCTCCGCCATCGCGGACGCGACCATCCACGAGTACCCCCGGTCCGACCACGACCTGCACGCCCAGCGCCCCAAAGAACTGGCCGCCGACCTGCTGGAACTGGTGCGCCGGGTGGACCTCTGATGGCCGGCCTGCTGGTCGTCATGGGCAGCGGCGAGACCGCGCCCACGATGGTCAAGCCGCACCGGGCGATCTTCGAGCGGGTCGGCTCCCGTCCCGCCGTGCTCCTCGACACCCCGTACGGCTTCCAGGAGAACGCGGACGACATCTCCGCCCGCGCGGTGGCGTACTTCGCCGCCAGCGTCGGGCGGCACGTCTCGCCCGTCTCGTGGCGGACCCCGCCCCCGCCCGGCCTCGCCCGGGACCGGGCGCTGGCCCGGCTCGACGAGGCCGGCTGGATCTTCGCCGGGCCGGGCAGCCCGACGTACGCGCTCAAGCAGTGGCGGGACACCCCCGTCCCCGAGGGACTGGGCGGCGCCCTGGAGCGCGGCGCGGTCGTGCTCTTCGCCAGCGCCGCGGCGCTGACGCTGGGCTCGCACGCGGTGCCGGTGTACGAGATCTACAAGGCCGGCTTCGACCCGGCCTGGGTGCCCGGCCTGGATCTGGTCAGTCGCGTGACCGGCCTGCCCGCGGTGCTGATCCCGCACTACGACAACGCGGAGGGCGGGCACCACGACACCCGCTTCTGCTACCTCGGCGAGCGCCGGCTGTCCGCGATGGAGCGCGAACTGCCGGAGGAGGCGCTGATCATCGGCGTCGACGAGCACACCAGCGCGGAGTTCGACCTCGACGCCCGGCTCGTGACGGTGACCGGCCGGGGCGGCCTGACGGTCCGCCGGCACGGCCACAGCGTGGTGTACCCGACCGGCTCGGTCGTCCCCTTCGACACCCTGGCCGGGGTGACGCCAACCGTCCCGGCGGCACCGGTCCCGGTCCCGGCCTCCGCGGCGGCCCAGGCCGACGGCGGCTCACTGCGCGCCGACGCCGACCGGCTGGAAGGGGTCTTCGCCGCCGCGTACGCCGCCCGGGACGTGGACGGCTGCGTGGCCGCGCTGCTGGACCTGGAGCAGGTACTCGTGGACTGGTCCGCCGACACGCTGACCTCCGACGAGGGCGAGTACGCCCGGACCGTGCTGCGCCGGATGGTGCTCCGGCTCGGCGAGCTGGCGGTGGCCGGGGCGGCGGATCCCCGTACCGTCGTCGGGCCCTTCGTCGAGGCGCTGCTGGACCTGCGCGCGGAGGCCCGGAGCGCGCGGGACTTCGCAACCTCGGACCGGGTCCGGGACCGCCTGGTGGCCGCCGGCATCGAGGTCCGGGACACCCCCGACGGCGCCGAATGGGATCTCAGGTAGCGAGCTTCTTCGCCAGGTTGCCGTCGAGCGCGGCCATGAACTCGTCGGTGGTCAGCCACGGCGCGTCGCGGGAGATGAGCAGCGCGAGGTCCTTGGTCATCTGGCCGCTCTCCACGGTCTCCACGCACACCCGCTCCAGGGCCTCGGCGAAGTGGGTGACCGCCGGGGTGCCGTCGAGCTTGCCCCGGTGCTCCAGGCCCCGGGTCCAGGCGAAGATCGACGCGATCGGGTTGGTCGAGGTCTTCTCGCCCCGCTGCCACGCGCGGTAGTGGCGGGTCACCGTGCCGTGCGCGGCCTCGGCCTCGACCGTCCTGCCGTCAGGAGTCATCAGTACCGACGTCATCAGGCCCAGTGACCCGAAGCCCTGCGCCACCGTGTCGGACTGCACGTCGCCGTCGTAGTTCTTGGCGGCCCACACGAAGCCGCCCTCCCACTTGAGTGCCTGGGCCACCATGTCGTCGATGAGCCGGTGCTCGTAGGTCAGGCCGGCGGCCTCGAACTCGGCCGTGAACTCGTTCTCGTAGACCTCCGCGAACAGGTCCTTGAACCGCCCGTCGTACGCCTTGAGGATGGTGTTCTTCGTGGACAGGTACACCGGGTAGTGGCGGTCCAGCCCGTACCGGAACGAGGCGCGGGCGAAGTCGCGGATCGAGTCGTCGAAGTTGTACATGCCCAGCGCCACGCCGCCACCCGGGAACCTGGCGACCTCGAACTCCATCGGCGTCCCGCCGTCGTCGGGGGTGTACGTGATGGTCACCGTGCCCGGCCCGGGTACCACGAAGTCGGTCGCCTTGTACTGGTCGCCATGGGCGTGACGGCCGATGACGATCGGCTTGGTCCAGCCCGGCACCAGCCGGGGCACGTTCCGCATGATGATCGGCTCGCGGAACACCACGCCGCCGAGGATGTTGCGGATCGTGCCGTTGGGCGAGCGGTACATCCGCTTCAGTCCGAACTCGGCGACCCGGGCCTCGTCCGGCGTGATCGTGGCGCACTTGACGCCGACGCCGTACCGCTTGATGGCGTTGGCCGCGTCGACCGTGACCTGGTCGTCGGTGGCGTCCCGGCGCTGGATGCTCAGGTCGAAGTGAGCCAGCTCGACGTCGAGGTACGGCAGGATGAGCTGGTCGCGGATCTGCTTCCAGATGATCCGGGTCATCTCGTCGCCGTCCAGCTCGACGACCGGGTTCGTCACTTTGATCTTGGTCACGGCCGGCGCTCCTCTCGCTAACAGTACGGACGTACGGTATCAGAGATTCGCGACGTCGGCCTGCTTGGCCCGGACCGCCTCGGCGGCCTCCCTGAGCGCGGCCAGCTCGCTGTCGGTCAGCGGCGTCTCGACCACCCGGCGCACCCCGGTCGCGCCCAGCTCGGCGAGCACACCGAGATACACGCCGGAGATGTCGTACTCGCCCTCGACCCACGCGCACACCGGCCACACGTCGCCCGAGTCCTCGGCGATGGCGCGGGCCATCCGGGCGGCCGCGGCCGACGGGGCGTAGTACGCCGAGCCGGTCTTGAGCAGGCCCACCACCTCGGCCCCGCCGTTGCGGGTGCGGGTGACCAGCTCCTCGATCTTCGTGGCGGGCAGCACCTCGGACAGCGGCCTGCCGTCGACGGAGCACTGGGACGGTACCGGCACCATGGTGTCCCCGTGCGAGCCCAGCGTCAGCGTCTTGACCGACCTGACCGGCACCCCCAGCTCCTCGGCCACGAAGTGGGTGAAGCGGGCGGTGTCCAGTACCCCCGCCTGGCCCAGCACCCGGTGGCGCGGGAACCCGGTGGCGGTCTGGGTCAGCGCGGTCATCTCGTCCAGCGGGTTGGAGACCACGATGACCACCGCGTTGGGCGCGTACTTCGCGACGTTCTCGGCCACCCCCCGGACGATCTTCGCGTTGACCCCGAGCAGGTCCATGCGGCTCATGCCGGGCTTGCGGGGTACCCCGGCGGTGATCACGACGACGTCGGAGCCCTCGATCGCCTCGTACCCCTCGCCGTTCGGCCCCGTCGTGACGCCCACGACCCGGGTCTCGTACCCCTCGATCGGGCGGGACTGGTTGAGGTCCAGGGCCAGGCCCGCGGGCCGGCCCTCGATGATGTCGGTCAGTACGACGGTCTCGAAGATGTCGTACTCGGCCAGGCGCTGCGCGGTTGTCGAGCCGTAGAAGCCGGCGCCGACGACGGTGACCTTCTTACCCATTGGACGAAGCTCCCGGAGAGACCATTGCGACGAGTCGCACCATAACGCGGGGCCTCGGCGCGGGGTCCGCCGGGGCGGGCAGCGGCCGGACCCCACCATGACATATCGGCTGAAACCATCGGCCCGTTTGGCCGTCCGGCCGGGTTCGACCTACCTTGGCCCAGGCACGCGCGCGACGACCCGCACCAGTTCTCTGGCGGCATGCGGCAACGGGCGTCGATCGCGATGGCGCTGGCGCTGGATCCGGCGGTGCTCATCGCCGACGAGCCGACCACGGCGCTGGACGTGACGGTACAGGCGCAGATCCTCGACCTGCTCGCCGACCTGCGCCGGGAG
>JBKPCQ010000188.1:0-11466 GCA_046727455.1 Actinomycetota bacterium | reverse complement strand
CCCACCACCAACCACCGCTACATAACGGTCCTCACGACCTCCCGCCCCGACCAGAGGCAGGCAGGACAGTGGACCGTTGCCCACCCACGCCTGCCGCATCGAAACCGCCACTTGACCCCGACAACCTCATGCAGGTAAGCGCATGACGCGGACGGTACCCAACTCGGCGGACCGGCGAGTCAGCCAGCGCGGCGACCACCGGTTCGCGCGCCCGGCCAGGTACAGCGTGGCCGGGACGAGCAGGACCCGGATCAGTGCGACGCAGTGCCTCGATCGGGCACTCCCCATCCCCACCCGACAGTGGCAGCGTGCCAACCCTGCCAAGCCCACGACCGTGATCCACGAAATCCGCATCGCCGACGGCTACGAAGGCCGCCGGCTTGCCCCACGACAAGCACAAGCCATCATCGAGGTTCTCACCTGGACCGCCGAACACCGCCGGCGCACGACCGAGCCTGACGCGGCGAGTATCGACGGGCGTAAAGGTCAAGCTGAGATCTGTTGTGCTGGCGGAGAACCGGGCGCCACCGCGGGTCCACTGCGCATCCGGTGAACCGGCGCGGTCGAGGTTCACCTCGCCGCTGGAGAAGCCGGCTTGGCGGGATCCGCCGATGCCACGTTCCGCGTCTACGACGGTGACCGGTGCCTCACCGGGTGTAGACAGAGCCATCGACACAGGTGCATAATCGCGGCGCGCTATCGAGACAGGTCCATGGTCACCACACCTGATCGCTTGCACGGGGGCAAAGATGCGCAATCGATACGTCGGCCGGTCCTTGCTGGCAACCGCACTGCGGTCTCAGTCCTTCCTCCCGTCGTCCTGGTGAGCCCGCCGGCCGGCCCGGGCGGCTGCCGAGGCGCAAAGTCGCCCATGCGCCGACATGACCGTGCCGGAGGAGAACCACGCCTCCATCCGGCTGCGGGTCGACCAGCCGGCGAGCGGGGCGCAGGCCGCCGTCGACGAGCACGGGAAGATCACGATCGGCGGCATCCTGCACAAGCACGCGACGATGGTCGATGTCTCGGATAACGACGTGACGTCGTCCGACTTCGTCCTCGGCCCGCCGCCGGGCGGGGTGGCGGCCTGGGCGAAATCGTGGACCACCAGCCTGCGCCCGCCGCACCTGGGCGCGAACCAGGTGTGCGCCCGCGCGGTGCGCGACCCTAAGCGATCGGCGCGGATCCTGCGCTCGTTCACGGTGGTCGACCTGATCCCGCGGTTGAGGAAGCGCGGGATCTGGCGGGTTTCGCTGATCGCCGACTCCCCCAAGACGCCGTACTTGTTGGGCGAGTGCACGATCGCGCAGCCGGCCTGGACGATCTCTTCGAAGCCGGCTTCGTCGGCGAAGGCGGCGTCCGAAGCCAGTAACGGTTGTCGAGCAGGCCGAGCGCTTTCATGCGATCGACGGACGTCTGACCGAAGCAGGCTAGCGTCGCCGCGTTCTCGTTGCGCACGCCGCATAGGTGCGTCGCGTACTGGGTGGCGTAGCGATCGGCGATGTCGCGGACTCCATGTCCCAGCTCGTCGCTCATGTTGAGCACGTAGATCGGGGTCGGGGACTGCAGTGGATCGGGGCCGGTACCCTCATCACCTTCGCGGAGACCAACCAGCTCGACGGGACCGCGCGGTACGCGCTGATCGTCGTCGCGTTCTGGCACAGTACCGCGGAAGCGGCGCTCGACCGTGAAGTCGTGTTCCGCGCCACCGCACCGTCCGACCGGACCGACGAGGTACGCAAGGTGGCCAACGCCGTGCGGCAGGCCGTCGGCTGACCGACTATGTTGCCGGTGTGGTGGCATCGGCGCGGTGCGACGCGCCTGTTTCGCCGGTCTTGACGTAGGTCTTGATCTGCTCCAGTGACATGCCGGCAAGTCCGAGGTCGTCGGCGCTTCGTCCCTCTTTCCACCAGTCCCTGTCGTGCAGGACGTTGTAGATGTTGACGATGGAGTCGATCACCGGTGTGGCCACGCCGACCGCTTTGCCGATGTGGCTCCACGGTACGAGGCCGTAGGGGGCGTCCTCGGTGAAGTAGCGGTTCTCGATGTCGTGCGGTCCCGGTATCGGGGTCAGCGCGATGTTGCCGTGGATGCTCATGTAGAGCTGCTGCCACGTGTAGTCCTCTGCCAGACCGGTGAAGTCCTCGATGGGGGTCAACCGGTAGCCGAGCTTGCGGCCGATCTCCTTGCGTTCGTTGTCGATTCGCAGGTTGACCCGGCATGAGCCCGGAGTGATGCCGTGCTCGTAGAGGAAGAACGGCTGTTTCGGCGAGTTCTCGATGGCGGTGACGCTGAGCAGGCAGGGCCCACTGTGGACACCCGGGTTGACGATGCTGAGGCCGGCTTCGAGGACGTCGGCATACACCTTCTCGTACGGGTGGATGCGTCGCATGTCGTCGATGAGTTCGGGACCTTTGACGGCCGGCATGAACGCGACGTTGACCCTGTTGTGGCCGTAGATGGCGACGTGGCTCGGGGCGACCAGCCGCGCATCGTACGGCAGGTTGTTGACTTCCGCGACGACCGGGCAGTCCGCCTCGGCGAACACGGTACGGAACAGTAGGCCGGCGAAGGCGCCGGGGTAGACGACGGCGACCTGGTCGCTCGTGGTTCGACCTTTGAGGAGTCTGGCGTATCCCTCGTGCGCGAAGGCCGGTGTCACGACGAGGATGTACCGCACGCCGTCGATGGCCTCGTCGATGTCGCTGGTGACATTGTTGAGTTCGTAGGTGCCGTCGATGACGCCGGATACCCGGATGGTCCGGGTGGCGAAGAGTTCCCGTACCTTCGCCTGGTACTGCGGCATCTCAAACATGTTCACCGCGAACCCGCGCGAGGCCAGGTCGCCCGCCATCGCGTGCGCCCCGTGGCCTCCGCCGAGAACGGCGACCCTCATGGACGCACCTCGTCGACGGCCGGGTCGAAGGTGGCCTCGGGGTGGGACGGGTCGCTGAACGTTTTGAGGAAGTCCCTGGTCCGTTGGTGGGTGGGTCGGTCGAGCACATCGGCCGGACTGCCCTGTTCGATGATGCGGCCGTTGTCGAGGAAGACCACCGAGTCGGAGATCCGCCGCGCGAACGGCACCTCGTGGGTCACGATCATCATCGTCATGCCGTCGTCGGACAGCTCCCGCATGACCTGGAGCACTTCCCGGGTCGACTCCGGGTCCAGCGCGGAGGTCGGCTCGTCGAACAGCAGTACCTTCGGTTGCAGAGCCAACGCCCGGGCGATGGCCACCCGCTGCTGCTCGCCGCCGGACATCTGGTCGGGAAAGGCGAGACCGCGGTGTTCGAGGTGGACCCGGCGCAGCAACCGCACCGCGGTGTCCAGCGCCTGTTCGGCGCGAACGCGCGCGGCTTTCGTCTGCGCGAGCATGATGTTCTCCACAGCCGTCAGGTGCGGGAACAGGTTGAAGCGCTGGAACACCATGCCGACCGACTGGCGCAGTTTCGCGAGGTCGCGGCTGACGACCCGGGTGCCGGCGAACACGGGCGCACCGGCGACCTCGATCGTGCCCCGGTCCGGCCGTTCGAGGAGGTTCACGCAACGCAGCAACGTACTCTTGCCGCCGCCGCTCTGCCCGAGGATCGTCACGATGCTCGCCGGCCACACCTGCAGGTCGATGTGGTCGAGGACGACCCGACCGTCGAACGACTTCACCAGCCCTTCGATGGCGACAACCGGGTTGTCGGCCGGTACCGACTCACCGACCGGCGTGGGCGCGGCCCGACCCTGTGTCATGGCGTACCTCCTGACGCTGCCCCGACCGGCCGGATCGCGGCGAGCAGTCCCCGCGCGGTGCGCAGCCGCCGGTACCGGCGGGGCGACAGCGGCGCACCGGCACGCACCCGCCGCTCCAGCCACAGCAGCGCCTGCGACAGCGGGTAGCACATCGCGAAGTAGATCGCGGCGAGGACCAGGTAGACCTCCATCACCTCGAACGTCTGCGAGGAGATCGACTGGCCGACGCTGAGCAGTTCGCCCGCGGTGATGGTGATCAGCAACGAGGTGGACTTGAGCATGTCGACCAGCATCGTGTTCGTACCGGGTAGGGCCAGTCGCAACGCCTGCGGGAACACCACGTGCGCGAAGATCGCCCACCGGCCCATGCCCAGAGCCTGTGCCGCCTCCCGCTGTCCATCGTGGACACCGGACAGCGCCGCCCGGAAGATCTCCGACAGGTAGGCGGCGTAGAAGATCGCCAGGCCGAGCACGCCCGCCTTGAACGACCCCATGACGACCCAGCTCCCGAACAGGCCCTGGGTCTCGGGAAGTCCGAAGTAGAGCACGAAGACGATCACCAGCAGCGGGATGTTCTTGAACAGCTCGGTGTAGGCGGCCGCCGGGATGCGTACGAGGCGGACCCGGCTGGTCCGCATCAGGGCGAGGAGCAGCCCGAGCAGCGCCGCGGCGGTGAAGCCGAAGAGGGTGTACTCCAGGGTTCTCAGCAACCCGTCGAGCAACTGGGTGGACCACTGCGACCAGTGGACGTGAAACGGCCACCACCCGTGGGCCTGCAACCATTGGATCATGTGAGCTCCCGGGGGAACCGGTGGGCGGCGGGATGCCGCCGCCCACCGATCGCGCTAGATGGACGGCGGCGTCCAGTCTGCCGGCCGGTCGACGCCCTGGCGGAGCTTGATCAGGTACGGGGCCGGCTTGCAGAACGAGCCCGGGTCGCCACCCCACTTCTTGACCATCGCGGCCAGCTTGCCGTTCGAGTACATCTTGTCGATCTCCGCGTCGAGCGCCTTCTCCAGCTTCGGCGCCTCCTTGGCCACGTAGAACGCGATCTGGATCTGGCGGAAGTCCTTGAACTCCGGCTTCGCGGCGATCTGCTCGTCGGTCGGCGGGGTGAAGTACACCAACCGGAACTTGGTACCCGGATTCTGCTGCGCCTGGTAGGTCACCAGCAGCGGGTCGATGAATCCGACGTCGATGCGGCCGGAGCCCAGGTCGCTGAAGAACGTGGCGGCGTCCTGGTACACCTTGGCCTCCACCCCGTCCACCGCTTTGATCGACTTTTCCCAGACGTAGCCGGTCACGGTACCGACCTTCTTGCCTTTGAGGTCGTCGACGGTCTTGTACGACTTGTCGCCGACCACGGCCATGGCCGGCGGCGAGTAGTACACCGGGTCGGTGAACAGCCCCTTCTGTGCCCGTTCGGCGCCCCAGCCGACCCCGCCGATGGTGATGTCGTTGCGGTGCGACTGCACGCCGCCGAGCATCCCCTTGAAGTCGGTCATGTTGTGTTCGACCTTCAGGCCGAGGTTGGCGGCCGCCTCCTGCAGGATGTCCGCGTCAAGGCCGACCATCTTGCCGTCCTTGACATCGGTGTACGGCATGTATGGCTCGATGGCGACCTTGATCACGCCCTTTTCGATCGTGTCCAGGCCGGCCGCCGAGCCGCTCACCGTGGGCGGCGTCGAGCCGTTCCCGCCGCAGCCGGCCAGCACCAGGGCGGCGGCTGCCACCGCTAAGGTTCGTAGATTTCTCATCCGGCCTCATCCTCACTTCCGCCGGTCCGTCATTCGCGACCGCCGGACCGGCCAGCGGCCGGTGCGGTTCAGTGCTCTCACGTTAGGCCGACCGAGGCCGGCGGTCATTGGATTACTGGTACAAACCCTGGCCGTCTTCGGAGCGTCTGTTTGTATGATTCGACCGACAGCGCGGAATGCAGGAGGCCGTCGTGGACTATTCGGGCCTGGCGCCAGCCCTCACGCCGGCGCTCGCGCAGGAGATCGCCGGCGACACGAGCGAGATCATCGGGTTCAACGTCCTCATCACCGACCGCAACGGCACCGTGATCGGCAGCGGCGACCTGAGCCGGGTAGGCACTTTCCACGAGGCGTCGGTGGAGGTCGTCCGCACCATCCAGCCGGCCACCCACGACACGGCGCAGGCGCGCCGGCTGCGCGGCGTACGCCCGGGCATCACCCTGCCGATCGTCCTCGGCGCGGCGGCGCTGGGTACGGTCGGCATCACCGGCTCGCCCGCCCAGGTGCGCCGCTTCGGGCTCGTCGTCAAGCGCCAGACCGAGATCCTGCTCCAGGAATCGGTGGTACTGCGCTCAGGACTGCTGCGCGAGCGGGCGCTGGAGGACCTCGTGCGCGACATCGCGTACTTCGACGCGGAGGTGGTCGAGCCGGAACTGATCGCCTACCGCGCCGGCGAACTGGGCTACGACCTCGGCGTACCACGGGTGGTGGTCGTGGTCGAACTGATCGCCCCGCCCGGCCACGACGACCCCGGTGGCGCCCAACAGTCCACCGCCCGGCTCGCGCTACTCCATACCTTGCGGACCACGTTCGCCCCCACCCATGACGTCGTCGCGGCCATGCCGTCGGACCGGTTCGTCGCCCTGCACCGGGTCGCCTCGACCCGCCGTTCGGACGGCCATGCCGACTCGCTGCACGCGCGGTGCCGTGAGGTCGTCGACCAGCTCGGCCGCCGCCACGGACTGGCCGCCGCCGTAGGCATCGGCGCGGTCGCTTCCACCGTCACCCAACTGCACGACTCCTACCAGGATGCGAGCACCGCCTTACGGCTCGGCGCCCGGCTCGCCACCCGCGGCGAACCCGCACCGACGATCACCTCAATCGACGACATGCGGGTCCACCAGTTGATCGCCACGGCCGGCAACCGCCCGCGCGCCAGGCTCGTCGAGGCACTGACCACAGAACTGCGCACCCAGCCCGACTGGCACGCCCTGCGCGCCACTCTCATCACCTGGTGCGAGACCGGCTTCAACCTCGTCCAGGCGGCCACGGCACTCCACATCCACCGCAACACCCTCGTCTACCGGCTCAACAAGATCGCGCAACTCACCGGCCGGTCGACCCGCGACCATCGCACCACCCTGGCGCTGTACCTCGCCTGCCTGGCCGACCAACTCGACGACGAGCCACGAGCCTGAGCACCGTACGTCGGTGCAAACGCGGTCCCGGGTGTCAGCTGGGCCTGGGCCGGCGGGGGAACCACCGGGGAACTGTCCGCCGATACTCCAGGTAGGCGTCGCCGAACCGGCGGCGCAGCGTCCGTTCCTCGTAGCCGATCACGAACAGGTGGAACACGACCGCCATGGCGGCTGCGTACCCAAGAAGCGGCAGCGACAGGAACAGCCACGCCTCACCGAGGACGACGAGCAGCGCGCCGAGATAGATGGGGTTACGCGCCCAGCGGTACGGGCCGGTGGCGACCACGCGCCTCGGCGCGTCCCACGGGCCGGGAGTGCCCCGTCCCACCACCGCGAATACCCACACACACCACAGGTACAAGGCGGCACCGAGTGCGATCACGGCGACCGCCGGCCAGGCCACCGGAACGGCGGCGGGGTTGGCGCGGGTGAGAATCCACCAGGGCAGCCAGACCGCCCCGGCGCCCGGTACCACGATGGTGAACAGCAGGTTGCGGACGAAGACGCTGAGCATGCGGGCTGCTGCGGTCAACTCGCCTGACCTGGTCATTAGTGATCTTGCTCGACGGGCGGCGTTGCTCCACGGGCTGTCCGCGGGGTCGCCGCCACCGCAGACGCTGCCGGCGTCGTACCTGCTAGCCACCCCGCCGCTTCACGCCACCGGTCCTCCGGCGGTGGATCCGGACACCGGCGCCGTTCTGGCCGATCCTTTCGATCCACGCGAGCGCATCGCGCCCTACCACACGCTCCTGCAAGCAGCCGCGCGCCAGGCAGGGCTGGCGAGGTCCGTCGTCGTCTACCACGGCGCGATGCGCGCCGATGAGCCGCAGGTCATCGGTCCGGCCTGGTGGCGTCGGTGGACCGACGGCGGCAGCGACGGGCTCCAGCACCGAATGAAATCACACGACATCCGCGCGATCGTTCGACCGTTGCCGCTTCTGCTCGGTCGCCGAGCCGCCGCACGAGTGCTATCCGAACTGATGCGCGGTGGCCGCCTGCCCAACCCGCCCACTCCGCGCAGCAGCCAGGACCCTCCCCTTCTCAGCGAACAGTTCGGGTTCTCGCAGCCGTCGCTGACCCTGCGCCGGCCCGAGCCGCGGTCAGAGAGAACTCCACGGCCGTGGCTTCCCCACGATCAGAACGCCATCGAACGCGTCTGGCTGGAAACCCTGACCGAAGCGACCGAGCACAGCGTGGCCAATCTTGAAAAGGGAGTCGGCGCCGACGAGGCAGGAACGGCGGGAACCGTCATCGTCGCCGAGGTAAGCCACTGGTACCGCAACGATCGGGAGCGACCGCAGGAGCATCGCCGACGGGTACGGCTGGCGTGGGCGGCCTTGCCGATCAGGTCGTCGGCGTGGACCTTGTCCAGGGCGAACAGGCCGGCCGGGACGGCCGGGTCCAGCCGCAGCAGGCGCTGCGGGGACACCAGGTGGTGGACCTGGTTGTTCGCGCTGATGCTCTGCGCTCGCTGGATCACGTCGACCGCCGCGCGCGCCCACGGCAGCAGCCCGCCCCGGTCCAGTCGGCGGCTGCGGTGACGTATCTCGACCGTGGTGCCCAGGCTGAACACCCGCAGCGCCTCCAGCGGCACCTCGCAGGTGCCGACCGCCTCGACCACCGCGACCATCGCCGGGTTGTTCGCCCACACTCCGCCGTCGACCAGACGCGTCCCCGACAACGGGAAACCCGGCAGATACGTCGGTGCGGCCGAGGTGGCCATGGCGACATCCACGGCCCGTTCCCGCCAGTCCCGGCGAAGCCGCGGATGGTGGGCGGTGCGGAACAGGTACACGTCGTCGGCGCCCAGGTTGTAGGAGGTGATCACCAGCCGCTTCGTGCTCTGCCCGAACATGCGGCCGCCGAACACGGCGGTCAACGCCTCCCGCAGCGGTCCCGGCGCGTACTTCGCCCGTACCACCTGGCGGGCCGAACGCCACCCCCACGGATTGCGGAACACCCGCCCGCCCAGCTCGGTGTAGAACTCCACGATCTGGCGCGGGCTCATCCCGAGACCCAACGCCAACGCGATGATCCCGCCGGTCGAGGTACCGGCGATCAGGTCGAAGTGGTCGATGATCGAGGTCTGCAGGTCCCCCTCCAACCGGGCGAGGATCGCCGCGGAGAAGATCCCGCGCAGACCGCCACCGTCCAGCGACAGGATCTGGAACCGCCCTGCGTCACCGGCCTCACCGGGCACAGCTACCTCGCTTCAAGCTCGTCGAGCGCGATCTTCACGCTCGGGTGTACTTAAGATAGCAGCATGATCGTCCGAGTGCGCTTCTACACTGAGAGAAGAGTTGTGGCGGCGTCGGACACCAGTCTGGCCCGCGGGTCCGACAGAATGCGGGAAACAAGATCGAGTACGGAGAAGTGGATGAACGCCCCGGCCTTCGAGCGCGCACGGCTGCGCCTTGCCCGTGAGCTGATGGGCTGGAGCCAGGCTCAGCTGGCAACCAAGCTCAAGGTCACCCCGGCCGCGCTCAGCCAGTTCGAAAGCGGCTCGACCCGGCCGAGCGCGGACACCGTGGCCAGGCTGAGCACCGTCCTGAAGGTCCCCGTGGGCTTCTTCGCCCAGCCGGTGACCGAGACGCACGAAGGCTTCTTCCGGTCCCTGCGCCGCACCTCCGTCACCGACCGCCGCAGAGCCCGGGCGATCGGGCACGTCGCGCACGACCTGGCCTCGCACGCCCGGTCCGCAGGACTGTTCACGACGCTGTCGATCCCCCACCTCCCCGCCCCAGAGCTCGACGCGGCCCCCGAGCACGTCGAGGACCTGGCAGCCGCACTGCGCTCATCCTGGCAGCTCCCCCCAGGGCCGGTGCCCAACGTCGTGGAGCTACTGGAGTCCCACGGCATCGCGGTCATCCGCCTACCCCTCGGCTCCATCGACGTCGACGCGTTCTCCCTACCCTTCCCCGACCACCCCGTCCTCGTACTCGGCACCGACAAGAACGACCGCGCCCGCTCCAGGTTCGACGCGGCGCACGAACTCGGACACCTCCTGATGCACGGAGATCAAATCTGGGGACTACCTGAGATCGAAAAGCAGGCGTACGCCTTCGCCGCGGCGTTCCTGATGCCGGCCGCCGACATCCGGGATGCGCTCCCCGACACGGTCGACTGGCCCACGCTGTTCGACCTGAAGCGGCACTGGCAGGTCTCGCTGGCCGCGCTGCTCATGCGAGCAAAGACGCTCGGCCGCATGAACGAGGCCACCTACCTCGCAGCGGTCAAGGCCGCCTCGGCTCGCGGCTGGCGCAAAGTCGAACCCGTCCCCCTCGGCGCGCCAGAACAACCGCGGCAGCTCCTCACCTACATGGGCGCACTGCACGGCAGCAACGCCAAACCCCATCTACCCATCCACATCGTCGACTCCATCGCGGCAGCAACCGCCGCGAGATGACGCAGGGCCAGGCTGCCGAACGGTCACGGCGATTGGGGTGATGGCCAGCGTGGTGCCCGCCCGTCCATCTAGTCCATGCACGGCCCGTTTCGTCCAACGGCTCCAGAGCACCCCTCGAGCACCCAACCGTCCACACTGGACATGAAAATGGCTCTGATTCTGGGAAAACTGCCAGGTCAGGGCCTTGATCACGGGTGCGCCGCCAGGGACTCGAACCCCGAACCCGCGGATTAAGAGTCCGCTCCTATTTGTGCTATCTGGTCCCACTGGTGCCCGCGAGTCCAAAACACGGGTACTTCGTCCCGGTTGATGGGGCAACAAGCCGTGTGGTCCCATCCGTGCCGCCTGGTCTATGGCGTCCGAGCACCCATGGAGCATCCACAGATCGCCATGGATGGACAACCGGCATGCCGTGCGGTTGCGCTGGCGCGCCTCAGGCACACGGCAGCGGGCCGGAGATCGCTATCGGGGCCATCGTGCCTCGGCTACGTAGTCGTCGACGACGGTCTTTCGTGGTCGGCAGCGAACCGGGGCGGCGGCTGTGCGGTTGATGTCGAGGGCCAGGAATGCTGCGGCGCTCCATCGCTGCCCGGCTGTCCGACAATGGCTACCGGATGTCAGCCGAGATCCATGACGGACAACTCGGGCTACCGACCAAACACGATGCGGTCGACCAACATGCCGGGAGGTCGAACATGGAAGCACTGGCCACCCCGACCGGCGCGCCGCCGGTGATGTTCGGTGTCCCGGCCCCGCCCGGGGAGCTGCTGCCGTGGTCGTGGGCAAAGCAGCGGCTGGAGACGGCCCGCACCTACTGGATCGCCACCACCCGCCCGGATGGCCGTCCGCACTGCCGACCGGTCTGGGGGGCGTGGCTGGCGGACGGCTTCTGGTTCAGCACCGGCTCGTTGGCGCGGCACAACCTGGTCGCCAACCCGCAGATCACTGTGCACCTGGACAGCGGCACCGAGGTGGTGATCGTCGAGGGCGTCGCCGTGGCGGTCACCGGGGCCGACCGGCTGCGGGCGTTCCTGGCCGACTACAACACCAAGTACCGGTGGGACGCCGTCGCCACCGACGACGGGGTCACCGACTCGTCGGGAGCGGCCGGGCCGGCCTACCGGGTGCGGCCGCGGGTGGTCTTTGG
>JBKPCQ010000187.1:0-14354 GCA_046727455.1 Actinomycetota bacterium | reverse complement strand
GGCGTAGACCAGTACCCCCGGCGCCGCGAACGACAGGAAGGCCCCGAGCCGGTGCCGGATCGGCCGGCGGGGCCGCCGTGCGGCCCGGCGCGGGGCGCTCGGCGGTGACGGTGCCGGCGGCGTGTCGACGCGGGCAACCATGCGGTGATTCTCCTCCCCGTGCTCACGTCCGGACGTCCGCGGGGCAGCGCCCCGCGGACGTCCGGAATGCTCCAGGACTCAGCCGGCCTTGGCCCACTCAGCGTCCAGGAACGCGCAGGCGTCGGCGACCGTCTTGCGGCCACTGATGAGATCCTGCGCCGCTGCGTCCACCTTGTCGGTCAGCCCGGGCAGCAGCCCGTCGTCGGCGGTCTCCCACCGGAACGTGTGCACCACCGCGTTCTGGTCGACCGCCTCCTTGTACAGGTCGTACCCGGCCTTGAAGACCGGCCCGACGTCGCTGGGCAGGGAGTAGCCCTTGATGGCCGGGAACAGCCCGTCGGCCTTGACCGACGCGTCGAGCTGGGCCTTGTCGGTCTGGAACGCCAGCGCGAACGTCTTGGCCGCGTCGAGGTTCTTCGCGGTCGCGCTCACGATCATGCCGCCACCGGTGTACGCCGGGACAACCAGCTTGCCGTCGCCCGTCGGGAAGTTGAACACCCCGATGTCGAAGGAGTGCGGCTTGGTGTCGGCGTTCGCCGCGAACCAGTTGCCCATCGGGTACATCGCGCCCTTGCCGTCCAGGAAGGCCTGCTCGGTGGCCGCGTAGTCGCGCGAGACGTTCGTCTTGTCGATGTACCCCTTGGCCGCCAGGTCGGCGAACTTCCCCACCGCCGCCTCGAAGTCGGGATCGGTGAACTTCACCTTGCCGGCCCGCCGCTGGGTCAGCCAGTCCGGCGTCTTGCCGTACACGTCGACGCTCACCAGCCCGGCCAGGATCATCGACGAGGCGAAGCCGTCCTTACCGCCGCCGATGACGAACGGGGTGTACCCCTTGGCCTTCAGCTTGGCCGACGCGTCCAGCAGCTCCGCCCAGGTCTTCGGGGTGCCGCTGACGCCCGCGTCGGTGAACATCTTCTTGTTGTAGTAGACCGGCGGGATGGTCTGGGTGTTCGCCGGGAGCTGGTAGTACTTGCCCTTGATGGGGTTGGCCGTCGGGAACACGAAGTCCTTCAGCTCGGACGGCTGCCAGGCGTAGAGGTTGCCGGCCTCGGCGAAGCCCGCCGGGGACACCGCGATCATCACGTCTGGGAACTGGCCGGACTGGAGCAGTTGCTTGGCGTACGCGGTGCGGCCGTCGGCGGTCGGCGACACCAGCTTCTTCACCTTGATCTCGGAGTGCTTGTCGGTGACCCGCTTGATCGCGGCGTCCCAGTATGCGGAGCTGAGGTTCGGGGTCTCGAACGTCAGGAACGTGATTTCCTTGCTGCCCTGCGCGTTGTTGGAGGTCTTGTTGCTGTCCTTTACGGAGCAGGCAGTCAACCCGGCCGCGACGACGAGTGTCGCGCCGAGGGCGATTAACCGCTTCATAGCCAGCCTTTCACGGCGTCCCGGCTGACCGACAAAGGAAGGACCCCGTGTCGGTGGTACGTCGCCGGATTGGACCCCAAGGCTTGGTAACGGATCAACAACGCATTCCGCGGTACAGAGCCGGGCCGGGCGCGGTCTTCCGTGAGGCGAGAAGCACGACGTGCGCCTTCTTCCCGATACCGGCAAGCTGGACATCGACCAATGCCACTTCATCTGTACCGGGAAGGGAGATGCGTGGGTATGTCGTTGAGTCGTCGTCGCGTCGTCACGTGGGGAGCGGCCGGCGCGGCGGGCGCCGCCGTGCCGGTCGTCGCGGGCGGGGCGGCATTCGCCGATCCGGCCGATCCGGACGGGAGGTCACCGGTCGGGCTCGGCCGGGTGTTCGACGTGACCCGCTTCGGTGCCAAGGGTGACGGGGTCACCATCGACAGCGACGCGATCAACCGCGCGATCGACGCGGCGGCGCAGGTGGGGAAGGGCCCCGGCGGCGGGCCGGGGGGCACCGTCTACTTTCCCGCCGGTACCTATGCCAGCTACTCGATCCGCCTGAAGAGCAACGTCGGCCTGTACCTCGGCCAGAACGCGACGATCCTCGGCGCGGCGCCGGCGAACGGCCTGGGGTACGACCCGGCCGAGCCGGGCGCGGGGAACCCGTTCCAGGACTTCGGGCACAGCCACTGGCACAACAGCCTCATCTGGGGCGAGGGCCTCACCAACATCACCATCTCCGGCCCGGGCATCATCGACGGCAAGGGGCTGGTCCGCAGCGGCGCCCAGGAGTCCGCGCCGCTGCAGGGCAACAAGGCCATCTCCCTGAAGCTGTGCCGCAACGTCGCCGTCCGCGACATCACGATCCTCAACGGAGGTCACTTCGCCATCCTCCCGACCGGCGTGGACAACTTCCGCATCGACGGCCTGGTCATCGACACCAACCGCGACGGGATCAACGTCGACTGCTGCAAGGACGTCCGGATCTCCAACACCACCGTCAACTCGCCATCGGACGACGCCATCGTGCTGAAGAGCTCGTACGCGCTCAACGTGGCCCGCGCCACCGAGAACGTGACCATCGACAACTGCATGGTGAGCGGCTACGACCTCGGTACCCTCTACGACGGCACGTTCAAGACCGCGGCCGGCTTCGGCCGGACCGGCCGGATCAAGTTCGGCACCGAGTCCAACGGCGGGTTCCGCAACATCGCCATCTCCAACGTCGTCTTCGAGTACTGCCGCGGCCTGGCCCTGGAGACCGTCGACGGCGGGCTGCTGGAGGACGTGACGATCAGCAACCTCACCATGCGTAACGTGCAGATGCCGATCTTCATGCGGCTCGGCGCCCGGATGCGCGGCCCGGCCGGGGTACCGGTCGGCAGCCTGCGCCGGGTCAGCATCAGCAACGTCATCGCGCACAACGCCGACCCCCGGTACCCGTCGTGTATCGCCGGCATCCCCGGCCACAACGTCGAGGACGTCCGGATCAGCAACGTCCGCCACCACATGCTCGGCGGGCTCACCCCGGCCGACGCGGTGGCCGACCCGCCGGAGCTGGAGAACGCGTACCCGGAGCCGACGATGTTCGGCACCCTGCCGGCCTACGGGTTCTTCATCCGGCACGCCAGCGGGCTCGACTTCGACAACGTCGACGTACGGTACGAGACCACCGACACCCGTCCGGCGATCGTGGTGCGGCACGCCACCGACGCGGACTTCCACCACGGCCGGGCGGACAAGGCACCGGACGTGCCGACCTTCCTGCTCGACGACGTCGACGGGTTCATCGTCAGCGACAGCCGGCCGGTCGGGGACACCCGCATCGACGGGCACATCGACCACAAGGAGCTGTAGCCGGGATGTCCCCCACCGGGGTGCCGGACAGGCCGGCACCCCGGTGGGAGGATCGTCTGGTGAAGTACCTGATCCTGATCCACAGCAACCCGAAGTCCCGCGACACCTGGGAGAACATGTCCGCCGACCAGCGGGCCGCGGGCTGGCGGGCCTACGCCGCCCTGCACCGGGACCTGACCGACTCGGGGGAGCTGATCGTGTCCGAGGCCCTGGCCGACCCGTCCCAGGCGACGTCCGTCGCCGTCCAGGACGGCCGCACGGTCACCAGCGACGGCCCGTTCGCCGAGGCGAAGGAGCACCTGGCCGGGTTCTTCCTCGTCGACTGCGCGAGCCCGGACCGGGCGGTCGAGGTGGCGGCGCGGATCCCGGAGGCCACCCTCGGCCTGGTCGAGGTACGCCCGGTCGCGGATCTCACCGCGATGGATCTCTAGCACCGCCCCCCCTTTACCATGGGTGTGGTGGACTGGAAGCTGGAGGTCGTGGTCGTCCCGGTGACGGATGTCGACCGCGCCAAGCACTTCTACAGCGAACAGGTCGGCTTCGTGGTCGACCACGACACCAGCCTCGGCGAGGACACGCGGGTCGTGCAGCTCACCCCACCGGAATCCGCGTGCTCCATCGTCATCGGCAGGGGACTGACCGAGTCGCCGCCCGGCTCGGCCCAGGGCATGCAGCTCGTCGTGTCGGACGTCGAGGTGGCCCGGGCCGAGCTGGTCGAGCGGGGTGTGGAGGTCAGCTCCGTCCAGCACTTCGACGGCGGTGGCCGGGCCGAGGGGCGCGGCGGCGACTGGAACTCGTTCGTCTTCTTCAGCGACCCGGACGGCAACGGCTGGGCCGTGCAGGAACGGCCGGCCGGGTAACCGGGGCGTCAGGCGCCGAAGCGGGGATCGTCCGCCAGCTTCCGGTACGCCGCGAGTGCGGCCGGCGTGCTGTCGATGCGCCAGTCCTTGCCGGCGCCCTTGTCCTTGTCGGTGTCGAACCAGACCAGGGCGCCGACCGGCGGGTGCGCGACGATCCACGCGGCGAGCTGCCCGATCCAGTCGGCCTTGGCGGTGCCGCCCTTCTCGGGCGCGGCGGTCTCCGCGATCATCACCGGCTTCCGGCCGCCGTAGCCGCGCACGATCCCGCCGAACAGGGACTCGGGCGTCACGCTGTCGCCGAGGTACCCGCCGACCCCGACCCAGTCGACGTATCTGTCGCCCGGGTAGTAGCGGGCGGCGTCGTTCCACGACTGTGCCGGTACCGAGGCCGCGGCGGGCGCCCACACCCAGGCGACGTTGGTCACGTGGTGGGCGGCGAAGATGTCGTGGACGTGCCGCCAGGCGGTGACGTACCCCGCGGCGTTGTCGCCGTTGCGGGCCCCGCTCCACGAGTACCCGTTGCCGTTCATGTCCCAGGCGAAGCGCAGGAACACCGACCGGTGGTACCTGGCGAGCGCGTCGGCGGCGTGCGCGATCAGCGCGTCCTGCGACCCGCCGGTGATCGAGCCGTACGGGGCGCCGTTCCACGAGATCATCAGGATCGTGCCGGGCGGCAGGCTCCCCGGGCCGTCGGGAAGCTGGTCCGACCAGGTGTAGTACCGGTGCAGGACGCGCAGGTCCCGGCCGAGCTGCCGGCGGCGCAGCGCCAGGCTCTGCGCCCCGTCCAGGCCGGACAGAGCCAGGTAGGCGCCGAGCATCACCTTGCCCGGCACCGGACGCGGTACCCCGAGGGCCGGCGCCCCGGCGCCCAGGCCGGCCGGGCCCGGTACCGCCGGCGGTCCGGACATCCACCGGGCGACCTGCGGTGCGGCACCGGTACACCCGGTGACCAGCAGCAGCACGGCGAGGCAGAGGCCGGCGCCGAGGGTCACCGCACGCGCGGGTCGGGGCACCCGAGCTTCATACCAGACCGGCCCGCCGCCGGCCGACAGACGGACTGCCGCACCGGGCGGTCCGTTCGGTGATTTGTCGGTGCTCATCCGGTGCGGGGCGTGCCGGTCGCCAGGGCGAGCAGGCGGGGGGCGCGGTTACGCTCGGCGAACGCCCGGACCCGGGCCAGGTGCTGGCCGGTCCGGTCGATGCCGGCGGCCGACACCCGGGCGGCCCAGGCGGTGGCGAGGACCGCGTCGCTGACCGAGCCGATCGCGTCGTACCGCTCCGCCGCGTCCAGCCACGACCGGGTCGCCGACCGGCGGTCACCCCGCGCGGCGGCGGTGGATCCGGCCGTCATCGCCTCCGCCGCCTCGATCCACCCGGTGCGGTGCGGGACGGTCGCGACGACCTCGGCAGCGACCTCGGCAGCGTCCGGTACCAGGGCGGCGACGTGCGTCACCGCGGACAGCCACTCCACGGTCAGCGTCGTCGGCCCGGCCCGCCAGACCTCGGCCAGCTCGTTGAGCTGGGCGACAGCCGAGGCGTCCGCGCCCCGGCAGGCGTCGTACAGCGCGCCCTGGGCGCAGGCGTTGTACCGCAGCCGGGCGAACCCGAACCGCCCGGCGCTGTCCCGGCACCGCTCGATGTCGGTACCGGCGGGCTCCCCGCACAGCGTCCGGATCCACGCCCGCCGCCCGCGCAGTTGCAGGTCCCACTCGGTCGTCTCGGCGTCCTCGGCGTCGAGGTACGCGTCGGCGGCCTGGAGCAGGCCGATCCAGTCGCCGGTGTAGTACGCCCAGGTGGCGGCGTCCGAGTACCGGGGTACCACGCTGAACTGCCCGCCGTAGGCTGCGGTGCTCTCCGCCGCCGCCTCGGCCGCGCGGGACAGCTCGCCCTCCTCCAGCAGGAGGACCAGCAGGTTGTTCGCGGCCCGGCGCAGGGCCGGCAGGCGCTGCGCCCGGCACAGCTCGGCGGTCCGCTCCAGCTCGTCCAGGCCACCCGGGTCGCCGGCCATGTACCGGGCGCTGGCGATGCTGATCATCGCCTGCGCGGCGGCGTCGGTGAGCCCGAGCCGGTCGGCCAGCTCACGCGCCGAGCGGGCGGCCACGATCGCCCCGGCCGGCTGGTACTGGAGCAGGCGCAGCCGGGCCAGCTCGGCGTGCGCCTCGGCCTTCGCCGCGCTGTCCGGCAGGTCGGCGAACAGGGCGACCGCGCGGGTCAGGTGGTCGGCGGCCTTCTCCTGCTCGGCGCGCATCGCCTCGACCTGGCCGAGTACCGTCTCCGCCCGGGCCACCCCGGCCCAGTCGCCGATCTCGCCCATCCGCTCGGCGATCCGGGCCAGGTCCTTGGCCCCGCCCTCGCGGTAGAAGCGGTCTCCGTCCACGAGGAACTCCAGCCGGCGGCGCTGCAGCTCGGTGGCCAGCCGCTCGGCCCGGTCCACCTCCTGCGGCCAGCGGGTCAGCGCCTGCTCCAGGTGGGCCAGCGCCGGCTCGACGGCGCACACGGCCACGGCCGCGTCGGCGGCGGCGAGCAGCGTGCGCCGGGTCGCCGCAGCCTCCACCGTGGTGTCCTCGCCGAGCTGCTCGGCCAGTGCCAGGGCGGCCACCCGGTGCCGGGCCTGCGCCGCCACGAGGTCGTGCCGCCCGGTAACCGCGAGCCCGTCGAGCCAGGCCGCCGCCCGCAGGTGCAGGGTGGCCCGCGCCGCCCGGGGGAGCCGGCCGTACGCGACGTCACGCAGGAGCTGGTGGCGGAACTTCAGCTCGGGCTCGCCGGCCACCGACGTGCCGGCGGCGACCAGCATGTCCCGGCGGCACAGCTCGGCCAGCGCGCGGGAGACCTCGTCGTCGGGCAGCGCCAGCAGGGCGGCCACCGCGCCCGGCCAGACGCTGTCGCCGAGTACCGCGGCGGCGTGCAGGACGGTGCGCTGGGAACTGCTGAGCAGGTCGATCCGGTTCGCGATCACGCCGTGGACCGTCTCCGGGATGGACAGCTCCATGTCGGCGCCGACCTCGCCGGTGATCCCGCGCTCGGCGAGCATCCGCACGTACTCGACGGCGTACATCGGGTTGCCGCCGGTGATCGCGCACAGCCGGTCGGCCAGCACCTCCGGCAGCCGGTGCCCGCGCAGCAGCCCGAGGGTCAGCTCACGGGCCGGCGTGCCGCGCAGCGGCCCGAGCGAAACCGTGAGCGTGCCGGGCGGCCCGCCGGCCCAGGCCGGCTCGTTCTCCAGCAGCTCGGGCCGGTACGTGCAGAGGACGATCAGGGGGACCTCGCCGACGGTCTCCACGAGGCCGATGAGGAACCGGAGCATCGCCGGGTCGGCGAAGTGGAGGTCCTCCACGACCAGTACCGTCGGCATGTTCTTCGCCAGCGCGACCAGCACCTCGCGCCAGGCCGCCTCGATCTCGCCGGCGTTGACCGGCCGGCCGGGCAGGCCGGCGAGCGGGCCCAGCAGCTCGGCGAGCCGGTTGACGTCCGGCGCGGCGACCACCTCGGCGAGCGCGGTCGACAACCGGCCCCGCGCGGTCACCTCGTCGTCGGTGTCCCGCACGTCGGCCTGGGCCTTCACGATGTGGGTCAGCGCGGTGTACGGCCCGCATTCGTTGTACGGCAGGCACCGGCCCTCCCGCCAGCGGACCGGTACCTCCGGGGTGGCCTGCATGCGCCGGGCGATCTCCCGGACCAGCCGGGTCTTGCCCACGCCGTGCACGCCGACCACGGAGATCAGCCGGGCCTCCCGCTCGCGCACGCTGCGGATCAGCGCCGAGGCGATCAGGTCCAGCTCGTGGGTACGCCCGGCGAGCGGGATCGTGTCGTCGTCCAGCTCGATCCGGCCGGCGAGCCCCTCGGCCAGCCACACCAGCGCCGGCCGGGACTTGCCGGCGATGGTGACCCGCCGCGGCGGCTCGGTGTACCGGATCGAGCCGGTGGTGGCCCGCCGGGTGGCCGCCGAGACCAGCACGCCGCCGTCCGGGGCGAGGGCCTGCAGCCGGGCGGCGGTCGCGACCACGTCCCCGGACACCATGGCCTCGCCGGCGTTGTGCGCGGCGGCCAGGTCGACCAGCGCCTCACCGGTGGCGACGCCGACCCGGATCCGCATCCGGTACCGGCCGGCGAGCGGCCGGTCGTCCAGCTCGCGCTGGACCTCCAGCCCGGCCGCGACCGCGCGGACCGCGTCGTGCTCGCTCTCCACCGGTACGCCGAACACGGCCATGACCGCGTCGCCGACGTACTTCTCCAGGATCCCGCCGTACCGGCGGACCACGCTGCTCGCCGTGGCGAAGTACGCGAGCTGGAGCTGGCGCAGGTCCTCCGGGTCGAGCCGCTCGCCGATCCCGGTGAAGCCGGCCATGTCCACGAACAGCACGCTGATCGTGCGCCGCTCCTCGCGTCCGGCGTCCGGCCCGGACGGCGTGCCGGTCATCGGGTGGCCGCAGTTGGTGCAGAACTCCAGCCCGGGCGCGAGCAGCGTCAGGCACGCGCTGCAGCGGACATGCAGGGGGGTACCGCAGCGGCCACAGAACCGGTGGCTGGAGTCAGCGAGCGCACGGCAGTGTTGACAGACGACGTCGGTCATGATTCCCCGGTGTGCTGCGGATCGATGGCGCTCGCTTGTTGGCTGGGCTAGAGATTACCGTCCGTACCGATCGGCCGGGCACCCATTGTCCATCGTCCGACATCTGCGACACGCGGTTCCCGGACCGGAGTAGCGTCACCGTCGGTCATCACGAGCAGTTCAACATCAACGGGAGGCTCAGTTGACCGAGAAGGCAAGCACCCAACCTCAACCGGCCCCGCCGCAGGGACCGGGCATCGGTACCCCGGTGGAAGAGCCGGACCCCAACACCGACCCGGCACCGGCCGGGCCAGGCATCGGGACGCCGCCGGAGGGACCCGGCATCGGAAGCCCGACGGAGTGAGCGACTGACCGACAGGCGGACCCGGGCCCGGCCCCCTCGCCGGCCCGTCCCGCCCCGTCCCGCACGACCCCGGCCCGCTCCGCCTACCCGGTGGGCGGGCCGGGCAGTATGACGCCCTTGAGATGCGGGAAGCCCAGCACGCCGAGGTTGCGCCGGGCCAGGGCGGCGGCCGCGACCCGCTTGATCGCGCCGCTGGTCGGCTCGTAGAACAGCGCACCGGCGGTGTCGTAGTGCACCAGCAGGACGTAGTGCCGGGGGATCGCGTCGCCGATCAGTACCGGCACGGGGTACCCGTCGTCGACGGCCGCGAGTGCCTGCCGTACCACCGCGTCGACCGGCCCGGTCACCCACTCCTCGGTGACCATCCACCGGTACTGGCCGCCGATCCCCATCGCCTGCTCGTTCATCTGGTCGCGCAGCCCCCACGGCGGGGTACCGATCACCGCCGGCCACAGCAGGTTCGTCGCGCGGTGCATGCGGTGCTCCTCGGCCTTGAGCCGGGCCAGGAACCGCTCGCCGGTCTCGTCGGCGGTGTCCGGGTGACCGCCGGTGGTCAGCAGGAACGAGTAGATCGGGTCGGCCATCGCGTGCGCGACCACGATCGAGGTCGAGCCGCAGCTCGTGTCGTCGTACTGCCGCACGAGGTACCCGCGGTAGTGCACCGGGCCGGGGTAGCCCGGGGCGACCAGGCTCAGCCGGGTACGCAACCACTCCCGGTCACGCGGGGCGATCACCCGGGCGAAGGTGGCCAGCTCGCCCACGGAGTGCCCGGCGGCGAACGCCTTCAGCAGGTACCCCTGCGCCCGCGTCGGTACCGTGGCGAGCAGCGTGTCCAGCCGCAGCCGCTGGACGGCGGGGAGCTGCCGGTGCCGGGTCGCGGCCCGGGAGAGCTGGGCCGGGCTGAGGATGACGTCGCGGTCGGCGATCGCGCTGTAGTAGTACATGTCCTCCTGCGGCGCCGCGGCGACCGGGGCGGCGGCGCCCGGTCCGCCGAACACGCCCGGGAAGCGGAGCGCGGATCCCGATGTGGCGCCGGGCAGTCCGATGACGAGGAGGAGCAGCACCGCGACGACGCGTACCGGTCGTACCTGACCGGACGGGACAGCCGCCGCCACGGTGAGGCTCGTGCGGGCGGCGGCCTTCACCTTGCTCCTCTCGACCCCGAGCGATGTCGAGAGGACTACCCGTTATCAAGTCGTTATAAACAGCTCAGGCCCCGGTGACGGCGGGCGCGAATCCGGTGATCCGGCGACGCAGCGTGGCCGGGTCCAGGCCGTGCCAGCGCTCGTGATCCGGGGGCCTGCCGTAGCGGCGTAGGTCGGTCCGGGTCACGCCGAGCGCCAGCATCCGGTGGGGGAGATCCGCCAGCGCGTCCGCGACGATCCGGGCGGACGTCCCGGCAAGGTACGGCTCCACCAGCACCACCGCCTCGCCCGCGACGACCCGCAGGCCGGCGGCGTCGAACGGGCGCGGCGTGTGGGTGTAGGCGACCGTGACGTCCAGGCCCTCGGTGGCCGCGAGCACCCGCTTGAGCATGGGGCCGACCGCCACGACGGTCGCCGCGCTCCCGCGGCGCAGGACCCGCAGTCGCGCCGCGTCCGGATAGGCGGTGTCGTTGGTACCCGTGGACAGCCGCAGGTACACCGGGTCGTCGTGCCCGGCCGCGGCGCGCAGCATCGGCGGTACCTCGTCGGGGTGGCCCGGCACCTGCACGGTCCACGGCCCGGCGAGGGTGTCGATCAGCGCGACGTCGCCGGGGGACTGGTGCGTACGCCCCTCGGCCGACGCGTCGTACGAGGCGGCGACGCTGACCAGTACCGCGCCCACGCCTTGGTGGTCGAGATCCAGCTTGATCTGCTCGTAAGGCCGGTCGACGAGGAACGGCGCGTACGAGTGGACGTAGGGGCGTAGCCCGGTCAGCGCCAGCCCGCCGGCCACCCCGACCATGAGCTGTTCCCGGATGCCGACGTTCACGACGCGGTCGGGGTGCGCGCGGGCGGCCGGTTCGAACGGCTCGGCGGAGATGTCGGCGAGGACGACGGCGGTACGCGGGTCCTCGTCGAGCAGCGCGGTGGTCGTGCGGATGAACGTGTCCCGCATGGTCACTCCCTGGGCTCCACCCGGGCCACCACCACGTGCGGCCCGGCGGCTCTCCGCGACAATGCGTCCGCGAGCTGGTCGTGGTCGCGGCCGTCGACGGTGGCCGCCGACCAGCCGTTGACGGTGAAGCGGCTGGCGATGCCGCCCGGCCAGCCGTACGTGGCGGACTGGTTGTCCACGACGACCGCGGTGAGGCGGTCCAGCCCGACCGCCCCGGCGAACGCGATGGCCTCGTGGTTGCTGCCCTCGTCGAGTTCGGCGTCGCCGACGAGCACGTAGACGCGCGCCGCCGTGCGGCCCTGCGCGCGCAGGCCCAGCGCGATGCCGACGGCCAGCCCCAGCCCGTGCCCGAGCGACCCGGAACTGATCTCGACACCCGGTACCAGCGTCCGGTCGGGGTGATGGCCCAGGCGGCTTTCCGGCCCGGCCAGGTCGTCGAGCCACGCCGCCGGGAAGAAGCCCCTGGTCGCGAGCACGGCATAGAACGCGGCCGGACCGTGGCCCTTGGAGAGCACGAACCGGTCGCGGTCGGGGTCGTCGGGGCGCTCCGGGTCCACCCGGAGCACCCGGTCGTAGAGGACCCAGAGCACGTCCAGCGTCGAGATCGCGGCGGGCGCGTGCTTCTCGTCCCCGGTGACGCGGCGCAGGGCGGTCATCAGCGCGGCCGGCCGGCCGGGCCGGGTGGTCGTCGGTGCGGTCATGGGTACCAGACTGCAAGGTGAAGCGAACTTCACTTCAAGCGGACGTGACCCGCGGCACCCGGTCCCCGTCGGCGAGCACGTCCGGCAGGCCGAACGTCGGGAACAGGGACCGGTCCTGGAACGCCACGATCCGCGCGATCCGCGAACCGGTCACCGTCAACACCGCGAGCGAGTGGGCCCGCAGCACGCCGTCGGCGTCGCGCCGGTACTGCGCCGCGGCGGGCTGCCCGTTGGCGCCCGTCGCCACCATCCGCCAGGTGTGCCCCATCCGGGCGGCGAGGAACCGGCCGACCGTGTCCCGGCCGGCGAACCAGGCGACGATCGGCGGCATCTCCAGCACGACGTCCTCGCGCAGCAGCGCGACCAGCGCCTCGACGTCGGAGTTGACGAACGCCTCGACGTACCGGTCGAGCACCGCGCGCCGCTCCCGGTCACCCGGCTCGGCGATCTCGTCCGCCACCGGATCGACCTGCGCGAGCTGGGCCCGAGCGCGCTGCAGCGCGCTGTTGACCGCGGCCGGCGTGCTGTCCAGCAGCTCGGCGACCTCGGCCGCTCGCCAGGCCAGGACGTCGTGCAGGATCAGCGCGGCGCGCTGCCGGGCAGGCAGGTACTGCAGGGCGGCGATGAACGCGAGCCGGATACCGGCGCGGGCCGCCACCACGGACGCGGGATCGTCCGGCAGGAGCGCGTCCGGGACCGGTTGCAGCCAGGCGATCTCGGGCCGGCCCGGGCCGACCGGCTGGTCCGGATCGGTGCTCGGACCGGCCAGGTTGGACGGCAGCGGCCGGCGCTCGGCCCGCTTCAGCGCGGTCAGGCAGGCGTTGGTCGCGATCCGGTACAGCCAGGTGCGCAGCGAGGCGCGCCGCTCGTCGAAGTCGGCATGCGCCCGCCAGGCCCGCAGCAGCGTCTCCTGCACCAGGTCCTCGGCGTCGTGGACCGATCCGAGCATCCGGTAGCAGTACGCCAGCAGCTCGCGCCGGTACGGGTCGGCGAGTTCGAGGAACTCCTGCGTCATCACTCTCCTCGTTCCGCCAGCACCGGTGTCCGCGCCGCCGGTGGTACCGCCGGCACCGCCACCCGGCGGCCGGGCGTCCGCAGGCCCGCGGCCGCCGCGGCGAGCGACAGCGCGGCCGTCACCCCGATCGCGCGGGCGAAACCGTCGCTGAACGCCTGGGGCGAGGCGTACCCGCCGGCCGCCGCGAACGCCGTGGCGACGATCGCGATTCCGAAGGTACCGCCGAGCTGGCGCAGCGTGTTGAAGGTGCCCGACGCCTTCCCGATCGCCGGGCGGGGCACCGCTCCGACGACGGCGTTCTGGACGGCCGGCATGGCCATCGACACGCCGACACCGGAGACGACCAGCGGGGCGACCATCGCCGGGTAGGCGAGGTCGGGCCGGGCGATCAGCGCGAGCCAGGCGAGTCCCGCGGCCTGCAACACCAGCCCGCCGACGACGAGCGGGCGCTCGCCGATCCGGCTGACCCGGGCGCCCGCGATCGGCGCGACCAGGAACAGGGTGACCGTCCAGGGAGCCAGGCGCAGCCCCGCGCCGAGCGGCCCGTAGTGCAGGCTGACCTGGAGGAACTGGGGCACCATGAAGGCCGCGCCGAAGATCGACCCGTACAGCAGGAAGCTGGCCGCGTTGCCCGACGAGAACGCGGGTAGCCGGAAGTACCGCAGCGGCAGCATCGGCTCGCGGGCCCGGGCCTCCCACGCCACGAACGCGGCGACCAGCAGGACACCGGCGGCCAGCGATCCCACGACCTCCGCGCTGCCCCAGCCGACCACGTTGCCGCGCACCAGCCCCCACACCAGTCCGAGCGCGCCGGCCGCCGAGAGCGCGAGGCCCGGCACGTCGAGGCCGACGTCGGTGCCGAAGCTCTCGTCGATCCGGCCCCGGACCAGCGGGATGAGCAGCAGCCCGAGCGGGACGTTGAGCCAGAAGATCCACTGCCAGGCGAGGCCCTGGGTCACCGCGCCGCCGACGAGCGGGCCGCCGAGCGTGGCCAGCCCGGTCACGCTGCTGAACACGCCCAGGGCCCGCGCCCGTCGTTCGGGCGGGTACGCGGCGCTGAGCAGCGCCAGCGCGTGCGGCATGATCATCGCCGAGCCGGCGCCCTGGACCGCCCGCGCGCCGATCAGCCAGCCGATGCCCGGCGCCAGCGCGCACGCCGCCGAGGCCGCGGTGAACACCGCCAGCCCGGTGGCGAGCAGGCGCCGCCGGCCGTACCGGTCGCCCAGCGCCGCGGCGCTCATCAGCAGTACCGCGAAGGTCAGGGTGTATGCCCCGATCGTCCATTCCAGCTCGTCGAGCGAGGCGTGGAGATCCCGCCGGATCGTGCTCAGGGCGGTGGTCACCACCATCGTGTCCAGCATCACCATCAACGACGCCACCGACGCCAGGCCGAGGACCCAGCGCTGCGCCG
>JBKPCQ010000186.1:0-11587 GCA_046727455.1 Actinomycetota bacterium | reverse complement strand
GCACCGGACCGGGCGATTCGGGCCGGTCCGGGCCGGTGGTCGCGGGTACCGGGCCGCCGCTGCCCGCCGGGCTGATGGACCGCGCGGGCGCCGCGCCGCCTGATGACGTGGCCGGGCCGCCCGGTGAGGGGGCCGCGCACCCGGCGAGGACGGCCAGGGCGGCGAGCAGCAGTGTGGCAGCGCGCATGCCTTCTTGGACGGGCGGCGTGGCCGGCCGGTTCCGGATCACCACGGCCGTACCGCCTCGGCGAGCGCGGCAACCGCCGCGACGAAGCATTCCGGCGGCGGGTTCACCAGGCCGGCGCCCACCTGGCCGGTACCGGCGACCCGCCCGGCGATGCCGGTGTTGATCTGCGGCCGGACTCCGGTCCGGAGCACGAGCGTGGCGTCCACGCCCGTCGGCGCGCCCCGGAAGTCGAGGACCGGCAGCGGGTACGCCGGGTTCTCGGCAAGGGTGATCTCGTACATCTCGCGGGTGGCGCGGAGGGCGTCGGACACCGAGCCGCCGACGAACCGTACGATGGCCGGCGCCCCCGCCATCGCGAACCCGCCCAGCCCGGCGGTCTCGGTGATCGCCGAGTCGCCGATGTCGGGGTTGGCGTCCGCCGGCCCGTACCCGCCGAGGAACAGCCCGTCCGGTACCGCCGCCGGGCCGGTGAACCAGGTGTCGCCGGTACCGGAGACCTGGATGCCGAAGTCGGTGCCGTTGCGGGCCATGGCGGTGACCACCGTGGCGCCCGGGATCCCGGCCCCGGCGGCGGCCTGCAGCTTCGCGGCCGGCATGACCAGATTGAGGAAGAAGTGGTCGTTGCCGCCGATGAACCGGGCCACCCGGGCGACGTCGGCGGACGGCAGCCCGGACTCGACCAGGTCGGGCAGCAGGTCACGCAGCAGCATGAGGGTACCGGCCCGGTTGCGGTTGTGCCCCTCGTCGCCCATCGCGAGCATCTGCCCGACGATCGCCTTCACGTCGACCGGCCCGTGCGCCCGTACCGCCTGCCGCAGCGCCGGGCCGAGGACCGTGCCCATCCAGCGAAGCCGCTCGATGACCGCCGGCCCGTACGCCCCGTACCGCAGCACCGCGCCCAGCCCCTCGTTGAGAGTGCACCAGGCGGTGCGGTCGTGCGCCTCGTCGCGCAGCACGAAGACCCACATCGACGGCGATACCACGCCGGCCATCGGGCCGACGCCGCCGAGGCTGTGGCACGGTACCCACTCGACGCCGTTACCGGCGGCGAGCCGGCGCTGCGCCTCCGCCGGGTCGCCCGCCAGCCCTTCGAGCAGCATGGCGCCGATCAGCGCGCCGCGCAGCGGGCCGGACGCGCACTCCCACGTGATCGGTGGCCCGGCGTGGCAGAACCGGCCCGGCTCCAGCCCGACCACCTCGGCGGCGGGGCGCACGTCGACCAGCTTCGCGCCGGCCGCGAGCATCCGCCGGACCGCCTCGGCGTTGGCCGGTACCCGGCGCGGATCGGCGAGTACCCGGGTCAGCGCGCCGACCGTCTCCTCCGGCGGCGGCCGCCACGCGACGGCGACGTGCGGGGCACCCTGGCGGGCGAGCGCCTCGGCGAGCCGGTCGACGCCGGCCGTGACGATCGGTGGCCCGAGGTTCATCGGCGCACCAGCCCGGCCGCGAACCGGGCCGCCTCGGCGTTGGACAGGAACACCGTGGCACCCGCACCGCGCAGGGCTCCGGACTGCCGGTCCAGCCCCTGCGGGTCGGCCGCCGTGCCGGTCAGCGAGACGACGACGGGCAGACCGGCCGCCGCGATCGCCGGAGCCAGCGCCGCGGCCGGGTCCGGGTCGGCGGCGTGCCCCAGCACCACATCGAGGAGTACCACACCGCACGCCGGGTCGGCCGCCGCATCGGCCAGCGCGGCGAGCCGGAGCGCGTTGTCGATCATCGGGTGCGGCCGGCCCCGGGTCAGCTCGTCGGCGCCGAAGTCGGTCAGTCGATGGGGGATGCCCGCCAGGATCAGCGCGGCCTCGTCACGCAAGGTACCTCCGGCGAACAGCCCCCGCAGCGAGCCGCTCCGGGGCGCCGGCGCGACGGCCGGACGCCAGGCCGGCCACGGATCCGGTACCGGCCGCCCGAGGGCCTCCAGCGCCCCCGCCACGGCGGCGGTGAGGTCCGGTCGGCCGGGGCCGAGCAGGGCCGGTACCACCGGTGTGCGCAGCGCTCCCGCGTGCTCCTCGACCCGCGCGCTCACCTCGGGGGCGCCCGGCTTCGCGACCAGTACGATCAGCTCGGTCGCGTCGTCCGCGTCGAGCACGTCGAGGGCGGCCCGCGTCGACCGCCCGCCGACGGCCGCCGACAGGTCGCGCCCACCGACGCCGAGGCAGTGCGAGATCCCGACCCCGGCCGCGTCGAGCAGGCACATCACCTGCTGCGCGCCGGTGCCGGACGCGGCGACCAGGCCGACCGGGCCGGGCCGGACCACGTTGGCGAAGCCGAGCCCTACCCCGCCGACGACGGCGGTACCGCAGTCCGGTCCCATGACCAGCAGCCCGCGCGCGGCGGCCAGCTCCTTGAGCCGGACCTCCTCGGCCACCGGAACGTTATCGGAGAACACGAGTACCGACGCGCCCGCGTCCAGCGCGTCCAGCGCGTCGAGGACCGCGTACCGCCCGGGGGTGGAGACGAGAGCGAGGTTCGCGCCCGAGCGGCGGACGGCCGACCCGACCGAGCGAGGTGGCACGTCTGACGACCCCGTAGGTGTGGCAGGCGGGTCGCGCAGCTCCACCTCCAACCGCTCCAGAGCCGCGGCGAGCGCGTCCTTGTCGTCGGCCGCCACGGCGGTGAACAGGTCGGTCGGCCCGGCGCCGTCCGGGGGAGCGAACCCCAGGCCGGCGGCCAGCTCCAGGTTCAGCCCGGTCGCCATCGCGACCAGCGCGGCGGACACCCCGGGCAGCTCGCGCAGTGCCTGGCTGACCTGCATCAACCGGACCGAGTCCCGGTACACCCCCGGCCGCACGTCGACGTGTCTCTCGGCGATCTTGGACTCCCGCAGCTCCTGGAGGGGGTGCGAACGTCCAAGATCTCGCTGCTCGTCGGGCACGCCTCTGACGGTAAGGGCGCTTCCGCCGCAGTTCAACGCGTTGCGGGGGACGATCGTGACCATCGGGACGTACCATGTGGCGCGTGCCATCTGAGGAGCGGGGCCGGTGAAGCCGCCGGTCTTCGCCTACCACCGACCGGCCACCGTGGCGGAGGCGCTCGGCGCCCTCGCCGAGGCCGGACCCGACGGCAAGGTGCTGGCCGGCGGCCAGAGCCTGGTGCCGGTACTCAACATGCGCCTGGCCGCGCCGGGGCACCTCGTCGACATCAACCGGCTCGCCGAGCTGGCCTACGTCCGGTGCGAGCCGGGCGCGGTCCGGGTCGGGGCGCTCGCCCGGCACGCCGAGGTCGAGCGGGACGCCGCGGCGTACGCGGTACTCCCGTTGCTGCGCCAGGCGACCGCGCACGTCGCGCACCCGGCGATCCGCAACCGCGGTACCACCGTGGGAAGCCTGGCCCACGCGGACCCGGCGGCTGAGCTGCCCGCCGTGCTGGCGCTGCTGTCCGGCTCGGTCTCGGTCGCGCGGGCCGGCGTGGCGCCGCGCACCGTGCCGGCCGCGGAGTTCTTCGTGGGTCCGCTGGAGTCGGCGCTGCGGCCCGGCGAGCTGGCGGTGGAAGCCCGGTTCCCGGTACCGCCGCCGCACAGCGGCACCGCGTGGCTGGAGGTGTCCCGGAGGCGCGGGGACTACGCGGTGTGCGGCGTGGGCGTGCTCGTCACGCTCGACGCCGACCGGCGGGTGACCGCCGCGCGGGCGGCCTACGTGTCGGTCGGCCCGGCACCGGTCGTGGTCGACCTGACCGACGCCGTCGGTGGGCAGCCGGCCGACGCCGCCGACTGGGCCGCCGCCGGTGTGCTCGCGGCGGCGCGCGTCCAACCGGAGGACGACATCCACGCGACCGCCGGGTACCGGCGCCACCTCGTCGCGGTGCTGACCGCCCGCGCCGGCCGGGAGGCGGCGTCGCGTGCATGAGGTGACCCTGACCGTCAACGGCGTGCGCCGCACGGCGACGGTACCGGCCCGCCGGCTGCTGTCCGACTTCCTGCGCCACGACCTCGGCCTCACCGGTACGCACGTCGGTTGCGAGCACGGGGTCTGCGGCGCGTGCACCGTCCTGCTCGACGGCGCGCCGGTGCGCTCGTGCCTGCTGTTCGCGGTCACCGTCGACGGCGCCGAGGTGACCACCGTCGAGGGCTGCCGCGCCCCGGACGGCGGGCTCGGGCCGGTGCAGCGGGCGTTCCACGAGTGCCACGGCTTGCAGTGCGGGTACTGCACCCCGGGGTTCGTCACCACGGTGACCGCGTACCTGCGCGAGAACCCCGACCCGACCGAGGAGCAGGCGCGCGCGGCGATCGGCGGGAACCTGTGCCGCTGCACGGGGTACCAGAACATCGTCGCCTCGGTGCTGCGGGCCGCCGTCATCCAGCGGGAGACACCGTGACGACCCGGATGTTCGGCGAGCCGATCCAGCGGCGGGAGGACCCGCGGCTGGTGTCCGGCGACGGGCGGTACCTCGACGACCTGGGCCGGGATGCGCTCGCGGCGGCGTTCGTGCGCAGCCCGTACGCGCACGCGCGGGTGCTCGACGTCGACGTGACCGACGCGCTCGACGTGGACGGGCTGGTGGCCGTCTACACGTACGAGGACCTCGACGGGCGGGTCGCCGAACCGCTGCCGCTGCTGATCCCGCACCCGGCGCTGCACGCGCCGCGCACCGGGTACCCGCTCGCGAACGGCGTGGTACGGCACGTCGGCGAGGCGGTGGCGATGGTGGTCGCGGTGGACCGGTACGTGGCCGAGGACGTGGCCGGGCTGATCCGCGTGACGTACGAGCAGTTGCCGGTCGTCGTCGGGCTGGACGCGGCGCTGCGCGCCGAACACGCGGTCCACGAGGACGTCCCGGACAACGTGGCCGCCCATCTGGTCCAGGAGGTCGGCGACGCGCGCGCGGCCATCGCGGCGGCACCGCACCGGCTGCGCCTCGACCTCGACATCGAGCGGTCCGCGTCGATGCCGTTGGAGGGCAGGGGGGTGTACGCCCGCTGGGACGGCGCCGACCGCTCGCTGCGCGTGTACTCCTCGACGCAGACCTCCACCTCGGTCCGGTTCGCGCTCGCGGCGAAGCTCGACCTCCCCGTCGACCGGGTCGAGGTGGTCACCCCCGACGTCGGCGGCGGCTTCGGCGTGAAGATCGTGCACCCGTGGCCCGAGGAGATCCTGGTGCCCTGGGCGGCGATCCGCCTGGGCCGCCCGGTCAAGTGGACCGAGGACCGGCGCGAGCACTTCATCTCCTCCGCGCACGAGCGAGCGCAGCAGCACACGGTGGAGGTCGGCTTCGACGACGAGGGCCGGCTGCGCGGCCTCGCCGTGGAGTTCGCGCACGACAACGGTGCCTACACGCCGTACGGCATCATCTCGCCGATCATCACGTCCACCCAGCTCCTCGGCCCCTACAAGCCGGGCGCGTACCGGGTCGAGTTCCGCTCGGTCTACACCAACACCGTCCAGGTGACCCCGTACCGGGGCGCCGGGCGGCCGCAGGGCGTCTTCGCGATGGAGCGCACCATGGACGCGATCGCCCGGTACCTCGGCCTGGACCGCACCGTCGTGCGCGAGCGCAACTTCATCCAGCCCGACGAGATGCCGTACGACCAGGGGCTCATCTTCCAGGACGGCCGGCCGCTCGTCTACGACTCCGGCGACTACCCGGCCGCGCTGGAGAAGGTGAAGAAGCTCGTCGGCTGGGACGGGTTCGCCACGTACCGGGACCAGGCCCGCGCCGAGGGCCGCCGGGTCGGCATCGGGATCGCGTGCTACGTCGAGGGCACCGGCGTCGGCCCGTACGAGGGCGCGTTCGTTCGCGTCGAGACCAACGGCACGGTCGTCGTCGCCACCGGCCTGACCACCCAGGGCCAGGGCCACCAGACCGTCTTCGCCCAGGTGGCCGCGTCCGAACTCGGGGTACCGGTCGAGTCCGTCACCGTCGTGACCGGCGACACCCGGCGGTTCACGTACGCGGTCGGCACGTTCGCCTCCCGCGCGGCCGTGATGAGCGGCAACGCGGTCGCGCTCGCCGCCCGCAAGGTGCGCGCCAAGGCGCTGCGCATCGCCGGCGAGGCCCTGGAGGTCGACCCGGCGGACCTGGAGATCGTCGACGGCGTGGTTCAGGTGCGCGGGACCCCGCAGGCTCACATTCCCCTGAAGACCGTGGCGGTACTGGCGAACCCGCTGCGGTACGCCTTCGACGCGGAGACCCGGCGGGCTACCCAGTTCGCCGTCGGCGGCAGCCTCGACCGGCCGCCCGTCGCGGAGGACGACGAGCCCGGCCTGGAGGCCACCGACTACTACTCGCCGCTGCGCTCCACGTTCGCCGACGGGGTGCACGCGGCGGTCGTGGAGACCGACCCGGAGACGGCGGAGATCACGGTGCTGCGGTACTGCGTCGTGCACGACTGCGGCCGGCTCATCAACCCGCGCATCGTCGACGGGCAGATCCACGGCGGCGTCGCGCAGGGCGTCGGCGGCGCGCTGTACGAGCGGATCGTGTACGACGACAGCGGCCAGCCGATCAACGCGTCGTTCATGGACTTCCTGATGCCGTACGCGTCCGAGGTACCGGTCGTCGAGATCGACCACCTGGAGACGCCCTCGCCGCTGAACCCGCTGGGCGTCAAGGGCGCCGGGGAGGCCGGGGTGATCCCGGGCGCGGCCGTGCTCGCCTCGGCGATCGAGGACGCCGAGGGGATCGTCATCAACCGCATGCCGATATCGCCCTCGGAGCTGTGGGAGCTACGCCGCCGGGAGGCAGACTCATGAAGGTGACCGGGGAAGCGACCCTGCACGGGCCGGTCGACAAGGTGTACGCGACGCTGCACGACCCGGCGGTACTCGTCCGGACGATCCCCGGCTGCGAGCGGCTGGAACAGGTCGGCCCGGACGCGTACCGGATGGCGGTGACCGCCGGGGTGGCGGCCGTCAAAGGCACCTACACCGGCGACGTCCTGCTGACCGACCAGGACGCGCCGCGCTCGTTCCTGCTCAAGGCGTCCGGCTCGGGCGCGCCGGGGACGGTGTCGACCGAGGTGAGGGTGCGGCTCGCCGAGGGCGGTGACGGAGTCACCCTGCTGAGCTACGACGCGGACGCGGTCGTCGGCGGGCCGGTCGGCGGGGTGGGGCAGCGGGTCCTCACGGGCGTGGCGAAGAAGACCGCGGGTGAGTTCTTCGCGGCCGTCGATCAGGTCCTGACCGGTGCGGCAGCCGCTCCTCAGGAGGTGTTCACCCGCCCGCCGGCTGTCGCGCCACGCGGCGGGGACTTCGCCCGGGGAGTTCTGTTCGGGGCGGCGGCCGCCCTGGTCGGCGTCGCCGTCGGTGCGCTGATCGGGCGCAGAGGGGCACGGTGACGCCATGCGCTCCTTCGTCGCCGCCGCCATCCAGCTCCCGCCGGTACCGGGGCCGCTGACGCCGGAGTCGGTCAAGGCCAACCTCGACTCGTGCGTCGACCACCTCGACCGCTGCGCCGCCGCCACGGGCGCCGAACTTCTCGTGCTCCCCGAGGCGGCCACCACCGGCTTCACCCCCGGCGTGGACCCGGAGCGGTTGTGGGACCTGGTGAGCGAGGTACCCGGCCCGGTCACCGAACCGGTCCAGGAGGCCGCCCGGCGCCTCGGCGTCCACGTCGTGCTCGGCACCTACGAGCGCGGGCCGCAGCGCGGCACCGTGTACAACACCGCCGCTGTGGTCGGGCCGGACGGGAGCGTCCTGGGGCGGTACCGGAAGACGCATCCCTTCTGCGGGGAGGACTGGGTGACCGCGGGCGACCGGGCCGTGGTCGTGGACACCCCGCTGGCAAAGCTCGGCCTGGTGATCTGCTTCGACGGCGACTACCCGGAGCTGGCCCGGATCGAGGCGGTACAGGGCGCGGAGGTGATCTGCCGGCCCTCGGCGCTGCTGCGCTCGGCGGACATCTGGGAGCTGACCAACCGGGCCCGCGCGTACGACAACCACGTCTTCCTGGTGGCCGCGAACGCGACCGGGATCGACCCGGCCGGGGTCATCTACTTCGGCAACTCGATGATCGTGACGCCGATCGCGGAGGTCGTCGCGCGGGCCGCGTCGCACGCCGGCTGGGTCAGCGCCCGGCTCGACCCGGCGACCGCGATGGCATCGCTGACCCCGGGTTCCAGCGTGCCGCAGCGGTTCGACCACCTGGCCGAGCGTAACCTCACGCTGATCGAGCACCACCTCGACGACCTGCGCCGGCCCGCGCGGACGGCCTTCCCGCACGCAAGTCCATGAAACCTGAGGGAGCGAGCGGACGGGGCAGGATCCGGGTTGGCGTCGACACCGGCGGTACGTTCACCGACGTCGTGGCGGTGGACGAGGACACCGGGGCGGTCGTCGCGACCAAGACGCCCTCGACGCCGGCCGATCCGGCCGAGGGGTTCCTCACCGGCGTCCACAAGGTACTGTCCACAATGGACGCGTCGGCGGCCGACGTGACCTCGGTCAGCCACGGCACGACGGTGGCGACCAACCAGCTTCTGGAGGGCCGGATCGACCGGCTCGGGTTCGTCACGACCGAGGGGTTCGAGTTCCTGCTGGAGATCGCCCGGCAGAGCGTGCCGGACGGGTACGGCAACAGCTACTTCTGGGTGAAGCCGCCGCGGATCGTACCCGCCGACCTCGTGCGTACCGTGCCCGGCCGGCTCGACCACACCGGCGCGGAGCTGCGCCCGTTCGATGACGGCGCCGCGCGTGCGGTGGCCCGGTTCCTCCGCGACGCCGGGGTCGAGGCGGTGGCGGTCTGCCTTTTGCACGCGTACGCCAACCCGGCGCACGAGGTGCGGATGCGCGAGATCCTGCTGGCGGAGTGCCCGGGGCTGGACGTGTCGCTGTCCAGTGAGGTGCTGCGCGAGTACCGGGAGTACGAGCGCGCGATGACCACGCTCGTGGACGCGGCGGTGAAGCCGCGGGTGTCGCGGTATGTTGCGACGATCCGGCGCCGCCTGACCGGGTTCGCCGGGCCGGTGCCGTTCCTCATCATGAAGTCCAACGGTGGCGTCGTCTCCGCCGACGAGGTGGTGCACCAGCCGATCACCACCGTGCTGTCCGGCCCGGCGGCCGGTGCGCTCGGCGCCGCGCTGGTGGCCCGCGCGGCCGGCTTCGACAAGGTACTCACCCTCGACGGCGGCGGTACGTCGACGGACGTGAGCGTGGTGCTGCACGGCGAGCCGACGCTGACGACCGAGGGCAGCGTCGGCGGGTACCCGTCGAAGATTCCGATGATCGACATCGTGACGGTCGGCGCGGGCGGCGGGTCGATCGCGTGGCTGTCCCGCGACGGCACGCTGAAGGTCGGGCCGCGCTCGGCCGGCGCCGATCCCGGCCCGCTGTGCTACAAACGCGGCGGTACCGAACCGACCGTCACCGACGCGCACGTGGTCCTCGGCCGGATCCCGCCGTACCTGCTCGGCGGCGAGGTACCGCTCGACGCCGGGGCGGCCCACGAAGGACTGGCCGCCCTCGGGGAGAAGCTGGGCCTCACCGTGGAACGGCTGGCCGCCGGCATCCTGGAGATCTCCGCGTGGAACCAGGCCAACGCGCTGCGCCAGGTCACCGTCAAGCGCGGGCTGGACGTGCGGGACTTCGTGCTCACCACGTTCGGCGGGTCGGGCCCGCTGCTGCTGTGCCGGCTCGCCGACGTCCTCGACCTGCCGGCCGTCGTGGTGCCGCGCGACCCGGGCAACCTGTCGGCGTTCGGGCTGCTGACCGTGGACGTGAAGAACGACTACGTGCAGACGTATGTGACGCGGCACGCCGCCCTCGATCCTGAGGTGATGGCGCGGATCTACGGGGACCTGACCGCGCGGGCGGCGGCCGCGTTGTCCGCCGAGGGGTTCGCCGAGCCGGCGCAGCGGTTCGTGTGCAGTGCCGACCTGCGGTACCGGGGACAGGCGTTCGAGGTGCGGGTGCCGGTCGCCGGCGACGCGGAGGGTGCGGTCGCGGCGTTCCACGACGCGCACGAGCAGTTGTACGGGTACTGCTTCCGGGACCGGCCGGAGCAGGAGGTCGAGTGGGTGAACCTGCGGGTGACCGGGGTCGGCCCGATCGCCCGGCCGTCGCTGCGGCCGCTGCCGGCGCGGACCGGCGGCGCCCCGCGGCCCGCCGGCCTCCGGCCGGTTCACTTTGACGAGTCCTCTGTGGACACTCCGATCTACCGGCGGGTCGAGCTGGCACCGGGCGACCTCGTCACCGGGCCGGCGGTGGTCGAGGAGTACGGGTCGACGGTACCGCTGCATCCGGGCTTCGCCGCCCGCGTCGACGACCTCGGCAACCTGGTGGTGACCCGTGCCTGATCCGGTGCTCCTGGAGATCGTCGAAGGTACCCTCGCGTCGATCGAGCGCGAGGTGGAGACCGCGATCGGCCGCACCGCCCGGTCCCCGATGATCCGCGACGCGCACGACTTCCGCGCCGGCATCCACGACCGGAAGCTGCGCAAGCTGACCGGCCGCTCGTACTCCGCCCTCGTCCATCCGGTCGTCCGCGACTATCCGATGGAGACGATGCGCCCCGGCGACGTGTACTTCCACAACGACGTGTACCTCTCCGAGGGCGGCATCGGCCACCTGCCCGACCTGTGCGTCACCGTGCCGGTGTTCCACGACGGCGAGGTGGTCGCCTTCGTGCAGGCCTTCGGGCACCACGACGACATCGGCGGGGCGGTACCCGGCTCGATGCCGTCGCGCGCCACGAGCGTGTTCGAGGAAGGGCTGATGGTACCGCCGATCCGGTTGTGGGACGCCGGCCGGCCCAACGACGCGGCGCTGAAGATCATGACGCGCAACTCGCGGATGCCCGAGTCGCTCGCCGCCGACCTCGACGCCGAGTGCTCGGCCTGCCTGATGGGCGCGCGCCGGCTCGCCGGGCTGTTCGTCCGTTATGGACGGTCCACTGTGGAGGGATGCTTCGACGCCATCATCGACAACACGACGAGGGCCTTCCGCACCGAGATCCTGGCGAAGATCCCGGACGGCACGTACGTCTGGGAGGACTACGCCGAGCACGACGGCGTCGACCCGCCGAAGCTGCACGCCCAGCGCATCACCTTGACCAGGAAGCCCGACCGGCTGGTACTCGACTTCACCGGTACCTCCCCGCAGGCGCGCGGTCCGATCAACCACGCCGGCAACTACGCCGGCGGGAACTTCCTCGCCAAGTGGCTCGCGCCGATCCTGCGCAACCTCGCCGACACCCCTGAGCGGATGGCCGAGCTGGACGTGAACGAGGGCGTGGTACCGCTGCTGGAGCTGCGTTTCCCGCCGCCCGGTACGCTGCTGACGCCGGTGTTCCCGGCGCCGACGAACGCCCGGACCTTCGTCATCCTGCGGTTGCTCGGCGTCTTCGCCGGGGTACTCGCCAAGGCGGTCGACGGGCGGATGCCGGCCGACCAGGAGACCATCCGGTACACCGGGGTGTACGGCACCGACGCCGAGGGCCAGCCGTACCTGATGCGCGAGGTGCTCGGCGGCG
>JBKPCQ010000185.1:0-4728 GCA_046727455.1 Actinomycetota bacterium | reverse complement strand
GGTGTACGGCACGCCGCTGCTCGGGGTCCGCGAGGTCACCGTCCGCGGCGCGACCCTGCTCAGTGCCGACGAGGTGCGCGCGGCCGCGCGGATCCCGGCGGGTACGCCGCTGGCCTCGCTCGATCTGGCCGCGGTACGGCGCCGGGTGGTGGCGCTGCCGGCGGTACGCGTGGCGACCGTGGAACGCGACTGGCCGTCGCGGGTGCTGATCGTGGTGACCGAGCGGGTGGCCGTCGCCCAGGTGCGCCGGGCCGACGGCCGGTTCGACCTGATCGACGCGTCCGGGGTGCTTTTCCACCCGGTACCGTCGGATGCCGGCCTGCCCGCCCTGCGGCTCGCGGCGCCCCACCCGGGCGATCCGACCACGGCGGCCGCGCTGACCGTCCTCGCGTCCCTGACCGCGGACCTGCGCGCGCAGCTGGTGACTCTCGTCGCGGACTCGCCGGCCCGGATCCACCTGGAGCTGCGCGGCAACCGGCAGGTCATCTGGGGCGACGCGACGGAGAACGCGGCGAAGGCGCAGGCGGCGACCGGCCTGCTGGCGTACCCGGCCGCGGTGATCGACGTGAGCGCTCCTCAGTACGTGACCGTCCACTAACGTGGCGACACGCCGTGACGGGTCCTTGGATCCCGGCGGGGCGCCGCATACCTTGCCGAAGAGGGCGGTAGTTGACATTACTCCAACCCTCCAGTAGAGGGTGAGGGTTACCCCCTGCCCTCGCGCACGGAGTGGGCGTCGCCGGCCGCCCGCCACCTCGAAGGGAAGGCTGACCGATGACACCTCCGCACAACTACCTCGCGGTCATCAAGGTCGTCGGTATCGGCGGCGGCGGCGTCAACGCCGTCAACCGGATGATCGAGGTCGGCCTCAAGGGCGTCGAGTTCATCGCGATCAACACCGACGCGCAGGCGCTGCTGATGAGCGACGCCGACGTCAAGCTCGACGTCGGCCGGGAGCTGACCCGGGGCCTGGGCGCGGGCGCCAACCCGGAGGTCGGCAAGAGCGCCGCCGAGGACCACCGCGACGAGATCGAGGAGGTCCTGAAGGGCGCCGACATGGTGTTCGTGACCTGCGGCGAGGGCGGGGGTACCGGCACCGGCGGCGCCCCGGTCGTCGGGCAGATCGCCCGCAAGCTGGGCGCGCTGACCATCGGCGTGGTGACCAGGCCGTTCTCGTTCGAGGGCAAGCGGCGCCAGGTTCAGGCCGAGGCCGGCATCGACGACCTGCGCAACCAGTGCGACACGCTGATCGTGATCCCGAACGACCGGCTGCTCGCCCTGGGCGACCGCACGATCAGCATGATGGACGCGTTCCGCCAGGCCGACCAGGTACTGCTCTCCGGCGTCCAGGGCATCACCGACCTGATCACCACGCCGGGCCTGATCAACCTGGATTTCGCCGACGTCAAGAGCGTCATGAGCGGCGCCGGCAGCGCGCTCATGGGCATCGGCAGCGCGCGGGGGGACAACCGGGCGGTCGACGCCGCGCAGCACGCGATCTCCAGCCCGCTGCTGGAGCAGAGCATGGACGGGGCGCGGGGCGTCCTGTTGTCCATCGCGGGCGGCTCCGACCTCGGCCTGTTCGAGATCAACGACGCGGCCCAGCTCGTCACGGACGCGGCCCACCCGGACGCCAACATCATCTTCGGCGCGGTGATCGACGACGCGCTCGGCGACGAGGTCCGGGTCACGGTGATCGCGGCCGGGTTCGACGGCGGCGCCCCGGCGTACAAGCCGGCCGAGCCCCAGCGGGTACCGCTCCCCGAGCCACCGCTGACCAACCCGCCACGTCCGCACCCGACGCCCACCGCACCGCGCCGGGTGCTCTTCGACGACGTCGACGTCCCCGACTTCCTGAAGAACGGTGCCTGACCGGCGGACGGATCTTGCCACCCGGCTGGCCCACGTGCGCACCCGGATCGCCGATGCCTGTGCCGCGGCCGGCCGGGACCGGGCCGAGGTGACGCTGGTCGCGGTGACCAAGACCTATCCGGCCAGCGACGTGGCGCACCTGGCCGCCCTCGGGGTCCGCGACATCGGGGAGAACCGCGACCAGGAGGCCGCCCCGAAGGCGGCCGAGGTCGCCGCGGCGGGGGTCGACGTGCGCTGGCACTTCGTCGGGCAGTTGCAGCGCAACAAGGCGCGGTCGGTGGTCCGGTACGCCTCCCTGGTGCACTCGGTGGACAGCGTACGGCTGGCGGCGGCGCTGGCCCGGGCCGCCGCCCGGTACCGGGACCAGCCGCTGGACGTGCTCGTCCAGGTAAGCCTGGACGGCGACCCGGCGCGGGGCGGGGCCGTCCCCGGGGGAGCCGCGGTCGATCCGGACCGCCACCTGGACGGCGTCGCCGCGGCGATCGCCGAGGCGGCGGAGCTACGGCTCCGGGGCGTGATGGCGGTGGCGCCGCTGGAGTGGGCGCCCGAGCGGGCCTTCGAGCTGCTCGCCAGCCTCGCCGCGACGCTGCGCGGGCGGTACCCGACCGCCGACCTGATCTCCGCCGGGATGAGCGCCGACCTGGAGCAGGCCGTCGCTTTCGGCGCGACACATGTGCGGATCGGCAGCGCATTACTCGGAAACCGGCCCCCGCTGCGGTAACCTGACCCGGAGCACCGGAACTACACGGTTGTTTTTTCGCAGCTACGCTGCAGACACGGCCGGTACGAGTGGTGCGCACGCGCGTGGAGGCGGCCGGCCACGGGGGGCCCGGCCGTACGGGGCGAGAAGAGGGACGCCGCGATGGGAGCACTGCGCAAGGCGGGCGTTTGGCTCGGACTGATCGAGGACGAGGACGACCGCCACTACGACGGGCACGGGTACGACGACGACTTCGAGGACGAGGTCGACGAGGCGCCGGTGTCCGTGCGGCCGCGGACCGCCGTCGCGGAGCGCCTGGCCGAGGCCCGGGAGGCGGGGCGGAGCGAGCGGACGGCGGTACGGGCGGTCACCCGGCCGGCACCGGGCACGACGTACCCGACGCGGGACAACCTGGCCCTGGCGCCACAGGTGCAACTTCGGGAGCGGGCGGTGGTCACGGAGGACGACGAGCGGCGGTACCAGATCACCACGCTGCACCCCACGACGTACAACGAGGCACGCACGATCGGTGAGCACTTCCGGGACGGGGTACCGGTGATCATGAATCTCACCGAAATGGCGGAGGGGGATGCCAAACGTCTGGTGGACTTCGCGGCCGGACTGGCGTTCGGGCTGAGGGGTAGCATGGAGCGGGTGACCAACCGGGTCTTCCTGCTCTCACCTGCCAACGTTCAGGTCACCGCTGAGGACAAGGCCAGGATCGCTGAGGGTGGGTTCTTCAACCAGAGCTGACCAGAGGACCCCCGGACGTGGTGATATCGATCATTGCCCAGATCGCCTACCTACTCCTGTACTCCTTCTGGCTGACGCTTCTGGGCAGGTTCGTGATGGGATGGGTCCTCGCGTTCGGGCGGCGTTGGCACCCCGGCCGGGGAGCAGCCGCGACATTGGAAGCGGTCTGGAGCGTCACTGATCCGCCTCTCAAGGCGTTGAGGCGGGTGATCCCACCGCTTCCTCTTGGTACGGTGACCGTTGACCTGTCTGCCATTGTCCTGCTGCTTATCCTGTACGTGCTGATGCAAGTCGTGGTTAGGTCGTTCATCTGAACGGGTGCCCCCGGCACCTGCCGGATGACCGCCTGCGGCCGCTATGAACCCGAGGAGCTCCGATGCCGCTGACCCCGGCCGACGTCCACAACGTCGCCTTCAAGAAACCCCCCATAGGCAAGCGGGGGTATGACGAGGAGGAGGTCGACGCCTTCCTGGACGAGGTTGAGCGCGAACTCGCTCGTCTGATCGAGGAGAACAACGAGCTACGTGCCGCGGCGGAGCGTGGTGGCCGGCCCGCCGGACCGGTCGGCCCCGGTGGCGACCCGCGCCTCGCCCAGGAGAACGCCGAACTCAAGGCCCAACTCGACCGGCTCAACCGGGACAAGGCGGCGGCCGAGCAGGCCGCCCGCGCGATGCAGTCCGAGCTGGAGCAGGCGCGCTCGCAGAGCCCCATGATGGGCGGCGACGGCGAGCAGCAGGCGCTGCGGGTGCTCATGATGGCCCAGCGCACCGCCGACGACCACGTCGCCGACGCCCGCCGGGAGGCGGACAAGCTGCTGTCCGACGCACGGTCCAAGGCCGAGGAGGTCACCCGGGAGGCGCGGGCCAAGGCCGACGCGCTGGAGCGCGACGCCCGCCAGCGCCACCAGGAGGCGATGGGCGGTCTGGACGCCAAGCGCACCGCCCTGCAGAAGCACATCGAGGAACTCAAGCAGTTCGAGCGGGAGTACCGCACCCGGTTGAAGGCCTACCTGGAGAGCCAGCTCCGCGACCTCGACGGCAGTGGCAAAGGCCTGGAGGCCGAGATGAGCCGGGCGGACGCGGCCCGGGCCGGCGGCGGGCTCGCCGCGGCGGGTGCCGGCGCGTACGGCGCGCGCCCCGGGCTCGACAACGCGGCCCGGTAGCTGAACCACGCCGGGGGTGAGTGGTGATCATCGGAAGCCTTCTCCTCATCCTCGTGGCTGTCGTGACGTTCGGGCTCGGCCTGGTCGGCGGCTCGAACGCGTTCCTGGTCGCGTCGATCGCGGCGAGCCTGCTCGCCGCGATCCTGGTGGTGCTGGGCGCGCGGCAGGCGGCCGCCGCCCGCGCAGCCATCGACACCCACCGGCCGGGCGGGGCCGGCGGCGAGTCGGTCGACCGCCGGAC
>JBKPCQ010000184.1:0-10396 GCA_046727455.1 Actinomycetota bacterium | reverse complement strand
ACCTGCTGTCCAACGGCGCGATCACCGGCTCGCTGTGGAACACCGTGCTCATCACGGTGCCGGCCACGCTGCTCGTGGTCCTCCTCGCCGCGCTGGCCGCGTACGCGCTCGCGTGGATCGAGTTCCCCGGCCGGGACTGGCTGTTCATCTGCCTGGTCGCGCTGATCGTGGTACCGGTACAGGTGGCCATCATCCCGGACGCGAAGATCTTCCGGGCGCTGGGCATCTACGGCAACATCCCGGCGGTGGTCGCCTTCCACATCGCGTTCGGCCTGCCGTTCGCCATCTTCCTGCTGCGCAACTTCTTCATCGGCATCCCGCGCGACCTGCTGGAGGCGGCGCGCATGGACGGCGGCACGGAGCTGACGATCTTCCGCCGGGTCGTGCTGCCGATCGGCTGGCCGGCGATCGCGTCGCTGGCCATCTACCAGTTCATGTGGGTATGGAACGACCTGCTGGTGGCGCTGGTGTTCGCGGTACCGCCGCACGAGCCGATCACCTACGCGCTGAGCCAGCAGATGCGCACTTTCTCCACGAACATCGACGTGATCGGGCCGGGCGCGTTCCTCTCGATGATCGTACCGCTCGGGGTTTTCTTCGCCCTGCAGCGCTACTTCGTCCAGGGTGTGCTCGCCGGATCAGTCAAGTAGGCAATTCTGCGACGGTTGCGAGGTACTCCGAGGCGTACCAGTCTGTTGGGGGAGGACTCAGCGCTGAGATCGCCTCAAGGGGGCTTGCCATGCGCCGGCAATCCAGGATCGTCGCCACCGCAATCGCCATCATCGCGGGAGGAGCGGGCGCCCTCAGCGCCGCCGCACCCGCGTTCACCGCACCGGGATCCGCAACGTTGTCCGAGACCACCCGCTTAGCCGACCGGCGGTCCGTGGTCACCGGTGATCACGCCTACGAGGTCGGCGCCGAAGACGCGACCTACCCGGCCACGGGCTGGCACATCCGTGGCGAGATGGGCGGGTTCTGGACCCCGCCGATCAAGCTCCTCGACGGGCTCTGGTTCGCCGCCGACGGGCAGTGGCTGAAGGCGACGCGCTTCACCTCCGGTACCGGATATGTGGCTATGGACATGGCCGGGCCGAACGGCGTGAAGGTGCACCGCGTGGATGTCGTGCCCGACGGCGGCCGGGCGACCCTGGTCGGCCTGACCTTCACCGGCGCCGGGCGCAGCGTCGCCCTCACCGTCGACGCGCACTCCGAGTTGATCTCCGCGTACCCCTGGGGCTGGACCAACCCGAACCAGGCCACGTTCAACCTTCCCGACACGGGCGGGTTCGACGGATCGAACCTGGTCTTCCGGGAGACCGGCACGCCGCCGGTGCCGAACGCGCCCGCGCACGACTGGGCCGCGCTGGTCGGCAGCAGCCTGCGGCCGGACAACCACCGGCTCGGCCCGGCGATGCGCGGCCCGCAGGACAGCGTGGTCTGCCCGGAGAGCGACCCGGCTCCGCCGCGCTGCGACGACGGCCCGTACGGGAAGGGCACCGGCGGCGAGCTGACGTACACGGTGGACCTGAGGCACGGGCAGCGCACCGTGTGGTTCGCGGTCGCCGGCTCGGATCAGGGGCTGTCGCCGGCGTACGCCGAGCTGACCCGAGCGCTGCGCGACCCGGACGGGGCGCTGTCCGCGAAGCTGGCGGCGCGCGCCGCGGTGGCCGGGCACACCCGCGTGGACCTGCCCGGCGACCCGCTGCTGGCGCAGAGCGTCGAGTGGTCGAAGCAGAACCTGGCCGACTCGGTACAGACCGCCCGGAACCTGCGCGTTTTCGCCAGCCTCCAGGGCACCGTGTACCCGCCGCCCGTCGGGACGGTACCGGAGATCCGGTGGATCGGCGCCGGCTTCAACGACTACCCGTGGCTGTTCGCCACCGACGGCGAGTACACCGCGTTCGCCTCGGTGGCGGCCGGGCAGTTCGACGCCATCAAGGACCACCTGCGCGCCCTGCGCGACGTGAGCGACCTCGTCAACGCCCACTCCGGCAAGATCGTGCACGAGGTGACCCCGGACGGCCAGGTGTACTTCGGCACCAACCCGGAGGCGGGCAACACCGACGAGAGCGCGAAGTTCCCCAGCGCCGTCGCGCTGGTCTGGCGGTGGACCGGGGACAACCGGTTCCGCGACGAGATGTACGACGCCTCCGTCCGTGCCACGCGCTACGTCGTCAACCTCGACGCCGACGGTGACGGCTGGCCCGAGGGGCTGGGCAACGTCGAGCGGGCCGGCATGGGGCCGGAGAAGCTGGACGTGAGCGTGTACACCATCCGCGCGCTGCGCGACCTGGCCGACATGGCGGCGAGCCGCGGCGACACGGCGACCGCGACATGGGCCGACGCCCAGGCGGCGCAGCGGCAGGCGCGGTTCGAGCAGACCTGGTGGTACGGCGGCGACGCGAACGGGTACGCCGACTCGCTGATGGACCCGGGCGACGTGAAGGTCTTCCAGCGGCACTGGATCGGGCTCACCCCGATGGAGGCCGAGCTGCCGGGTGGGCCGCTGGCCGATCCGGCGCACGCGCAGCTCGCGCTGGCGCAGCGGGAACGCGACTGCTACACCGGTACCTTCGGGCTGTTCCACACCGGCACCGGGCCGACCAGTGACCCGGCCGGCAACAAGGGTCCGAGCTGCGACAGCGTGGTATCCGCGGTGCAGTCCGAACGGTCGATATTCTCGCTCAACACGGCCGTGATGGCCGTCGGCGAGGGCAACTACGGCCGGCTCGGCCCGCAGCGGTTCTACACCACCGGGAACGCGCGCATCCAGCTCGACCCGTCGGTGTGGGAGATGCCCGGCGCGATGCCGGAGATCGCCCCGTCGCCGGACTTCCCGGCGAACATCGACCACGACTTCCTCGGCCGGTCGAGCCTGCTCCAGGCGTGGGGTACCTACGGCGTGCTGTGGCCGGTCGTCCACCAGCAGCTCGGCGTCGCCCCCGACCTCGGGCACGGACGGCTGGCGGTCGTGCCGCAGCTCCCGCCCGGGCAGACGCGCATCGCCGGCTCCGACATTCTCGTGGGCGGCGGCGCGGTGGACGTGACGGCGACCGCTTCGGGTAAGGCGATCCGGGTCGAGGTGGCCGCGCGGCTGGCGGTACAGCTGACGGTCGGCACGGTACTGCCGGCGGGCGCGACGGTGGCCGGGGTCCAGCTCGACGGCCACCCGGTCGCCTACCACGTCGTGATGACCGCGCGCGGTACCGAGGTCGTCGTCGATGGCGGTACCGGCGGCCGGCACACGCTCGTGGTGGACCTGCGCTGAATCGGTGTAACGACCAGGTTTGTTTCCCGTTTCCGGACGGTGTCTTTGTAGGTGACGTTGCGGTAACGACGGTTGCAGGTTCGCCACGGGCGGGATTGGATACTGGCAACGATCAACACTCCAGACCGTCGCGGGCTGGCTTCGATCGGGGACGATCGTTCGTGATCGCAGCAGCGCGCGACGCCGGTAGCGACGCAAGAAAGCGCCGCGGAGGGGAGCTGTGATGCGAGGACGACGAGCCTCAGCGGTGCCGATCGCCATAGTCGGAGCGCTCGCGGTCGTCATGGCGCTGGGCGCCTGCGGTGGCGGGAGCAAGACCAGCACATCATCGACACCGGGGACGTTCGACGCCAAAGGCCCCATAACGCTGGCAACCGGTAAAGATACGTCCGGCTATCTCCAGTCGGCGCTGGACACGTGGAACAAGGACCACCCCAGTGAGACCGTCCGCCTGATCGAGCTGCCGGAGAGCGCCGACCAGCAGCGGCAGCAGATGATCCAGAACGCCCAGACGAAGTCCGACGCGTACACGATCATCAACGTCGACGTGGTGTGGACCGCGGAGTTCGCCGCCAACGGCTGGATCGAGCAACTGCCCGAGGACCAGTTCGCCCTGGACAAGCTGCTGAAGGGTCCGGCCGCGACCGCCAAGTACTTCAACAAGCTCTACGCCGCGCCGTACCTGACCGACGGCGGCATGCTGTACTACCGCAAGGATCTGCTCGACGCCGCCGGGATCAGCGCGCCCCCGAAGACCTGGGACGAGTTGACGGCCGACTGCAAGAAGGTGCAGCCGGCCAATCCGGGCGTCGGCTGCTACGCCGGCCAGTTCGAGAAGTACGAGGGCCTGACGGTCAACTTCAGCGAGGCCGTCGACTCGGCCAACGGCCAGGTGGTCGACGACTCGGGCAAGCCGAACGTGAACACGCCCGAGGCGAAGAAGGGTCTGGACTTCCTCGTCGACGGCTTCAAGTCGGGGATCATCCCCAAGGACGCGATCACCTACAAGGAGGAGGAAGGCCGCCGCGCGTTCCAGGACGGCAAGCTGATCTTCCACCGGCAGTGGCCGTACCAGTACACGAAGGCGAACGCGACGGACGGATCCAGCAAGGTGGCCGGCAAGTTCGCGGTGGCCACGCTGCCCGGGATCGACGGCCCCGGCAAGTCCAGCCTCGGCGGGCACAACCTGGCGATCAGCAAGTTCGCCAAGAACAAGGGCAGCGCGCTCGGGTTCATCAAGTTCCTCACCAGCGAGTCCGAGGAGAAGGCGCACCTGCTGAAGACGTCGGAGGCGCCCGTCTACGCCTCGCTCTACGACGACCCGGACCTGGTCAAGCAGTTCCCGTACCTGCCCGTGCTCAAGCTGTCGGTGAACACCGCGGTCCCGCGGCCGCGCGTGGTCCGGTACGGCGACGCGACGACCGCCATCCAGGAGGACGCGTACGCGGCGCTCACCGGTACGAAGTCCTCGGCCGACGCACTGAAGAGCATGCAGGACAAGCTGACCGCGATCGTCGGCAACAAGTAACGCACGCCGGGCCGGGGGCACTCCCCGGCCCGGCACCCCCCGCAAGGAGGTCCACCCGTGACCACGACGACCTCGGTTGAGGTACCGGCCAAGAAGGAAACCAAGCCCGGCCGCCCGCCCGGACGCCGCGCCGGAGTGGGCCGGTTCGCCTTTCTCCTCCTCTCCCCTTCCCTGCTCATCCTGCTGCTGGTGATCGGCTATCCGATCGTGTCCGCGCTGCGGCTGTCGTTCATCAAGACGACCGAGGGCGTCGACCCGGACACCGGCCTCATCACCCGCAGGTCGGTCTTCGCCGCCGACAACTACGCGAACATCTTCCGGGGCGACGCCGGTGCCGCGTTCCGCAACGCCTTCTGGAACACCACGACCTTCACGATCGTGACGGTGGTGATCGAGACCACGATCGGCGTCTGCATGGCGCTGATCATGAACAAGGCGTTCCGCGGCCGGGGCCTGGTCCGGGCGAGCATCCTCGTCCCCTGGGCCATCCCGACCGCCATCTCCGCCATCCTCTGGCGGTGGATCTTCGCCTCCGACGGCATCGCCAACGACATCCTCAACAAGAAGGTGCTGTGGAGCGCGGAGGGCTTCCAGTCCTGGCTGTCGGTGGTGATCGCGGACACCTGGAAGACGGCCCCGTTCATCGGGCTGCTGGTCCTCGCCGGGCTGCAGGTCATTCCGAACGAGGTGTACGAGGCGGCGAAGATGGACGGCTCCGGCGCCTGGCGGACGTTCTGGCGGATCACGCTGCCGCTGGTGAAACCGGCGCTGGTCGTGGCCGTGCTGTTCCGGATGCTCGACGTGCTGCGCATGTTCGACCTGCCGTTCGTCCTCGTCGGCGCGCAGAAGAAGTCGACCCAGACGCTGTCCATCCTCGCGTACAACGACATGACCAACCTGCACTTCGGCCCCGCGGCCGCATACGCGTTCGTGCTGTTCGTGTACGTCGCCGTGGTGGCGTACGTCTTCGTCCGGTTGCTCGGTGCCGACATCGTCGGCCGGGGCGTAGGGAGGGCATGATGAGCCAGACGATGCCGGCCCCACCGGTCACCGACAAGCAGGTCGGGAAGGTCGCCGAGCGCCAGGGGCGCAGGGGGCGCCGCCTCGGCGCCACCAGCTACTGGTACTACCTGGGCATCGCGGTCATCGTGGTGTACTGCCTGGCGCCGTTCTACTGGATGGTGGTGTCGGCGCTGCGCCGGCCGTCCGACCAGTTCTCGAACTCGTTCATCCCGCACCCGGTCTCCCTGGCGAACCTCAAGGCCGCGTTCAACCCCGGCAACGGCTTCGCGCGCGGCCTGCTCAACAGCGTGATCGTCGCCGGGTGCACGACGATCCTCACGCTGGTCATCGGGATCGCGGCGGCGTACGCGCTGGCCCGGCTGGACTTCCGCTTCAAGGGGCTCGTGCTTTCGTTGATCATCGCGACGTCGATGTTCCCCGGGATCGCGGTCGTCGTGCCGCTCCTTCAGCTCTTCACCGACATCCACTGGATCAACACGTACCAGTCCATGATCGTACCGAGCCTGAGCTTCGGGCTGCCGCTGGCGATCTGGCTGCTCACCGCGTTCTTCAAGCAGATGCCGTACGAACTGGAGGAGGCCGCGCAGATCGACGGCTGCACACCGGCACAGGCGTTCCGCAAGGTGATCCTGCCGCTGGCCGCGCCCGGTGTGTTCACCACCGCGATCCTGGTGTTCATCGCGGCCTGGAACGAGTTCATCATCGCGGTCAGCATGGTCAACAAGAACGAGATGAAGACCGCGAACGTGATCGTGTCCCAGTTCACCGGGCAGTACCAGTTCGACCAGCCGTACGGCACCCAGATGGCGGCCGGTGTCGTGGTGACCATCCCGTTGGTCATCGCGGTGCTGCTGTTCCAGCGGCGGATCGTCGAGGGCCTCACCGCAGGCGGCGTGAAGTAGCGCCCCGACGCGGGCGCCAATATCTCAGACCACCCGCTCGGCGCGGGCGGCGACCCGCTCGTCCCCGGTCACGACGAGCACCGTCAGCCCGCCGCCGTGCAGCCGGTCGAGCACGTCGAGGACCACGGCGGCGGCCGGCGGGTCGAGGTCCGCGGTCGGCTCCTCGCACAGCAGCAGGGTCGGCCGGTTGACCAGCGCGCGGGCGATGGTGACCCGGCGCCGCTCCCCGCCCGACAGGGACCGGGGCAGGGCGGCGGCCCGGTGCCCGAGCCCGACCGCGACGAGCGCCGCGACGGCGCGCTCGGCCCGCTCGGTGCGCGGCACGCCGTGGTACCGCAGGGCCAGGAGGACGTTCTCGGCGGCGGTGCGGTGCGGCACCAGGTGGTACGCCCGGAACACGACGCCGGTCCCGGTGCGCTCGCCCGCCGCCGCCAGCTCACGGAACGTGTTGCGGCCGGGCGGGTCGAGGACGGCGACGTACTCGCCCTCGTGGACCGCGAGGGCCGGCGCGCCGTCGAGAGCTGTGGTGAGCATCGGCACCGACCTTACCGGCCGGATACGGTCGCGCGGCGCGATCGACGCGCTCAGTAAACAAATCTGCACAAAGGAGCGGGCGGGCCGTCCATCATGGACGACCCGCCCGTACCGGTGATCAGCAGGGGTTGTGGTTGAGGACGTTGCGGAAGTTGTTGATCCTCGTCACCGGCATGAAGCCGGCCCCGGGGTAGGTCAGCGTCAGCAGCGGCCCGTACTCCGCCGTCGAGTTACCGCCGAACGTCTGCTTGGTACCGGGGATGTTGGCACCGCCGAACTGCCAGTTGCAGCCGAAGGGGCCGCCGTTACGGGTGGTGAAGATCGGGTAGAACTGGGCGCCGGGCGGCGGGTTCACGCAGTTGGCTCCGGTGAGCCGGTTGCACGGCGGGAACCGCGGGTCGATCGAGTCGGCCGCCTCGATACGCGGCAGGTCGGTCTCGAACCCCATCCGCTGGTACGAGTGGAACCCACCGAAGCGCGGGCTGCTGAACAGCAACGAATCCGGGTGGAACTGGTTGTCCCTGCCCGGGTTGCTGGCCGTGCCGGGCCAGACCCGCTGGTACGACGGACCGTCGAAGTCCGAGTCGCTGCCCAGGCAGCCGCCGATCTGGACCCGGGTGCTGGCCGAGGCGGGGAAGCAGCCGACGTCGTCCTCGTCGAGGCCGCCGCTGTCCTCCGGTCCCGAGCTGGTGCAGTTGCCCTTGGCGTCGACGGCGGCGCAGTACTCGAAGTGGCCGATCTCGTCGGAGAACGCCACGTTGTACGAGTGGGCCGCCCACGGGATCCGGGTGTGCTCGCTGGACGTCGAGTACATCGGGTGGAAGGCGTACGGCCGGCTGCTGCACGTGGTCGCGGTCGGGTCGAAGATGATCTGACCGAACTGGTTGGCCACGCTCGCCGTCATCGAGCCGGCCTGCCCGGTGCTCAGGTCGGCGAGCTCGACCCGGAAGCCGTCATGGCTGTCGTGCATCCGCAGGATGAGGTTGTCACCCGAGTTCATGAACAGGTCGGTGGCCGGGCTCGGGGTGTACGTCGCCGTCGTGGCCAGTAGCGGATCGGCCGGCGCGTGCGCCTTGCCGTTCTTCGTGATGAACGCGAAGTTCACCGGCTCGATGCCGACCTTGTTCAAGCAGTCGGCGTTGTTGTCCACGGCGCGGTTCTGGTCCCGCGACAGGCTGTCGATCGTGAGCGCCGCGCACCACTTCTTGGCGTCGCACGACGTACCGGGCGGCCAGGCCACCCAGCCGGGCGGGTAGAACTGCATCTCCATGAACGCGGTGCCGGGGTGCTTACCGATGTAGTGCGGGTCGTTCGGGTCCGCGGAGTCGAAGATGTTCGCGTCGCTGTCGGGCGTGCACGGCGCGTGGGTGAACTCCGGCGAGGACTCGTTGTCGCACATCGCCATGCCGAACCAGAAGGCGATGTGGAGCTGGAAGTTGAAGGTACCGCCGGTGCCCTGCTGGTTCGGCAGGCGCGGCGGGTCCTTGGGCAGGCGCAGGAAGTAGGTGTTGTCGTTGCCGGCGCCCGGCCGGTTGTCGTAGAAGAGGGTCGCCGGTTCGTCGTGCCCGACGTAGACGTCCTCGCCGAACACCTCCTCGCTGTCGTGGACCTCGGTACACAGGCTGCGGCTCTTGGAACAGTCGATGTGCATCTTCGCCGGCGCCGGCGCCGCCGTGCCCGCCTGCGCGGCGGCCAGCGGTGCCACCGCCGCCGCGATCGCGGCGGCCGACGCTATGGCCAGCCAGCGACGCGTCGCTCGTACGCGCATGGGCTCTCCTCCGTTCCGTCCCCAACGGTCGTCGTTGACGATTCAGGGAGCAGCCAGGGCCCCCTCGGGGACAGCATTGTCGTCCGGTGCCAGCGCGTATAGATCAATTTTCCGCTCTCGGAATCGCCGAGGGTAGCGGCGAGGGTCAGGTCGAGGGCGATCACGCGATTTGCATATTGGCACACATCGATCTAGTCGCGGCTCTCGCCAGCGCGGGACCGCCGGGCCGGGCGCAGCCGTTGCCAGACCAGGAGGAGCCCGCCGAGCACCAACATGGCGAGCCCGGCCAACAGGCTGATGTTCATGCCCTGGACCCGGTCGCTCGGGTGCGGCGGGCCGAACAGGCCGATCGCCCCGGCGACCAGTCCGTAGACCACCAACAGGTCGCCGATGATCGGCCGTACATCGAACAACCGGGCCGTCTTCTCGTTCGCCAACTCAGGCTCCTCACGCTCCGGCAAGCTACGCGGCCAGTGGCTCTTCCTCCTCGACGGCGCAGAGCGCGCCGGCCTGCATCATGCAGCCGGCGGCGAACGTGTAGGCCCGCCCCCAGGCGGCCTCGTATGCGGGCGACCAGGCCGGCCCGGCGAACTCGCGCAGGGTGGCCAGCAGGGTGGCACCGACGATCGCGTAGTGGCCGAGCGTGACCCCGTACCCCTCGTGGCGGCGGCCCATGGCGCTGAGCACGGGCACCAGGGTCTCCGGGCTGTCGTAGTGGGTGACGAGCGCGATGATGGCGTTGAGGAGCCGCTCCCGCTGGGTCTCCATGGCGGGCGGGAACATCGGCCGCACCTCGGGGTGCTCGGTGAAGAGGCGGTGGTAGAACGCCGCGATCAACTGATCCGCGACCGGGGCGACGAGGTCCAGGCTCTCCTTGAGAAGCCGCTGATCCTGACTGGGCACTTTCCCCTCCCGGTGACGTTCGGCTCGCCGGTGACGAGTAACGAGCGTCCGGTCCTCCGAAGCGCTCGTCACACTGAGGGTATTGATCGGGCACGAATCGCTACAATGTGCGGGCGAGACGTTGGCATTACTTCCCTTTGGTTGCTTTCTGCAGGTTGCACGATCGGGACCGGGGTACGCTCGGGCCAGGCGATCGGCCGGGTGCGAAGAACTGGGGAGCCGGCAATGAACTCCGACGCCCTCGTGGTGGCGGTAGCGCTAGCCGTTGCCGCCTGCGCCACTCTCGTCGGTCTCGCCTTCGCCACCTGGATCGCCGGCCGGCACACCTCTCCCGAGCCGCCGCCATCCACGCCGATCGCCGCGCTGCCGCCGTCCGTCGCCGACGGCGTCGCGCCGAAACACCTGCGGGTACTGGCCGAGGAGCCTGTCTCTTATACACATCTGACGCTGCCGACGACTCCGTATTAGTG
>JBKPCQ010000183.1:0-10062 GCA_046727455.1 Actinomycetota bacterium | reverse complement strand
GTCGTCGGTACCACCCGGATGCCCGAGCTGGGCCTGTGGGCGACGACCGACGACGAGACGGCGGTCACCCGCAACCCGTGGCGCACCGACCGGACCCCGGGTGGCTCGTCCGGGGGCGCGGCCGCCGCCGTGGCGGCCGGGCTGGTACCGATCGCGCACGGCAACGACGGGCTCGGCTCGGTCCGCATCCCCGCCGCCTGCTGCGGCCTCGTCGGGATCAAGCCGGGCCGCGGGGTGGTACCCGCGCAGATGCCGGTCGACGACTGGTTCGGCCTGACCGAGCACGGCATCCTCGCCACGACCGTGGCGGACGCCGCGGTGGGGTTCGCGGTCCTGGCCGGCTGGGCGCCCGCGCGGCTCACCGAGCCGGGCCGGCTGCGGGTGGCTATCTCCGCGAGGAGTCCGGTTCAGGGAGTACGCGCGGACAAGCCGGCCCGGGACGCGCTGCGCTCGGCGGGCCGGCTGCTCGTCGGGGCGGGACACGACGCGATCTCCGCCAGCCCCCGGTACCCGACCAAGCTGGGTCTTCGCGGCCTGGCGACCTGGTTCGGCGCGGCGTACCGCGATGTGCAGGAGTCCGGGGTTGATCTGGAAAACCTCCAACCGCGGACCCGGCGGCACGTCGCGGTGGGCGAGTGGGCCTGGAACCGCGGCTACGTCCGCGAGGAGGACCGGGCCTGGTGGCGGGCCACCTGCGAGAAGTGGTTCGCCGATGGCCGGTACGACGTCCTGCTCACCCCGGCGTTGGCCGCGACCCCACCGAGGGCGCTGGACTGGCACGCCCGATCGTGGCGGTCCAACATCGTCACGTGCACACGGTTCGCGCCGTTCGCGGCGGCCTGGAACATCGCCGGCTTCCCGGCTGTCGTGGTGCCGATGGGCGTACGCCCGGACGGGCTGCCGGTCGCCGTGCAACTCGTCGGACCACCCGGGTCGGAGCTGACCCTGCTCGCCGTCGCGGGCCAGCTCGAACAGGCCTCCCCGTGGCTGCGACACGCTCCCGGCTGGCCCAAGCTGGGTGCGACGATCGGCGGATGAACCTGGTCACGCTGTCCGACGTCGAGTCGGCACGGAAGCTGCTCGACGATGTCGTCCGGCACACCCCGCTGGAGCCGTCCCGCCCACTGACCGACCTGCTGGGGGGACCGGCCTGGCTCAAGTGCGAGAACCTCCAGCGGGCCGGGTCGTACAAGGTGCGCGGCGCGTACGTGCGGATGGCCCGGCTCTCCCCCGAGCAGCGGGCGCGCGGGGTGGTGGCGGCCAGCGCGGGCAACCATGCCCAGGGCGTGGCGCTGGCCTCCGGGCTGCTCGGTATCTCGGCGACGGTCTTCATGCCCTACGGCGCGGCGCTGCCGAAGATCGCCGCGACGAGGCGGTACGGCGCCGAGGTGCGCGCCGCCGGGGCCACGCTCGACGAGGCGCTGGTCGCTGCCCAGGAGTTCGCCGCGACCACCGGGGCGGTCCTGATCCACCCGTTCGACCACCCGGACGTCATCGCCGGCCAGGGCACGGTCGCCCTGGAGATCCTGGAACAGTGTCCGGACGTGAAGACGATCGTCGCGGGCCTGGGCGGCGGCGGACTGATCTCCGGGATCGGCGTGGTCGCCCGGGCGCTTCGGCCGGACCTGCGCGTGATCGGCGTCCAGGCGGAGGAGGCGGCCGCCTACCCGGGCTCGCTGGCCGCCGGCTACCCGGTACCGATCCCGCGGATGACCACGATCGCGGACGGGATCGCGGTCGGCTGTCCCGGCGAGGTGACCTTCGCGCACGTCCAGCAGTTGGTCGACGAGGTCGTCACGGTTTCCGACGAGGACCTGTCGCGGGCGCTGCTCATGGTGCTGGAGCGCGGCAAGCTGGTGGTCGAACCGTCCGGCGCCGCCGGGGTGGCCGCGCTGCTATCCGGCGCGGTCAAGCCGGCGACGCCGACGGTGGCGGTACTCACCGGTGGCAACATCGACCCGCTGCTCCTGCTCAAGGTCATCGAGCACGGGCTGGCCGCCGCCGGCCGGTACCTGCGCCTGACCATCCGGTGCGGCGACACCCCCGGCCAGCTCGCTCAGGTGCTGACGCTGATCGGGGAGCGCGGCGCCAACGTCGTCGACGTGGCGCACCGCCGCCACGACCCCGAGCTGAACCTCGGCGAGGTGGAGATCGACGTGTCCGTGGAGACCCGCGGCGACGAGCACTCCGACCAGTTGATCGAGGCGCTGCGCGCGGCCGGGAACCGGGTGACCGAGTGGGTCAACCGGTGAACGGCGCGAACCGGACGACCGTGACCTTGATGTCCTTGCCGGTGGGCGCCGTGTAGGTCACCGTGTCGCCGGACCGGGCGCCGAGGATCGCCCTGCCCAGCGCCGACTCCGGGCTGTAGACGGTCAGGTCGGTGGTCGAGGCGATCTCCCGGGAGCCGAGCAGGAACGTCTCGGTGTCGTCCTTGTCGTCGTCGAAGTAGATGGTCACGACGGAGCCGGTGACCACCGTGTCGCCGGTCGGCGCCTCGCCGACGTACGCGGTGCGCAGCAGTTGCTGCAGGTACCGGATCCGCCCCTCCTGCTTGCCCTGCTCCTCGCGGGCGGCGTGGTAGCCGCCGTTCTCCGACAGGTCACCCTCTTCCCGCCGCGCGTTGATCTCCGCGGCGATCACCGGCCGGTTCGCGATGAGCCCGTCGAGTTCGGCCTTGAGCCGGTCGTGCGCGTCCTGGGACAGCCAGGTCCCCTCGCGATCGGTGGTGGACACGATGGGATCTCCTCCAGGTGGGTAAGTCGGAAACTACCAAGTTATCAAAGGCGGAGTAGCGCCCGCATTGCCGAATGGCGACCGTCAGGCGGCGCGGCAGCCGAGGACGTCGACGGCGTACGGCCGGGCGGTCGTCGCGAGCCGGTACCGGACCGTGGCGGTTCCGCCCGGGCCCACCGGTACCTCCGCGTACCCGACCTCGGCGCCGGACCGGTCCCTGGCCTGGACCCGGCACAGTGCGGGGTCATTGGTCCGCTTGCGGACGGTGAGCGTAACTGTGACCGAGGAGTCGGATATCTGCTCGGTTGCCGTGATCCGCGGATCGTACGGCGAGTTGCCGTACTGCCCGTACAACCTCGCGACCAGGGCGAGTGCGCCGAGCACGACCAGTGCCGCCAGCGCGAACGGTAGCCAGCGGCGGGCGCGCCGCGGAGCCCGGCGCCGCCCGTACCGGCCCGGCGGGAACACCGGCGCGGCTGGCGTGTTGGTCAACTGTGTGTCGTCCTCACGGAGGCTGTCGTACCCGTGCGCAAGAATGGTCGGGTTCCATGATGTCAGGTGATGCCAGGGGGCTTGAGGTGGGTGAGCAACTGCGACTCATGGCCGTGCACGCGCATCCCGACGACGAGTCGAGCAAGGGCGCCGCGACCATGGCGAAGTACGCCGCCGAGGGGGTGGACGTGCTCGTCGTCACATGTACCGGTGGCGAGCGCGGCAGCGTGCTCAACCCCAAGCTGGACCGGCCGGAGGTCTGGGCGCAGATCACCGAGCTGCGCCGGGTCGAGATGGAGCGGGCCCGGGAGATCCTCGGGGTCCGGCAGGAGTGGCTCGGGTTCGTCGACTCCGGGTTGCCGGAGGGTGACCCGCTGCCACCGCTGCCCGAGGGCTGCTTCGCGCTCCAGGACGTCGACCGGGCGGCGGAGCGCCTGGTGGCGGTGATCCGCGAGTTCCGGCCCCACGTCATGCTCACCTACGACGAGGAGGGTGGCTACCCGCACCCTGACCACATCATGACCCACAAGATCTCGGTGGTCGCGTTCGACGCGGCCGGCGACCCGGAGCGCTACCCTGACGCCGGGGAGCCGTGGCAGCCGCTGAAGCTCTACTACCACACGTGGGCCAAGGCGCGATGGGCGGCGCTGCACGAGGGGATGCTCGCGGCCGGGCTGGAGTCGCCGTTCACCGAGTTCATGCAGCGGTCGGCGGACTGGCCGAGCAAGGACCACCGGATCACCACCCGGGTGGAGTGCGCGGAGTGGTTCGAGACCCGCGACGACGCGCTGCGGGCCCACGCCACCCAGGTCGACCCGGACGGTTTCTGGTTCCGGGCTCCGCTGGACATCCAGCGCGCCGTCTGGCCGACCGAGGACTACGAGCTCGTGCGGTCCTTCGTGGACAGCCACCCGCCCGAGGACGACCTGTTCGCCGGCGTCACCGAGACCGTGCGCGCGTAGGCTGGGGTCGGCGGATAGGAGGTTCCGATGCTCCTCGCGGACAACACCTTCGGCGATAACATGCCCGACGGGCTGGCCGGGCCGATGGGGCTGCTCATCATCGTGCTGCTGGCGATCGCCACCGTACTGCTGATCCGCAACATGAACAGCCGGCTACGCCGGCTGCCCGAGCGGTTTCCGCGCGATGACGAGGAGAGCACGAAGGGCGACGTGACGGACAAGCCGTCGTCCGAGGTCTGATCGTCCAACGGTTGCAATTATCTACACTTCGCGACATGTATAGGGCATACGGCCAAGCGGATAGCTGACGCGCCCCCCTTGCGTGGCTTAGCCTTCGCGCGGGGGCCTTAGCGCCCCTCTCCATTCGTGGAAGGGGGCGGTGCCGGATGCCCAGGCTGATGGCTTACCGCTCCGTCAAGCAGGTGGACCGGCGATGACGGTGCTCCACCGCGCCGCACGGGTAACGGGTCTCGCCGGGGCGAGCCCGCGGCTGGTGGTCCTTTACGCCTGCGTGATCCCGGCGGCGCTGTGCATCGCCGTGGTGTCCGTGCTGGGGACCGCGCCGGTCGCCGTCCCGCCGCACAGCGCCGTCCGGCTGGCCGCCGCCGTGGGGGCGGTGGTACTGGCCCAGCTCGCGCGGGTACGCGTCCGGCTGGGGGCCTCGGAGATATCCCTCGGCTGGGGCGAGGCCGCGCTGATCATCGTGATCTACGTGCTGCCGCTCGGCTGGGTACCGGCCTCGGTGTTCGCCGGTGTAGCGCTCTCGCAGATCGTCTTCCGGATCGCGGGCGAGGTCCGTACCCCCCTCAACATGGCCTACAACGCGGCGATCCTCGCGCTCGCGGCGTCGGCCGCCGCGGCGGTCGCGGCCCCGATCCTTCCGGCTGACCGCAGGTTGGGCGACCCGTTCACCGCGGTCGCCCTGATCCTCGCCGCCCTGGTCTATACCGGGGTCAACCTCGTGCTGTTCGCGGCCGTGGTCAACTTCCACACCGGTACCCCCTTCGGCGAGGTGATCCGGCGGTCGCTCGCCGGCAAGATCTTCATGATCATCAGCAACATCGCGGTCGGTCTGCTGGTCGTCGTCACCAGCGACGAGGATCCGCGCTGGCTGCTCGTGCTGCCGCCGGTGCTGTGGCTGCTGCGCCAGTCCTACGGCAACCGGCTGCGCGCCGTGGACGAGCGGCGCGGCTGGCAGGAGTTCTCCCGGGCGACCGAGGCGCTGAACCGGCTGGAGGAGCGCGGCGTCGCCGAGGCCGGCGTGCACGGCGCGGCCCGGCTGTTCCCGTCAGCCACGATCGAGGTACGGGTGCTGCGGCCGGACGGGACGCGCAGCTACCGGGGCGGCGGCGAGACGGCCGTCGTGGCCGGTCCGGCGGTGGACGGCCCGCCCGGCCCGCTCGCGGTGGCCCGCCCGCTGCAGGTGGGCGGCGCGGACGTGGGCGAGCTGCGGCTGCACTTCCCGGTGCCGGTAAAGCTCAACCCACGCGAGCAGATGCAGCTCTCCGCGTTCGCCGACGCGCTGGCGGCGGCGCTGCACGACGCCGCCTCCCACCGGGAGCTGCAGGCGCTGTCCGCGCGCAGCATGCACGCCGCCTGGCACGACGGGCTGACCCGGATCGCCAACCGGGAGGCGCTGCTGGCCAAGGGCAACGCCGCGCTTCGGGTACTGGAGCGGGACACGCCGGTCGCGCTGTTGCTGCTGGACATCGACCACTTCCGGGAGGTCAACGACACGCTCGGGCACGCCGCGGGCGACCAGCTCCTGCGCACCCTCGCGCAGCGGATGAGCGGGCACGCCCACGGGGACGAGCTGGTCGCCCGGCTGTCCGGGGACGAGTTCGGGATGCTCGTCACGGCGCTTTCCGGGCCGGCGGCGGCCGACGAGGAGGCGCCGGGCATGACCCGGGCGCTGCGCCGCGCCCGCGAGCTGGCCGACCTGGTCGCGATGCAGGTGGAGGTCGCCGGGGTACCGCTCGCGGTCGAGTGCTCGGTCGGCGTCGTGGTCGCCCCGGCGGGCAGCGTGGACATGACCGAGCTGCTGCGCCGCGGGTACATCGCGATGTACCGGGCCAAGCGCGGCGGCGGCGTGATCGGCCGGTACGACGGGGCCGGCGACGACGGCAGTACCGACCGGCTGGCCCTGCTCGCCGAGCTGCGCGAGGCGCTGACGACCAGCAGCCAGCTCGTCCTCGCCTACCAGCCCGCCCTCGACCTGGACACCGGCGCGCCGACCGGGGTCGAGGCGCTGATCCGCTGGCGCCACCCGCGCCGGGGGGAGCTGCTGCCGAAGGAGTTCATCGCGGTACTGGAGAACAGCGATCTGGTCGGCACGTTCACCCGGTACGTGGTCGACCAGGCGCTTTCGGTGGCCGCCGATTGGGCCGGGCGGGGCGTACCGGTACCGGTGTCGGTCAACCTCTCCCCGCGCAGCCTGCTCGACGCCGACCTGCCCGCACAGCTCGGCGAGCTGCTGGCCCGGCACCGGATACCGGCGAACCGGCTGGTCCTGGAGATCACCGAGACGGTCGTGGTACCCGAGCACGACGCGATCAGCGCGGTGCTGGACGGGCTGCAAGGGCTGGGTGTCCAGCTCGCCGTCGACGACTTCGGCACCGGGTACTCGTCGCTGAAGTTCCTCACCCGGGTACACGTCGACGAGGTCAAGATCGACCGGAGCTTCGTCGCGAAGATGGTGGAGTCGCCGGAGGTCACCGCGATCATCAAGACCACCGTCGACCTGGCCGGCCACCTGGGGGTACGGGTGGTGGCGGAGGGCGTGGAGACGGCCGAGCAGCGGACCGCCCTGGCCCGGCTGGGCTGCACGTCCGCCCAGGGGTACCACTTCTACGCCCCGCTGCCGGCCGAGAAGATCACCGGCGTGCTGGTGAACCTCGCCCGCGACGCGGGCGCCCGGGTGATCCCCCTGCGCAGCGAGGACGCCTCGTAGATCCCGCTACCGGTCCCGGCCGGGGCCCCCGGTCGCCCGGCGGTGGGCCGGGTGGGCAAAGATAGCCGGATGAGTCCGGTCAGTCGTGGACGGAAGGTCAAGAAGGGGCGCGCCCGTGGCGCGCCGGGTCAGTCCGGAGTGCACTCCGAGATGGTGCGGGCCTTCCAGCCTCTCGCCACCAAGGGCGATCCGCTGGAGGTCGAGATCTTCGCCTCCGGCCTGACCGGTATCTGGTGGAAGTCGCTGCCCCCGGGCGACGACCCGGACGAGATCCTCGGGCTCGGGGCGGTGGAGTTCGCTGTGCGGCGGGGCACCCCGGGTGCGCTCGCGCTGCTGCGCGCGTTCGCCACCGTCGGTACGTCGCCCGACCTGCGACAGGCGGCTGCCTCGGGTGCGGCGGCCCTGGTGGAGCGTGGTGTGGCTGATCCACCGTGGGCGGAGCGGATCGGTCGGGTCCGCGTCGGGGACTGCTGGCAGCTTCGCGACGTGTACGGGGACCAGGCATCGCTGTACTGCGAGTTCGGATACGCCGCGGACCGGCACGCGATGCTTGTGCTGCTGGACTTCAACCATCTGGGCGGCTCGGTGAAGGATGTCTGGATCACCGACGAGCCGGACGAGCTGTTGGCGGGCCTGGGCGAGCAGGCGGCTGAGCCGGACGGCCTGACGGCACTCGACCGGATCGACCCGGCGGCGGCCCGCCAGATGATCGAGGACGGTTTCGCCGCGACGGATGCCACCTGGCAGCCGGAGGTGGGGGAAACGTTCCGCGAGTACCGTGCGGTGGCCCTCGCCCGGTGCCGTGCGTTGCCGGAGCCGACCGCCCCGCCCGGTGAGCCGGTCGAGGTGCCGGAGCGGGAACGGGAGGCGATCGTCGCGGAATTTCTCGCCTCGGCGGAGGCGCGGGATCTGCCCGACACGCAGACGACCCGGTACTGCGCCCGCCTCGTCGTGGACTTCGGCGCGGACGACGACAACGGGCGACCGCTCCGCGTCAGCCCGGTCAAGATCGAAATGTTCCTGCACGACTGGCTTCCGGGCACGGTGATCCTCGACCCGGACCACCGTGACGTCATGCCGGCGGTCGTCGTCGCGTGGGCACGCTGGGCCGCGGCCCGCTCGCGGCTACCCGACGCGGCGGTGGAGGAAGTCGTCGAGGTCGCCGAGGAGTGCGGCGGTCACTTCGGCGAAGAGTACGACGATCCGGACAACGCCTCGATCCGCCGGCTGTACCTGACGGGAGTCGACCCGGACGACCCCACGGACCAGCAGGAAATCCTCGACCGGCGGACGTTCGCCATGCCGTTCGCGGGCACCCGGATCGGCGATGAGGACTACCCGTGGCTGAATCCGGCGGATCCGGACGAGCGGGGGATCCTGATCGAGGGTGAGCACCCCGAGTGGCACGATCTCTTGCAAGATCCGTCGTTCGACGGTGAGGTCGACGGCGTCAGCCCGCGCCTGCACCTCGCCATGCACGAGATCGTCGCGAACCAGCTCTGGGACGACGATCCGCCGGAAGCCTGGCGGGCGGCCCAGCGCCTCGTCGCGGCCGGCATGGACCGTCACGACGTCCTGCACGAACTCGGTCGCGTCGCCATGGAGCACGTGTACGCCGCGCTCGCCACGGAAAAGCCGGTCGACCCGGCGACCTACGGCAAAGCGCTCGACGAGCTGGGTGCCGGGAGAACCGGCGGCCCAGGCGCACCGCGGCGACGCACCAGATCAGGGTGAGCCTTCGAGGCGGCGTGAGAGGGTTGTCCCATGAACCGGCTCGGTAGTGCGACCTCGCCCTACCTCCTCCAGCACAAGGACAATCCGGTCGACTGGTGGCCGTGGTCGCCGGAGGCGTTCGAGGAGGCGCGCCGCCGGGACGTACCCCTGCTGATCTCCGTCGGGTACGCCGCTTGCCACTGGTGCCACGTGATGGCACACGAGTCGTTCGAGGACGGCGAGGTCGCCGAGCTGGTCAACGAGTACTTCGTCCCGGTCAAGGTGGACCGCGAGGAGCGCCCCGACGTCGACGCCGTCTACATGACCGCGACCCAGGCGATGACCGGCCAGGGTGGTTGGCCGATGACCGTGTTCGCCACCCCGGACGGGCGGCCGTTCTACTGCGGCACCTACTTCCCCCGCCTCAGCTTCGTCCGCCTCTTGCAGGCGGTGCGGTCCGCGTGGCGCGAGCAGCGCGACGCGGTGGTCCGGCAGGGCGCCGAGGTGGTCACCGCGATCGGCGGGGTGCCCGGGGCGGCGTCCTTACCCATGACCGCGGAGGTACTGGATGCCGCCGCGACCCAGCTCTCGGCCGAGTTCGACGAGCGGTACGGCGGCTTCGGCGGGGCACCGAAGTTCCCGCCGCACATGAACCTGCTGTTCCTGTTGCGGTACCACCAGCGCACCGGCGACGAGCGGGCGCTGGAGATCGTCCGGCACACCTGCGAGCAGATGGCCCGGGGCGGGATCTACGACCAGCTCGCCGGGGGCTTCGCCCGGTACAGCGTCGACGACCGGTGGGTCGTGCCGCACTTCGAGAAGATGCTCTACGACAACGTGCTGCTGCTGCGCGTCCACGTCCACCTGTGGCGGCTCACCGGCGACCCGTTCGCCGAACGGGTGGCGCGGCAGACCGCGAGCTTCCTGCTGGCCGACCTGCGAACGGCCGAAGGCGGGTTCGCCGCGTCGCTGGACGCGGACACCGACGGCGTGGAGGGGCTGACCTACGTCTGGACTCCGGAGCAGCTTCGCGACGTGCTCGGTGACGAGGACGGCGGGTTCGCGGCGGACCTGTTCGGAGTCACCGGCGCCGGTACCTTCGAGCACGGCACCTCGGTGCTCCGCCTCATGCGCGACCTTGACGCGGCCGACGAGGCGGTACGCGAGCGGGCCGGCCGGATCGCCGAGGCGTTGCGGACGGCGAGAGCG
>JBKPCQ010000182.1:0-4616 GCA_046727455.1 Actinomycetota bacterium | reverse complement strand
CTTCCGCCGGATAGGTGGATGCTCATCGCTGCCCGCTCTCGTGGTCGTGCTGGCGGGTGGAACCCCGCCGCCGGTTGCCCTCTCATCGAGGCTACCCGTATGAGGTGACCGTGGTGGCGGTCGGCTGTCACCTGCGCTACGGCCTCTCCTACCGCGATGTCGAGGTACTGCTTGCCGACGCGCGACGCGCAGATCGCCGCCCGCCACGCCCCCTGCACCACGACGCAGTGGCGGGTCGCGACCGGGGCGGTCCGCCAAGAATGCCCGCCGCCCAGATCAGTGCCCGTTGCACTATGACCCGCGCAACCGGAGCTGGCCGCAGCGCCCCCGCACCCCTCGCCGTCATACATGGGACAGCGGGAGAGATCAACGTACGGGCACCTACATCGGCGTGCCGTCGGCCGGATTTCGTCCGCCTTCTTCATACACCGCCGCGTACCGGGTGCCACCGGTCGCGGCTGCGACAGCCCTGATCGGACTCCAGGACCCGACCCCCGCCGGGTCGCGCCCGGCTTCACGCCGGCCGTGAGCTTCCGGTCCTTCGGCCTGCCCATCCGCCCGATATGCCCTGGTTCGGTCTTCGGCAGATCCACCCAGTCGGACGGGCGCAACGCGTGCGGCGCGGCGGTCACCGGTCGAAGGTGGCCGCGATACGAGCGAGGGACGCGTTTCCCGCGCAGACTGCGGTGGGCAAACTGCGGCAGGGTGGACGGTGGGCCGCTGGCTGCGGTTGTGGCTGTCTACCCGCACCGGGATCCGCCCCACCACCCGCCCGTCGCACGCGGGCTACGTCGAACAAGTCACCTCATCCCGCACATCGGTCACATCCACTTGGGGTGAGCTGAACGTGCGGCAGCTGACGGCGGTGTTCACCCACAACAGGCAAGGGATCAACCGCAGCGGACAGCCGCACGCCGGGCACCCTGGGACACCTCCGCACCACCGTGCGGGCGGTGCTGAACGCCGCGGTCCACGAAGGTCTGCTCACCGACAATCCCGCACGCCGCGTGGAACTGCCCAGCTACCCGCGGACCCGACCGGTCGTGGGGTCGCGCGCCCGGGTGACCGGGTGGCAGGCCACCGCACGGCGGCCCTCGGTGGCGGTGTGGACCCCCACCCAGCTCACCGGGTTCTTCCGTACCGTGCGGGACGACCCACTGTATGCGCTGTGGTGGCTGCTCGCCCTGCGGGCCTGGGCCGCGGCGAGGCCGCCGCGCTGCGCTGGACCGACCTGGACCTCGACCACGCCGAGCACAACGCGAAGGTGGTACCGGATGCCACCCAGCCTTGCGACAGCTCAACTCCCTCCCGGCGTTACCGAGTTACTCGGAGTCTTCCCGTCGCCATCCCGCGCCGAAGACGACCACCACCGGTACCGGGCTCCAGTCCAATAGTTCGTCGGCGTGGACGCGTGTTCGACGGCGTCCGGGACGGCCGGATCGTGGTGTCACGGTCGGTGGCCGGTGGTGAAATAGGCGGCGCGGCGGCGTAGGTGACGGTGCCCGACCGGTCGCGGGGTCGCCGCCGCGGGTGTGGGCGCCGAGTGCCGCGAGGGTCAGGGGCAGGCTGGGGTGGCTGCGGAAGAACGGGATCCGGCGGGTGCGGATGGCGAAGATGACCAGGGTCTGGGTAGCCAGCGACTCGACAAACCAGCCGGTACGGAACTGGGCCGGCCCGGAGTGGAACACCCACAGCATGACGGCGAAGGTGGCGAAGTCGAACACCGAGCTGAACGGCCCGAAGTAGAGCATGAAGCGGCGGATGAACCGGATATCCCAATGTGAGGGGCGGCGCAGTTGTTCCTCATCGACGTTGTCGGTGGGGATGGCCAGTTGGCTGGTGTCGTACAGCAGGTTGTTGAGCAGGATCTGAGAGGGCAGCATCGGCAGGAACGTCAGGAACAGCGATGCCCCGGCGGCGCTGAACATGTTGCCGAAGTTGCTGGACGTACCCATCAGCACGTACTTGATGGTGTTGGCGAAGATCCGTCGGCCTTCGACCACGCCGTCGGCGAGCACGTCGAGGTCCTTTTCCAGCAGGATGACGTCGGCGGCGTCCTTGGCGACGTCGGTGGCCGAGTCGACGGAGATGCCCACGTCGGCGGCGTGGAGGGCGAGGGCGTCGTTGACCCCGTCGCCGAGGAATGCCACGTCGGCGCCGGTCAGGCGCTGCAGGCGGACGATGCGGGCCTTGTGTTCGGGGCTGACCCGGGCGAACACGGTGGTGGCGGTGATCGCCGCCGCCAGCCCGGTGTCATCGAGGGCGTCGATGTCCGTGCCGGTCAGTACCTTGCCTGCGGGTAGGCCGAGGTCGTGGCAGACCTTCGCGGCTACCGCCGGGTTGTCTCCGGTGACGATCTTGACGGTGACGCCGAGGGCGGCGAGGCGGGCCAGCGCGGCGGCCGCGTCAGGTTTAGGCGGGTCCAGGAACACCAGCAGCCCGGCCAGCCGCAGCCCGTACTCGTCGGTCTGGGTGAGCTGGGTGAGGTCGGGGCCGGGGCGGGTCGCGACGGCGACGACCCGGTTGCCGGCGGCGAACTCCGCCGCCAGGGCGGCGGTCGCGGTGGCCGGCACATCCGTGCACCGGTCCAGTACGGCTTCGGGGGCGCCTTTGGTCGCGATGGTCTGGACGCCGCGTTGGTCGCGGACGAGGACGGACGCCAGGCGCCGTTCGTGGTCGAAGGGCAGGATCGACAGCCGGACGTCCCCGGCCAGCGTCGCGTGTTGCCCGAGCGCGGCGGGTGAGGCCCACAGCGCCACGTCGAGGGGGTTTCCGCCGATCGCGTGGCCGTCTTCGACGGTGGCCTCGGTACACGTCAGCCCCAGCGCAGCGGCGCATCCGGTGCGGTGGGGTCGGTGGCGACGGCGCGCATGAAGCTGATCCGGCCCTGGGTCAGGGTGCCGGTCTTGTCGGTGAACAGGGTGTCGACGTCGCCGAGGTCCTCGATGCAGACCAGGCGTTTGACCAGTACCTTGCGGCGGGCCATCTGCCGGGATCCGGCGGCCAGGCTCATCGACACCACGGCGGGCAGCAGCTGTGGGGTGATCCCGACCGCGATGGCCAGCGAGAACAGCAGCGCGTCGAGGATCGGCCGGTGCAGCACCACGTTGATGACGAAGATCGAGATGGTGAGCGCGGCGGCGACGTAGACCAGCAGCATCGAGAACCGGCGCAACCCGACCTGGAACTGGGTCTCGGTCTGATGGGCGCCCAGACCCGCGGCGATCGCCCCGAACTGGGTACGCGCCCCGGTGCCCGTCACCACCCCACGGCCGCTGCCGGCGTGCACCACGGTGCCCATCAGCGCACAGCCGGACAGCTCCGCCAGCGGGGTACCCGCCGGCACCGGCGCGGTGCTCTTCTCCACCGGCAGCGACTCACCGGTCAGCACCGACTCGTCACACTCCAGCCCCGATACCTGCAGCAACCTGATGTCGGCGGGCACAATGTCCCCGAGTTGGAGGTCGACGACGTCACCGGGGACCAGCCCGGTCACATCCACCAAGATCGGGTGGCCGCCGCGGACAGCCAGCGTCCGGTGGTGGATCTGCGAATGCAACGCCTCGGCCGCCTTCTCCGCCCGGTACTCGTTGACGAACCCCAGACCGACCGACAGTCCCAGGATCACGCCGATGATCACTGCGTCGCTGTGTTGCCCGACGAAGTACGACGCGACCGCCGCGGCCAGCAACAGGCCCAGCAGCGGGGAGCGCAACTGATGCCACAACACCAGCAGCAGCCGCGCCCGGTGCGTCACAACGGCGTTGGGTCCGTACCGGGCCAGCCGCCGGCCCGCCTCCCCTGCCGACAGGCCGTCCTGGCCGACCCCGAGGCCGGCCAGGACCTGCTCGCCCGGCAGCTCGCCAGCCGCGGACACATCCAGGCCGGACCCGAGAGTGTCAGAACCGGCCGGGGCCGTCACCGTCACCATCGCCGGCCCCCGCTCACCCGCGTACCTGCGGCGTCGGTCCCCACCCGGCCACTGCTCCAGGCCCTAACCGCCGGCGATCGGCCATGCCGCCAGGCGCAGACCGGCGACCTGATCGACCGGTCCGCGCCTGTCGTGCACCCACCCACCTCCACAGGTGCTATTTCACTGCGGTGGTGGCGGTGTCGGAGCCGCCGTTGGGGGCGACGGCCGTCGTCAGCTTGGGCAGGTCGACGGGAACGGCTGTCGCTGCGGCAGCGGCGGCCTCGCGGGCCAGGAACGTGCCGAGTTCGCCGATGGTACTCATCAGCGGAGCGGGGAACACCACGGTGGTGTTCTTGTCCACGCCGATCTCCACCAGGCTCTGCAGGTTGCGCAGTTGCAGCGCGAGGGGGTGTGCCATCATGGTGTCCGAGGCGTCGCCGAGTGCGGCGGCGGCGAGGGATTCCCCTTCCGCGTTGATGATCTTCGCTCGCTTTTCCCGCTCGGCTTCGGCCTGCCTGGCCATGGCCCGTTTCATGCTGTCGGGCAGTTGGATGTCCTTCAGCTCGACCAGGGTCACCTCGACGCCCCACTCGGTGGTGGTGACATCGAGGATCTCCCGGATGTCGACGTTGATCCGGTCGGTTTCGGACAGCGTCTCGTCCAGGGTGTGCTGACCGACCACCTTCCGCAGCGTCGTCTGGGC
>JBKPCQ010000181.1:0-5703 GCA_046727455.1 Actinomycetota bacterium | reverse complement strand
GCGTGCGATGCGAGCGGCAAGCCGGGCCGCCAGCTGCAGGTATGCTGACTTGGCTTCATCCATGCGAGCGGGTAAGGCCGGGGCGCGTGTCCGGGGAGGTGGATCCACGATGAGCGTGGCGGTTCTGGACCACGTCGGCCCGTGGACTGAAGCGGAGTACCTGGCACTCGGCGAGACCGCTGATCGGATCGAGTTGATCGATGGCAGCCTGCTGGTGAGCCCAGCGCCGAGTAAGCGCCATCAGCACGTGTCCCGTCGTTTGGCGAACACGCTGGATCCCGCAGCCTCAGCGGCTGGGCTACTGGTATTCGAAGCCGTCAACGTACGGCTGCACACTAGCCAGATCGTCATTCCCGATCTCGTCGTGGCAGACACGGATGATGACGGTGTCCTTATCGACGCCTCGGAAGTCGCTCTGATCGGTGAGGTCGTCTCTCCGGGGAACGCGGCTGCCGACCGGCTGGTCAAGATGCAGCTCTACGCCGCTGCACGGGTCGGGTGGTACCTGCTGGTCGAGTTGGAGCCGCCTACTTCGGTGGTATTGCGGCTGCACCGGCTCGACGGCGCCCGCTATGTCGAGCACACCGTGGCCAAGGATGAGACGTTAGCCAGCGACAGGCCATTCCCGTTCCAGCTCGATCCTCGCTCACTGCTGCGCCGCAACCCCTGATGTAGCAGCCGTTGTAGCAACGGCCGGAGACGAGACGGCGCCTGCCGAACCCCGGAGGAGACGCGGCTGCAGCCTCAGCCGCAGAGGTCAGTTCGTGGCCTACGGCGTAGGCGTCCCGCTCATGCGGATGCGTACCCCGGCCCTCGCGGTCTCGCGGGTACCGGTGGACTGACTCACCGAGCGCCGTACACCTGCATCTCGAACAGCGAGTACCCGTACGGCGTCCCACGGACCGCACCGGTGATCCGGACATAGCGTCCGGTACCGCTCAGCCCGGTCAGGTCGTCGATCCCGCCGTTGCCGGTCGTCGTCGAGTAGATCTTCGTCCACGCCGTACCGTCGGCCGACACCTCGATCGTGTACCCCTTCGCGTACGCGGCCTCCCAGCTCAGCTTGACCCGCGAGACGTTGGCCGGCGCGCCCAGGTCGACCCGCAGCCACTGCGGATCGACACCCTCCTTGCTGGCCCAGCGGGTCGACGTAAGGTTGCCGTCGAAGGCGTTGCCCGCCGGGAACGACGAACTCTCCAGCGAGGACGCCGTGGCCGGCCGGCCCTGGGAGAGCAGTACCGCCCCGCCCGAGCCGCCGATCGTCAGCGCGTAGTGCGCCGCGTGTCTGGCCGAGGCGGAGGCCCCGCTCACCGTGATCGCCGCGGTACCGGCGGCCGCCGCCGAGGTCGCCGTGACGGTCATGGTGGCGGTACCGCCGGCCGTGACCGACGGCGGGGTGAAGCTCACCGTCACGCCGGCCGGAGCGCCGCTGGCGGACAGCGTCACCTGTTGCGCCGCCCCGGAGACCACCGACGTGGACACCGTGGCGGTGACCGACGAGCCGGCCGTCACCGAGCCCGAGGACGGGTTGAGCGAGAGCGCGAAGTCGTTGGTCGCGCCGCCCGACGCCGTGAACACCCACTGGCTCGCCGCACCCGAGCAGCTTCCCGCCAGGACGCTGGTACCGGACGCCCGGATGCACTTCCTACCGGTCTGGATATCCGAGATCGTGCCGTTCGGATTGATCGACCACTGCTGCGCTGGGCCGCCGGTACATGTGGCGAGGACCACCTTCCCGCTGGACATCGCGGCGCACTTGTTGTTGATGATCAGGAACGCCCCGTGGAACGTGAACTGCTGGCCCGCCGAGCCGTTGCAGGCCGCCGTCCGGAGGGCGGTACCGGATGCCGGGGCGGCGAGGCACTGTCCGGTGGAGCCGTTCTTGTACTGGCCCACCGTCTTGTTCGGCTGGGCACCGCCGTAGCACTCGCCGGTACCGGTGTTGAAGATCGGCGTCGGGTCGACCGGCTCGTTCGACGGAGGATTCGCGATGACCGGCTCCAGTACCGGGGTGCCGTCGGCGTTGTAGTGGGTCAGCGCGTCCTCGCAGTCGATCGCGTCGAACGGGCTGCCCCCCTTACCGCCGAGCCACAGGTCGATGTGCCGCAGCTTCGGGCCGCCGTTGGGGCCGTGCCCGCTCCAGTCCGCGCCGCACTCCTCGCAGGAGTCCTCCATGATGAAATACTTGCGGACCCGGGGTACCCACACCTTGGTACCGGGAGACAGCTCCGCCGTGGCGGTCGCGAAGGTGATCGGGTCGGCGAAGGTACCCTTGCCGCCGGCGGTGTTGTGGATCTTCGGGAAGGAGATGTCCCCGCCGGGCGGCGTATTGTCCCACCACCCGTAGAAGGTCAGGAACGTCTGCTGGGTCGTCGCCGCGTAGGCCGGCCCGGTGGCCAGCACGCCGGCGACCGCCGAGATCACGACAAGACAGGCGGCCGCCAGGGTGGCGACGAGCGCGCGCCGGTTCATGATGCCTCCACAGGCCATCCACACGTGTAAATGCAGACTCCGGCCGGAAGGCGGGCCGCGTCAAGGTCTGTCAGGAAGATTCTCTGTCAGTTTCCGCCGACCGGATGCGGGCGGTGGCGAGGGGAGATGCCACGGTTCGGTCCCCCGCCCCGCCGCGGGGATCAGTGCGGGGAGATCCACTCGCGCCGCAGGTGGTCCCAGTCCCGGCGGGTCACCGTGACGGCCGTTATCGCTTCCCGCAGTTCCAGCATGATCACGACGTGCTGCGCCGTCCACGGGTACGGCTCCCGGTCCGGCCCCGGATCGAGGGGGATGTCCGACTCGTCGAACCGGTGCATGGCCCGGTCCAGCCGCCGCACCGCACCGATGTACGAGGCACGGGCTGCGCGCAGCTCACGGTCGTGACTCCTGGTCATCACCACCCACCGTATCGAACGCATGTTCGATACCTCAAGCGACCGGGCCGCCCAGGCGGGCCAGGGCGTGCTGGACAAGAATCTCGACCTGGGACCGGTCATACCCACGCAGGGCGATCCGGAGGGAAACCGTCGACAACTCCCGCCGCACCCGCTCGCGGAGAGCGGGGTCGGCGCCCTCACGAAGAGCCTCTCCGACCTGGGCGACCAGCGCATCGACCTCCCCGCGGTCGTAACCGCGCAGCACGACGTCGAACCGGACAGACATGGTCACCGACCCAGTATGGGAGAGTGGGCGGGTGGAGATCCGCCCCGCCGGACCCGCCGACTGGCCGGGAATCTGGCCGATCTGGCATGAGGTCGTCGCGGCCGGCGACACGTACACCTGGGATCCGGCGAGCGGCGAGGAGGCCGGCCGGGTCGCCTGGATGCTGCCGCCGCCGGCCGAGGTCTGGGTCGCCGTGGACGGAGGAACCATCGTCGGTACCGCCCAGTTGCGGCCCAACTACCCCAAGCTCGGCGCGCACATCGCCAACGCGAGCTTCATGGTGGCGTCGGCGTCCGCCGGTCGCGGCATCGGCCGGCGCCTGGCCGAGCACCTGATCGCCCGCGCCCGGGAGACCGGGTACCAGGCGATGCAGTTCAACGCCGTCGTCAGCACCAACGAGCATGCCGTCGGCCTGTGGAAGTCACTCGGCTTCGAGATCATCGGCACGGTACCGGACGGCTTCCAGCACGCCCGCCTCGGCTATGTCGACCTCTACGTCATGTACCGGAAGTTAGGCCCGCCGGCGGAGCGTGGCGACGGCCGACCCGGCCAGGGCGACCAGGCAGGCGGGTAGCTGGCCGTCGGCAACGGCGGCACCGAACAGCGCCTCGCCGGTACCCGGGTCGGAGTTGACGTAGGCGCTGACGAAGCGGGCCACCCACCGGGTGTCGTACGAGGCGTCGTCGATGCCGGGGAAGTCCAGCGCCCAGGTGCCCGACGGGACGCGGTCGCCGACCATCGTGGCGACCAGGCATACGGCCACGTCGTAGGCGCCGGCAACGCCCGATCGGTTGACGACTGCGTCGAAAGTACCGGCGACGGCCTCCCGATCGTCGCTCAGGGCCAACCGAAGGACCTTTTCGGCGTCGTCGTACGGATCGTTTCCCGGCCCGGTCACGAGCACCACCCTAGGCGGTGGGGTCAAGGCCCGCACGCGCTGGCGGAAACCCTTACGGGGGAAGGAGAAGACAGGTCAACCGGGCGGTACAGACGCGGGCGCCGGACTCGTCGGAGATGGCCACCTCGTAGGTCACGACGGTACGGCCCAGCCGCACCGGCGTCGCCACTCCGGTGACCGTCCCGGTGCGCACCGCCCGGTGGTGCGTGGCGTTGATGTCGACGCCCACGGTCCTGCCGCCGAAGAGCCGGTGGGCGTGCATGGCGGCGCCGATCGAGCCCAGCGTCTCGGCCAGGACACAGGAGGCTCCACCGTGCAGCAGTCCGTACGGCTGGGTGTTGCCCTCGACCGGCATCGATCCGACGACGCGCTCCGGGGCCGCCTCGATGATCGCGATACCCATCCGTTCGGCCAACACGCCCGGTCCGCCGAGGGGATCCGCGAACATCTCCTCCACCGTATCCATGGCACGGACGGTACCTGCCGCATGGTCAGCACGGCGTACTAATGTGCTCGCCGTACCCTCACAGGAAGGACGCCCCATGCGTGCTCACCGGGCCGCCTTCGCGGTTCTCTCGGCGGCTGTGCTGCTCGTCGGGGGATGCACGGCGAAGGCTCCCCACCCGGCGACGAGCGCACCCGCCGGCGTCCAGCTGTTCGGCACTGACGGCAACATGTTCGACACGCTGGGCGAAGCCTTCAAGGATCCGGACGCGATCAGCGGCATGGTCGGCACCGCTCCCCTGACGCCGCTGACCGAGGACTTCAAGCAGCGGCTCAAGGGGGTCGACCCCTCGCTCAAGCAGTTCGGCTACGCCGCCGAGTCGTACGACGCCGTGGTGATCAGCGCGCTGGCCGTCCAGCTCGCGCATACCACCGACCCGCTGATCGTCGCGAAGTACATCAACGGCGTCACGACCCTCCAGCCCGGCGGGGTGGAGTGCGCCACGATCAAGGCGTGCCTCGACACGATCGCGGCCGGCAAGGACATCGCGTACCGGGGCATGGCGGTGAAGGGCGGCTTCACCGACGTCGGCGAGCCCTCGGTCGCCTCGTACGGAACGCTGCACTTCAGCCGCGGCGACAAGATCGACACCGGGCAGACCGAGTTCGTCGCCGCCGGCACCGGCGACGCCGCGAGCAAGCAGCCGCCGCCCGACCCGGCCACCGGCAAGTACCAGGGCCCCCCGCTGAAGCTCGGCATCCTGCTGACCAACACCGGCGAGCTGGCGACGACGGCGCCGCCGATCTGGGCCGGCGCCCACCTGGCGGTCAAGGAGTTCAACGCGGCCGGCGGCGCGCTCGGCAAGCCGATCGAGTACGAGGACGCCGACGACGGCACCGACCCGGCCAAGGCCAGCGCTTCGTTCGACAAGCTGGCCAAGGACGGCGCCAGCATCGTCATCGGCCCGAACTTCTCCGGTGGCGCGGTCGCGGTCATCCCGAAGGCGATCCAGGCCGGGCGGATCGTGTTCTCGCCCTCGGCCACCTCACCGAAGCTGACCACGTTCGACGACCACGGGATGTTCTTCCGGTCGGCGCCGTCCGACGCCTTCCAGTCCGACGCGCTCGCCGACGTCATCATGCGCGGCGGCGGCCGGCGGGTCTTCCTCATCGCACGCGAGGACCCGTACGGCACCGGCCTGCGC
>JBKPCQ010000180.1:0-19554 GCA_046727455.1 Actinomycetota bacterium | reverse complement strand
CTGCCGGGCCGAGCCGAACGCCGCGGCCGCCGCCGCGTCGGTCCGCCGCTGCGTGGCGGACAGGTCCGCGGTCCGGAACCCGCCGCCCCCGCCGGCGGCACCCGCCGCGTCGAGCGCCTTGCGCGCCTCGGTCAGCTGCTGCTGGGCGGCCGGGGAATCGACGACCGCGATCACCTGGCCGGCGGCCACGCGCTGGCCGGGGGCGACCGGAACCGAGGCGAGGGTACCGGCGGTGGGCGCGGTCAGCGTCGCGGCCGCCTTCGCGGTGACCGTGGCGGACGCGTCCACCACCTCGGTCACGCTGCCCCGGTCGGCGGTGCCGAGACCGATCGGGCTGGAGTCACCGGTACATGCCGAGGCGCCGAGCACCACCAGCGCGGCGACGGCGGTCAACGTGACGAAAGGGGCGCGACGCACGCCACCCATCGTGGCATGGGCTGCCTGAGAGTCGTTGCCCCGGGCGGTTGTCCGGTCAGTCACCCGCCCCGTCGTGGTGGCGCAGCGGTGCGTGGTGGTCGACCTCGCCCTCGGCGTGCGGGTCGGCGTGCACGAGGGCGCTGTCCAGCCGGGGCAGCGCGTGGATCAGCCGGTGCTCGGCGTCGACCGCGATCGCGTGCGCGGCCGTGACGGTCAGGTCGGCCGGTACCACGATCTCGCACTCGGCGCGCAGCGTGTGGCCGATCCAGCGCAGGTGTACCGCGCCCACGTCCAGCACACCGGGAGTCTCCCGCAGGGTGCCCGCCACGGTGTCGACCAGGCCGGGGTCGACCGCGTCCATCAGGCGCCGGTACACCTCGCGGGCGGCGTCCTTGAGGACGAACAGGATCGCCACCGTGATCACCAGGCCGACGACCGGGTCGGCCCAGCGCCAGCCGACCGCCACGCCGGCCGCGCCGAGCAGCACGGCCAGCGAGGTGAACCCGTCGGTACGCGCGTGCAGCCCGTCCGCCACCAGCGCGGCCGAGCCGATCCGCCGCCCCACCACGATCCGGTACCGGGCGACCACCTCGTTGCCGAGGAAGCCGAGCACGGCCGCCAGGGCGACGGCGGCGAGGTGCCCGACGTCGGCCGGGTGGGTCAGCCGCCGGATGGCCGCGTACCCGGCGAGTGCCGATGACGCCGTGATCGCCAGCACGATCGCGATCCCGGCCAGGTCCTCCGCCCGCCCGTACCCGTACGTGTACCGCCGGTTGGGCGCCCGGCGGCCGAGGAGGAACGCGATCCCGAGCGGTACCGCCGTCAGCGCATCGGCCAGGTTGTGCAGGGTGTCGCCGAGCAGCGCGACCGACCCGGACCACCAGGCGACCAGAGCCTGCAGGGCCGCGGTCGCGCCGAGGACGGCCAGCGAGATCCACAGTGCCCGCATCCCCTCGCCGCTGGCCTCCATCGCGGCGTCCACCTTGTCCGCCGCGTCGTGCGAGTGCGGGGCGAGCAGGTGCCCGATCCGGTGCCGCAAGCCGCCGCCGCGCTCCTTGTCGTGATCGTGGCCGTGGTGGTCGTCGTGATCGTGGTGGTCGTCGTGATCGTGGTGGTCGTCGTGATCGTGGTGCTTGTGGTGGTCATGACCGTCGTGATGGTGGTGGCCGCCCGGCTCCTGACGCATGCCTGCCATCATGCCGGCCGGACCTGTCATAATCCCGCGGTGGTCGAGCAGTGGGAGCGCCCGTACACCCCCGGCACCGGCCGCCGGCTGGTGATCTTCTGGGAGCTGGCCAGCCTCGCGTTCCTCGGCTGGTCGGCGGTCCGCGCCTTCGCGCTCACCCCCGCCGGCACCGCGATCCTCGGGGCGGCGCTGACCGCGCTGTGGCTGGTCGGGTCGTGGCAGATCCTGCGGATGGGGGTCTACGTCGGGCCGGGCGGGATCCGCATCCGGGGGCTGCTCGGCACGCGGACCCTACCGTGGTCGGCGGTCGAGCGCATCGTGGTGGAGCGGCGCACCAGCCGGGTACTCGGTACCCAACTCGGCCTCGCCGTGGTCATCGAGCACCGCGACGGCCGCCGCGCCACGCCGTTGTGGGCGGAGGGCATCGACTTCCACCGGCGCCGCCCGGAGTTCCACGCGCTGTGCCGCGAGCTGCGCGCCCGCCATGCCCACGCGGTAGGCGGCCCCGCCTGACTACCGGCGGGGGTGCGGCGAGCGGCCGGGCGGCTGGTGCGGGCGCGGCAGGTCGGGTACCTCCCGTACCGGCAGCGACACCGGCGCCCCGGACTTCACGACCACCCGCTCCCCCTCGTGGATCAGCTCCATCGGGTCGCCGACGAGCAGCTCGTAGGTCGCGGTCTCCGGGGTGACCTCGACGCGCAGCCGCCGCCCCCGCCAGATCATCGCGAACCGCAGCCGGTGCAGCGGCCCGGCCAGGTGCGGCGCGAACCGCAGCACGTCGCCCTGGTCGCGCATGCCGCCCAGCCCGGCGACCACGGCGAGCCACGCCCCGGCCAGGGAGGCGGTGTGCACCCCGTCGCGGGTGTTGTGCTCCAGGTCGTGCAGGTCCATGAGCGCGGCCTCACCGAGGTAGTCGTACGCGAGGTCGAGATGGTTGACCTCGGCGGCCACGACCGCCTGGGTGCACGCGGACAGCGACGAGTCGCGGACGGTCAGCCCCTCGTAGTAGTCGAACGCGCGCAGCTTCTGCTCGTGGGTGAACGCGTCGCCGCGCAGGTGCAGGGCGAGTACCAGGTCGGCCTGCTTGACCACCTGTTTGCGGTAGAGCTGGAAGTAGGGGTAGTGCAGCAGCAGCGGGTACCTCTCCGGCGGGGTGTCGGCGAAGTCCCACGGGCCGTGCCTGGTGAAGTTGGCCGACTGCTCGTGCACGCCGAGCTGCTCGTTGTAGGGCACCACGACCCCGTCGGCCGCGGCCCGCCAGGACTTCACCTCGCCAGGGGTGACGCCGAACACCGCGGCCCGGTCCTGGTACCGCTCCACCACGTCGGCGGCGCCGCGCAGGTTCCGCTGGGCCATCAGGTTCGTGTACACGTTGTTGTCGCCCAGCGCGCTGTACTCGTCCGGCCCGGTCACGCCGTCGATGTGGTACCGCCCGTCGGAGTCGAGCGCGCCCAGCGACATCCACAGCCGCGCGGTCTCCACGAGCAGCTCGACGCCTGCCTCCATGGCGAACTCGTCGTCCTCGGTGGCCCAGAGCTGCCGGATCACCGCGTCGGCGATGTCGGCGTTGATGTGGAACGCGGCGGTACCGGCGGGCCAGTACGCCGAGCACTCCTGCCCGGTGATCGTGCGCCACGGGAAGGCGGTGCCCTTCAGCCCGAGCTGCCGCGCCCGCTCCTTCGCGGCCGGAATGATCATGTGGCGCCAGCGCAGCGCGTCCGCCGCGGCTTCCGGCACGGTGTAGGTGACCACCGGCAGCACGAACGTCTCGGTGTCCCAGAACGCGTGCCCGTCGTACCCCGGGCCGGTCAGGCCCTTGGCGGGGATCGGCCGCCGCTCCGCGCGGGCGCTGGCCTGCAGCACGTGGAACAGCGCGAACCGGACCGCCTGCTGGACCTCGTCGTCGCCGTCCAGCTCGACGTCGGCACGGCGCCAGAAGTCGTCGAGGTACTCCCGCTGCGCGGCGACCAGCCACTCCCAGCCGCTGGCCCGCGCGGCGGTGAGCGCCGCCTCCACCTGCGCCCGGATCGCCGGCAGCGAGCGCTGGCTGGACCAGCCGTACGCGAGCAGCTTGACCAGGCGCAGCGTCTCGCCGGGCTGGAGCCGGGCGGTGATCATGTACCGGCCGACGTACTCCCCGCAGCTCACCTCGGCGGTCCACGCCGCGTCGCTCTCCACCAGGTGCAGCATGCCGGCGCCGACCCGGCGCCCGCTGTGGCGGGTCGAATGGATCATCACGACCCCGGTGCCGTTGCACTCGTGCAGGTCGTGCTGCAACGGCGACTCCAGGACCGCCGCGGCGCGCGGGTCGCCGGACATCGGCGGGAGCTGCTCGTTGGCGACCAGCTCGGACTGCAACACGATCTGGATCGGGGCGCTGACCGCGCGGACCTGGTACTCGATGGCGGCGATGGACCGGTACACGAAGGAGACCAGCCGGGTCGAGTTCACCTGGACGGTGATCCCGGACGGGCTGGTCCACTCGCAGTCCCGCCGCAGCACCCCGGCGCGCAGGTCGAGGACCCGTTCGTGCCGGCGCAGCCGGCCGTACCGCACGTCGAACGGCTCGTCGTTGACCAGCAGCCGGATCAGCTTGCCGTTCGCGACGTTGATGACCGTCTGCCCGGACGGCGGGTACCCGTACCCGGCCTCCGCGTACGGCAGCGGCCGCTCCTCGTACACCGAGTTGAGGTACGTGCCCGGCAGCGCATGCGGCTCGCCCTCGTCGAGGTTCGCGCGCAGCCCGATGTGCCCGTTGGACAGCGCGAGCACCGACTCGCTCTGAGCCAGGATGCCCAGATCGAGGGAGGTCTCCCGGACCTGCCAGGGTTCAGCGGGGTACGCCTTCTGCGCGATCATGGTTACTCCAACAGGTCGGCGAGGTCCTTGACGACGATGTCGGCGCCGTGCTCGCGCAGCGCGTCGGCCTGCCCGGACCGGTCTACCCCGACGACGTACCCGAAGTTTCCGGCCCGGCCGGCCGCCACACCGGCCAGCGCGTCCTCGAAGACGGCGGCGTGCGCCAGGTCGACGCCGAGCAGCTCGGCGGCGTACCGGAAGGTGTCCGGGGCCGGTTTGCCGCGCAGCCCGCGCTGCTTGGCGACCACCCCGTCGACGCGTACCTCCAGCAGGTCCTCGATGCCGGCGGCGTGGACGATCTCCGCGCAGTGCGCGCTGGAGGAGACCACCGCGCGGCGCAGCCCGGCCTCCCGGCAGGCCTGCAGGTAGCGCACGGCGCCCGGGTACGGCTGGACGCCCCGCTCCTCGACGACCCGCGTGAAGATGGCGTCCTTACGCTTGCTCATCCCCTCGATGGTGTGCCGCTCGGGCGGGTCCGTGGGATCCCCCTCGGGCAGGTGGATGCCGCGGGATGCGAGGAACGTCCGGGTACCGTCGGCCCGGGGCCGGCCGTCCACGTACTTGTCGTAGTCCGAGCCCTTGTCGAACGGGACGTGGTCGGGTCCCTGGTACTCGGCGAGGAACGCGTCGAACATCTCCTTCCAGGCCGCCGCGTGGATGAGGGCTGTCGGGGTCAGCACACCGTCGAGATCGAAAAGGCATGCGCGGATGGCGTCGGGCAGTCCCAGCACAGGGTCACCGTAATCCACTCCGCGGCGCCTGGCGCAGGACGCGCCGGGAGAACGGCACGGGCCCGGTCCGGCGGATCGGCGCCGGACCGGGCCCGGTCGAGATCGGTCACTCGGTCAGAGGAAGCCGTCCCAGGAGGCGGCCGCGGCGTCGAGCTCCGCCTGCTCCACCTCAAAGCGTTCGATGTCCGCGAAGCTGAACATCTCCGGGTCGGCCGGGGGTGGCTGCTCCTTGCTCCCCGGCGAGGGTACGGCCGGCTGTTCGTCCCCCGCCGCTTCAGTCGCCTGCTGCAGCATGGCCCCAGGCTACCCGAGTTCTCAGGCTTGACGCTTCGATGGTTAACTATCTGTACAAGATGCTTAACTATCCGTCAAAACTGCCCCGGGGGACGCGGAGAGCTGACCGTTTCGGCCGGCCCGGTTCCCGGGTACCGGGTCTCATGAACGTCGTCGAGCGGTTCCTTCTCCGGGCGGACAGCTCGCAGCGACGGCTGCCCTGGCTCGCGTTCCCGCTGGCGGTCGTCAAGAAGTACGGCGACGACCAGGCCGGCAACCTGGCCGCGCTGATGGCGTACTACGCCTTCCTGTCGATCTTCCCGATCCTGCTGGTCTTCGTGACCGTGCTGGGCTTCCTGCTGCGCGGCAACCCGGACCTGTACCGCCGCCTGCTCAGCTCGACCCTGGTGGAGTTCCCGGTGTTCCGCGACAGCCTGCGGTTCGAGGGCCTGCACGGCAACTGGTGGGCCCTCGCGATCGGGATCGGGCTCAGCCTGTGGGGCGCCCGGGGCGTGGCCGCCGCCGCGATAACCGCCTTCAACGCCGTCTGGAACGTGCCGTTCCACCAGCGGCCCGGCTTCGGGACGGGGCTCGCGCGCAGCCTCGGCCTGCTGGTCACGCTCGGGATCGCCGTGGTCGTCACCGGCATCCTCGCCGGCGTCGGCGGTACGGGGCGGTTCGGGCTGGCCATACGGATCGGCGCCCTGCTGCTGTCCATGCTGCTCAACGTGGGGCTGTTCCTGCTGGCGTTCCGGCTGGCCGTGGCGCGCGTCATCCCGACCCGGTGCATGCTGCTCAGCGCGGTTGTATCGGCGGTGCTGTGGCAGGCGTTGCTGGCGGTCGGCACGCTGCTGGTGGCCCACCAGGTCCGGCACGCGCAGTCGCTGTACGGCGCGATCGGCGTGGTCCTCGGCCTGCTCTTCTGGCTGCAACTGCAGGCGCAGGTCACGCTGTTCGCGATGGAGGCCGACGTGGTCCGTACCCGCGGCCTGTGGCCGCGCAGCGTCTCCCCGCCGCCGCTGACCGGCGCCGACCGCGAGGCGTACACCGGGTACGTGGAGGCCGAGCGGCGGTTGCCTCCGGAGGAGCAGCAGGTCGCCGTGCACTTCCCGGGGGAGGCGCACGGCGACCGGAGCTGACTACTTCGCGGCGGCCGCGGTGCTGGTCACCTGGTACGAGGTACCGGCGGTGGTGGCGAAGCTGATCACGCCGCCGGAGTTGGTGAACGGTACCGCGGTGCCGTCCAAGGTGGTGACGCTGACCGTGCCGCTCCCCCACGGATTCTTCAGCCGAAGGGTGCCGCCCACGGTGCTGGTCAGCGTGACCGGGCCGACCTTGCCGCCGGTCTGCGCCGCGGTGACCACGAACGCGCCCTTGGCCCGCAGCCGGGTGAACGAGGCGTTCCTGGCGGCCGGCCAGTCGGCGTCCTGGAAGACCCGGATGGTGCCGGACACGCTCTGCATGAGCATCGAGTCGACCGCCTCGATCGTGCCGCACGTCTCGATGCCGCCGCCGCCCTGCGCCACGGTCAGGTTCGTGGCCCGCCACTGCGCCCGGATCGCCGCGTCCAGCTTGTTCACCAGGTCGGCGGCCGGCCAGCCGACCCGGGCCGCGATCGGGAACTCCTTCGGGAACCCGTTGTTCCGGTTCTGCCCCGAGGTGACCCCCCAGGAGTTCATCTCCTGCAGGGTGTTGACGGCGATCCGGACCTGCGCCGGGTCGCCGCCGAGGAAGATGTTCTCGCCGGGGAAGACCCCGCCCTCCATGTTGATCGGCTGATCGCCCGGGTGGAACGTGGCCGACGTACTGGTGGAGCCGTTGATGTTCTCGGCCATCGTGTACACCGTCTTGCCGTTCACCGTCGCGGTCGGGTACGCGGCCAGCCTCGATAGGGTGTTCTGCCAGACCGGTACCAGGTTCTGGTCGACGCCGAGCTGCCGGCTGAAGGCGATCAGCGCGGTCTCGACCCGCCGGATGAAGCCGATGTCGAGGTTGGGGTTGAGGTCGTCGGACGACTCGTGCGCCGAGCTGTGCGCCACCACGAGGCGCCCGCCGCTGCTGGTCAGGTAGTCGCGGTAGAAGTCGTCGACCGCACGCAGGTTGGGGTACAGCTGGGTCTTCAGGAAGTTCTGGTCCTGCGTGTAGTCGTAGTAGAACAGCGACGGCAGGGCGGCGAACATGCCGTTGGACTTCTGGTCGGTCCACCGGGGGTTCTTGCTACCCCGCGGGGCCGCCGGGGCCGGGGTGGGCATGAACTGGTGGAACGGGCCCATGGTCCGCTGCCACATCTGCCCCTTGTACCCGCCGCTGGCGGCGGTCCAGTTGGTCTGCCACTGCTGCTCGGCCTTCTGCTGGACGTTGTACGGCTGGAGCAGCTCCGGGTGGTTGGCCGACGCCACCCCGTAGAACGGCGCCTGGATGTTGTAGTTGTACCAATACCGCGGGAACTGGGTGAAGTCGCTGAGCACCCACGGCCCGTTCATGTCCGCGAGCACCTTGCCCGGCCGGGACGCCGAGCCCATCGCGTAGAGCGCGCCGTACCAGTACGCGTTCATCGTCGGGTCGTTGGTCTGGATGAACGAGGTCAGCCAGAAGTTCTTCCAGAAGTTGCGGTGCCCGGCGAGCAGGCCGGCGACGCCGGAGGGGCTCAGCGCGTTGACCGCCGAGGTGGCTCGGCTGGCGAGCGTCGAGGCGCTGGGGCCGCCGCCACCCTGCCGGGCGTCGCTGCGGAACACCGTGGCCAGCGCGACCGTGCTGCCGCCCCGGAGCGAGAACGTGCCGGTCGCGGTCGAGCCGTTGGTCCGGGTACTGGCGAAGCCCACGCCCACCGGCCGCACCGCGATCCCGGCCGCGCTCTGGAAGTCGCCACTGCCCCGCAGGTTGTTGTGCCGGGTGGCGAAGATCGTCCCGCCGGAGCCACCGACGGTCGTCGGGTAGGTCGTGTGGGAGTCCGGGCCGGGCAGGCCGAGCGCCACGTTCAGGGTCACCGTCGGGCTGCCGGCCGGGCTGGACAGCTCGGTGACGACGGTGTTGTCCGAGTCGGCGGTGTACGAGCGCATGCTCACCGTGGCGCCGCCGAGCTGGACGGTACTGCGCACCTCCGCGTTGAGGATGTCCTGTGTCATCCGGTAGACCGGGCCGGGGTTCGGGCTGGTCTGCGGCGAGGAGATGGTCAGCGAGCCCAGCGAGAGGATCGCCGTGACCAGCGTGCTGTGGCCGGAGTTCCAGGCGGTACCCCAGAAGTCGCCCTTGCCGAACGAGAACTTCTGGCTCGTGGTGTTGCTGCCGCCGACCACCACACCGATGTCGCCGTTGCCGAGCAGCATGCCGGGCGTGAACTTGGGCGTGGTCACGTTGCCGATCGGCGCGGTCGCCCGGCCCTGGATGCCGCCGAGGATCTGCTGGATCTGCGCCCAGTCGTCGGCCGCCGACCGGGTACCCGCGCTGGCGGCCGCGCACGCGGACAGCGGCGCCGCGACGAGCGCCGCCAGGGCGAGCGCGCCCATCCGGCCGCGCATCAACGTTCTCATCCGGCTTCCTCCCGCGAGACATCGACAGGTACAAGAACCTGTTGCGCAGGAAACATAGGATGACCGCCGGACAGCGTCAACGCCCGGTGGCATGCCTGTCCGCCGGGCGGACAGGAGGCGGCATGCTGGACAAGGCGCATCTCATGGCGTTCGTGCCCTCGACGGACCTCGACCGGTCCCGTGAGTTCTACGCCGGTGCGCTGGGGCTGGAGCTGGTCGAGACCACGCCGTTCGCGTGCGTGCTGCGCTCGGGCGGGACGACGCTCCGGGTGACCCGGGTCGAGGAGCTGCGGCCGCAGCCGTTCACCGTCCTCGGTTGGGAGGTGCCCGACCTGCGGGCGGCGCTCGCCGCGCTGCCGGTACCGGTCCTGCGGTTCCCCGGGCTCGGCCAGGACGACGACGGGGTGTGGACCACGCCGGGCGGCGACCGGATCGCCTGGTTCGCCGATCCGGACGGCAACACGCTGTCGCTCACCCAGTTCGCCGCGCCAGATCGCTGACGCTGCGTCCACCACATCGTCACCCGGGTCGGACCGCTCGGCGCGCCGACCGGCCGTTCCCGCCAGGAAGGTATGGCAGCAGCGGTGATAGCGGTACCGTGCGGCCGTGGGACGCGTTCGCCTGGCCGGCGCCGCCCTCGGTCTGGTGGCGGCGCTGTCGGCTGGGTGCGCGACCTCGGCGCAGGGTACCTCGCCGGCGGCGGTCGACTCCGCGCCGGCCGGGCCCAGCCCACCGCCCAGCCCCGCGGCGTCCGGTGTCCCGCTGGGTAAGGCGGCGCAGGCCGACAACGGCCAGGTCCAGGCGACCGTCTTCGCGTACCGGCAACCCGCCGCCCCCGGCGGCCCGGGCGGCACCGAGTGGGGCGGCGCCGACGTTCAGGTGTGCGTCGCCCCGACGGCCATCTTCGACGTGAGCGTCAGCCGTGGACCGTGGCAGGTACTGACCGCCGACGGGCGCACGGTGCCCGCCACGCTCACCATCGACCCCGGGTTCCCGCAGCCCCCGTACCCTACCGACCACCGGCGGATGCGCCAGGGCGACTGCGTGCGTGGCTGGATCGGGTTCGCGGTGCCGGCCGACGCGCGGGCGGTGGCCGTCCGGTACGCGCCAACGGGAGCCCAGCCGGTGAGCTGGACACTCCGCTGAAATCAGTCCGCCGTCGGGCGGGACTGGCCACCGTCCGGCGATGCCGGCGCCGGCTCCCCGGGCGGCCGGGCCGGGTGGCTGGTCACCGTCGCCTCGTGCGGCTCGCCGCGCGGCGGCACCGCCCCGCCGATCATCCAGCCCTCCGGCAGGCCGCTCAGGCTGGCGCCGTCCGGGTGGGCGTGGATGTGCACCACGTCGGTACCCAGGCGCAGCCGGGTGACGTTCAGCCGGCCCCAGTCCTCCGGGATCCTGGGGGCCAGGTCCAGCCGCCGGCGCGGGACGTCCGGGTCCAGCCCGAGGAACGCCCGGACCAGCAGCAGCGGCGCGGCACTCGCCCACGCCTGCGGCGAACAGGAGGTCGGGTACGGTACCGGCGGCTGGAACTGGGCGCGCGGGAAGCCGCAGAACAGCTCGGGCAGCCGGCCGCCGAACGCGGCGGCGGCGTCCAGCAGGCCCCGGGTCAGCCGCTGCGCCAGCTCCACGGCACCCGGTACGTGGGCGTAGCGCAGCAGGCCGGCGACCGCGATCGCGGTGTCGTGCGGCCAGATCGATCCGTTGTGGTAGCTCATCGGGTTGTACCGGGGCATGTCCGCGGACAGCGTCCGCAGCCCGTACCCGCTGTCCATGGTGGGCTCGGCGAGGTGCTGGACGAGCATGGCCGCGCACCGGTCGGTGGCGATCCCGGTCCACAGCGTGTGCGCGACGTTGCTCGCCAGCGCGTCGACGGCGCGCTTGCTCCCGTCCAGGCCGAGCGCGTACCAGCCCTGCTCGGGCAGCCAGAACCGGTCGTGGAAGGCGCCGCGCAGGCCCGCCGCGGTGGCCCGCCAGCCGGCGGCGCCGGCGGTGTCGCCGTCCAGGGTCTCGGCGAGGTACGCGCGGGCGAGGTACGCCGCGTAAACGTAGCCCTGCACCTCGCACAGCGCGATGGGCGGCTCGGCCAGCCGGCCGGCCCGGTCGCCGATCGCGTCGAAGCTGTCCTTCCAGCCCTGGTTGGAAAGGCCCCGGTCGGTGGCCCGCCGGTACTCGACGAACCCGTCACCGTCGCGGTCGCCGTACCGCTCGATCCAGGCCAGCGCCTCGTCGGCCGCCGGCACCAGCCGGCGTACCCGTTCCGCGTCGCCGCCCCACCGCAGGCATTCCGCCAGCAGCATGACGAACAGCGGGGTCGCGTCGACCGTGCCGTAGTAGTGGCTGCCGCCCAGCGTCTCGTCGATGTCCGGGCCGAGCCGCAGTTCGTGCAGGATCCGGCCGGGCTCCTCCTCGGTCAGCGGGTCGACCCGCCGCCCCTGCACCCGGGCCAGCGTCTCCAGCGTGCCCAGCGCGAGCCCGACGTTGAGCGGGAGGGTCATCCAGCCGGTGAGCAGGCTGTCCCGGCCGAAGAGCGTCATGAACCAGGGCGCGCCCGCGGCGATGAAGGAGTGCCCGCCGGCCGACTCGATGCGCAGCGCGCCCAGGTCGTCCTCGCTGCGCCGCAGCACCCGGGCGAGGATCGGGTCGTCCGCGTCGACGCGGGTACTCGTACGGCGCCAGTCCCGGATCTTGCGGGCGGCGACGCCGGCCTCGATGCCGTCCTCGCGGCGGGCATGGATCCCCGCGCCGCTGGCCACCGTCGGCCGGGCCAGTAGCTCCACCGCCCAGCTCGTCCGGGGCGCGATCACCGTACGCCAGACCAGCGAGCCCGAGGTCAGCAGCGGGTCGTCGGTGGCGGTGACCCGGATGCCGCGGCTGCCGTCGGCCCGGGTCAGCAGCAGCTCCCCGCCGCGTACCTCGGCGTGCGACAGGGCGGCGGGGGTGCGCCCCTCCTTGACCGCGAACAGGTCGGCGAAGTCGGCGTCGACGTGCACGGTCACGGTGAGCGCGGTGGCTTCCCGACCCAGGTTGGTCAGCGTGATCGACTCGTGCATCCCGTCGCCGACCAGCCGCTCCCGGACGACGAGCAGCGTGCTGTCGGCGAGCCCGGCCTGGGGCGGGCGGCGCAGCACGAAGCGCGCGGCGAAGGCCTCCGGCGCGGTCACCGACAGCGGGTGCGGTGGCTCGCCGTCCAGGCGCAGCTCCCAGCGGGACAGCACCCGGGCGTCGTGGAAGAACAACCCCTGCGGGGTACCGGGCACGACATCACCGCTTGGCCCGGACAGGCAGAACGTCGTGCCCTCGACCACCGTTACCGGACCGGCTCCGCCGAACGCCGGTACCAGCGGCGGCCCGGCGCCCAGTGCCGGCGCCGGGGTACCGATCGTTCCGTCGATCACGGGCCAGACCCTTCGCCTCCGGCCCGCGTTCGTTACGGGCTCACCGCAATCATGAGCCCACTTCTGTCACAGAACCACTGTGGTAGCCCATCGGATCCCGCTGTCACACCGCTACCATCGGGCCTCCGCTGGCGAGCGGTTTGTTGCCGGCCGTGCGCTCGGTCGCGTGGCCGGCAAGGCCCCGGACCGGGTTGAGCTGGCGCAGTTCGCCGAGCGCGGCGACGTCGGCCAGGGTGACCCGGGAGCGCAGCGCGCCGCTGTTCTGGCGGGTGGCCGATTCCCGGGTGCGGTGCCGGGTCAGCGCGGTCCAGTAGGCCCGCTCGTACCCGCGCGCCAGCTCCCGGGCGCTGAACTCCTCGGCCACGTGCTTGCGGCAGGCCGCCGGGTCGATGCGGGTCGCCTCGGCGAGCGCCTGCGGGAGCTCGTCGGGTGAATCGCAGATCAGCCCGGTGACCCCGTGCTGGACCACCTCCGGTACCGCGCCGCAGCGCAGGGCCACCACCGGGGTGCCGCAGGCCATCGCCTCGATCATCACCATGCCGAACGGCTCCTCCCACTGCACCGGGAAGAGCAGGCAGCGGGCCCGCGAGAGCAGGTCCCGCTTTGCCGACGCGTCGGCCACCCCGAAGACCTGGTCCTGGTCGGTGAGCCGGGGTCGGACCTCGCGGTCGAAGTACTGCTTCTCGATCGGCTCCGCGCATTTGCCGGCCAGTACCAGCGGCAGCCCCGCCGCGTGCGCCGCGTCCAGCGCCACGTGCGGTGCCTTGTCCGGATGGAACCGGCCGAGGAAGAGCGCGAAATCCTCCTTCTCCGCCTGGAACGGCCAGGTGTCCAGGCGCAGCGCGTTGTGGACGGTGCCCACCCAGTTCAGCTCCGCCGCCAGCACCCGCTGCCGGTGACTGATCGCGACGAGCGCGACGTCGGTACCGAGTTCGCGGTAGTAGCGGAACATCTCACCGTCCACCGGGCCGTGCACCGTGACCACGGTGGGTAGTCCCAAGTTGGCATATACCGCGGCGTTGAGCGGACCGGACAGGGTGTTCTCGTGCACCACGTCCAACCCCACCTCGTCGGCCAGCCGCTGTACGGCCCGCCGGCTCGCGATCGCGTGCATCACCTCCGGGTACGGCTCGCCCAGTCGCTCCGGCACGATGCTGTCCCAGACCGGCACGAAGGTCGCTGCCGTGCCGGGCTTGCCGGCTCCGACGAGATAGACCTGGTGGCCCTGTTCCACGAGGCCGTCGGCGAGATCCGCGACAACCGCCTCGACGCCGCCGTACGCGGCTGGTGGAACATCGAAATAGGGCGGTACGACCAGGGCCACCCGTAACGGTCGCCCGCCCCGATGCTGGGCCTTCCCCAGCCGCTCATGTTTTCCGTCCGAACCGTCGTCGTCGTCCCACTCAACAGAAATCTCGGCAATTCCGGACGTACTTCGCAAGACTTCCTCCTCTTCTCGATGCGAGCAAGGTCGCCTTAAGCGCTCGGCAGTAGCCAGTGTTAACACAAGGCTCAGCTGAATGCAGCCCATCACAACAAGGTCATACCGACAAATTACTCTGGGTAACCACCCTCCCCGCACCGGAGCTGAGCGGACGGTACGGGTGACGGAGCTCATCGCACAGTTCGATTGTGCACAATCTAGTTGTGTGCAATGGTTATCCCGTGACCACCGAGACCACGCCGGTCCGCCTCGACCAGCTCACCTGCTTCGCGCTCTACGCCGCGTCCCGCGCGGTCATCGGCGCGTACCGCCCGCTGCTCGACGAGGCCGGCATCACCTACCCGCAGTACCTCGTGCTGCTGGTTCTGTGGCAGCGCGGCCCGCAGCCGGTCAAGGCCCTCGGCGCCGCGCTGCAGCTCGACTCCGGCACGCTGTCCCCGCTGCTCAAGCGGCTGGAGCAGGCCGGGCTGGTGCGGCGCGAGCGGCAGCCCGGCGACGAGCGTTCGGTGCTGGTCACGCTCACCCCCGCAGGAGCCGAGCTGGAGGGCCGCGCCCGGGACATCCCCTGGCGGGCCGCCTGCGCCGCCGGCCTCCCCCTCGATGAACTCGATGCCCTGCGTGCCGACCTGGTGCGCTTCACCGCCGCGATCAGCGGCGCCACCGACGAAGGAGAGTCATGACCCAGACCGCCGTGTACCGGACCGCCGCCACCTCGACCGGCGACGGCCGCAACGGCCGTAGCCGCACCGTCGACGGGATCCTCGACGTCACCCTGGCCACGCCCAAGGAGCTGGGTGGCACGGGCGGCGCCACCAACCCGGAGCAGCTTTTCGCGGTCGGGTACGCGGCCTGCTTCCACAGCGCCCTCAAGCTGGTGGCCCGGCGGATGCGGGTCGCGGTCGAGGACAGCGCGGTCACCGCGGAGGTCGGCCTGGTCCGGCAGGGTCCGGGCTACGCGCTACAGGTCGCGATCGAGGTCGAGCTGCCCGGCGTCGACCCCGAGACGGCCACCCGCCTGCTCGACTTCGCGCACCAGGTCTGCCCGTACTCGAACGCGATCCGGGACAACGTCGACGTGCGGGTCACGCTCGCCTGACCCGGTTGCCCGCCGGGCCGCGAGCGGCGAGGATCACTTGCGTATGTGTACCGTTCTGATCCGGTCGGCGCCCGGCAGCTCCGGCCCGCTCCTCCTGGGAGCGGTGCGCGACGAGTTCGTCGAGCGCGCCTGGGACCCACCCGCCGCGCACTGGGGCGGCCGCCTGCTCGGCGGGCGTGACCGGGTCGCCGGCGGCACCTGGCTGGCCGTCGACCCCGACGCGCCGGCGGTCGCGGCGGTGCTGAACGGGGTACGCCGGCCGCCGCCGGTGGGCGGGGTACGGCCGAGCCGGGGGCAGCTTCCGCTGTCCGCGCTGCGTGGGCGGCCGCTCCCGGAGTCGCTCGACGGGTACGACGGGTTCCACCTGGTGCTCGGTACCCCCGGCGAGGTGCGGGTGTGGTCGTGGGACGGCGCCGCGCTGTCGGAGCGGCGGCTCACCCCGGGCGACCACGTGATCGTGAACGCGGGCGTGGACCCCGCCGACGGAGTGCTCGCCGGCCGGCTACGCGCGGTGGCCGACCGGGCGGGCTGGACAGAGCTGCTCGGCGACGACGTGGTCCTGGTCGACGTGTCGTTCGAGGGCCGCCGGTACGGGTCCACCTCCACCGCCCTGGTGGAGGTGGGCGCGACCGGCGTGCGGTACGCGTTCAACCCCCGGCCGCGCGACCCGTCCGGCTGGTACGACGTGGAGGTGCCGGATGGAAGATAGCTCACGGGACGGCGTCCACCTGACCAACCTCGACCAGCCGCTGTTCGACGGTGCCGGCGCGACAAAGCGCGACCTGGTGGACTACCTGGACGCCATGCGGGACCGGATCATCCCCCACCTGCGCGACCGGCCGCTGTCGGTCATCCGGGTGCTGCGCGGGCAGGCGCCGTTCATGCAAAAGAATGTGCCGAAGTACACCCCGGGGTGGGTGCGCACGGTGACGCTCTGGGCGGAGACCTCCCAGCGCGAGGTGTCGTACGCGCTGTGCAACGACCGTCGCACGCTGCTGTGGTTCGCCAACCAGCGAGCCGTCGAGTACCACCCGACGCTGGTCCGGGCCGGCGACTGGGCACACCCCACCGACCTCGTGCTCGACCTCGACCCGCCGGACCCGGACGGGTACCGGCTGGCCGTGCGGGCCGCCCACCTGGTGCGCCGGGCGCTCGCCGACGCGGGCCTGGCCGGCGCCGCCAAGACCAGCGGGGCGAAGGGCCTGCACGTGTACGTGCCGGTCGCCGCGCCGGCCACCGCCGAGGAGGTGGCCGCGGCCACCCGCGCGCTCGCGGCTCGTGCCGAGCGGCTGGACCCGGCGCTCGCCACCACCGCGTTCATCCGGGAGGACCGGGGCGGCAAGGTGTTCCTCGACTCGACCCGGGCCGGCGGGGCGACGGTCGTCGCGGCGTACAGCCCCCGGGTGCGGCCGGGCACGCCGGTGTCGTTCCCGGTGCCCTGGGACGATCTCGACCGCGCCCTGCCGGGCGACTTCACCGTGCACACTGCAGCGCGGCTCGCCGCCGGTGACCCCTGGGCCGACCAGCTCCCCGAGCCGCAGCAGCTCCCTGCCGACCTTGTCGAGGAGGGCCGCGCCATCCCGATCGCCCGGGTACAGGCGATGCACGAGGGCCGGCGCCGCGCCCGCGCCCGCCGGCCGTGACCGGCCGGCGGCGGTACCTCCTCCCTCACCGGTGGTCGAGCCGGGGGAACACCGACTCGAACAGCAGGATGCGCACCGCCGCCGCGACCGGGATGGCGACCAGCGCACCGACCATGCCGAGGATCGCTCCGCCGACGAGGACGGCGACGAGCGTGACGGTGGCCGGTACCTCGATCACCCGGCCCATGACGCGGGGCACGATCAAGTAGTCCTCGGCCAGCCGGTACAGCACGTAGAACGCGAGCGTGGCGATCGCGACCGGCAGGGACACGGTCAACGCGACCAGCGACACGATGATGCCCGCCACGGTGGAGCCGACCACCGGGATCAGGTCGAGCAGGGCCACCAGGAGCGAGAGCAGCAGCGGGTAGGGGATGTGCCAGGCGACCAGCCAGAAGAAGGTACCGAGGCCGGCGATCCCCGAGGTGAGCAGGTTGCCCAGGACGAAGCCGCCGACCTTGGCGAACATCTCGTCGCCGAGCGTCACCGCACGCGCCCGCCGGCTGCGCGGGACCAACCGGTAGATGAGCTGGCGGATCCGGGGGAAGTCGGCAAGGAAGTACACGGTCAGTACGAGGACGGTCAGCGCCTTGGCGGTCGCGCTGAGGACCAGCCGCCCGGCACCGAGCAGGCCGCCGAAGACCCCGTTGCCGTCGGAGTCCAGCGCCGCGGTCAGCCGCTGCTGCAGGTGGTACCGGTCGTTGAGCCGGCCCACCGTCGAGCTGTGGTCCTGGAGCTGGCCGAGATAGTGCGGGAGCTGGTAGGCGAACGCGGCGGTCTCGTTCACCAGTGGCGGGATCGCGGCCGCGAGGAACCCGACGACGGTACCCACCGTGGCCGTGACGACGATCGTGACCGCCGCCCAGCGCGGCATCCAGCGGCACAGCCAGCGCACGGCGGGGTCCAGCCCGATGGCGAGGAACAGCGCCAGGCCGACGAGGACCAGGACCTCACGCGCGGCCACCAGGAGCTGGACCAGCCCGTAGGTGGTGGCGACACCCGCGGCGCCGATCAGCCCCACGAGGAACGGCGAGCGCCGGCCGGCGTGCGGCGCCGGGGCGGGGTGCGGGGTTTCCGCGCTCGCGCCGACGACCCGGCGGTCGGCGGCCGCCATCTCCGCCGTGGCGTCCGACTCGTGGTGCGTCTGTGTCGCCATTGGCTGTGCGGTACCCGGGTTGCCCCCCTTTCAACCGGACGCTACTCTGCCAGCTCGTCCAGGGCCCGGCGGATCCGCTTGTCCGACACCGGGTAGGCGGTGCCGAGCGCCTGGGCGTAGACGGCGACCCTCAGCTCCTCGATCATCCAGCGGATCTCGTCGAGCGCCGCGCGGGCGGGGTGGCCGGGTGGTGCCTGGGCGGACAGCTCCGCGTACTCCCGCTGGACGGCTTCGACCGCGCGCGACTGCTCCCGGTCCCGGGCCGGGTTCCCGGCCAGCCGCTCCATCCGCCGCAACATGGCACGCAGGTACCGGGGAACGTGCGGCAGGTTGGCCCAGCCGGTCGCGGTGACGAAGCCGGGGTACACCAGGCCGGCGAGCTGCGTGCGCAGGTCGGTGCGGACCGGCTCCGGGGCGGCGGGTAGCGCGCGCTCCACCTCGGCGGCGAGCGCCAGGATCTCCCGGACGTGACCGAGCACCGCGAGCATGGTCCCGGTCAGCCCCTGCCGCGCCCGGGCCAGCAGCCGGCGGTACCCGGCCTCGTCGAACGGCACCTCGTCGCCCACGAGCGCGTCGACCGCGCCGTCCGCGCAGTCGTCGAGCAGCGCCGGGACGCTGCCGTGCGGGCTGCGCAGCAGGGCCAGCTTCGCCTCGTTACTCAGCCGGCCCTGGACGAGCGCGGCCGGAGCGGGCAGCGCCAGGCGGAGCAGCCGGCGTACCCCGGCCCGGTGCGCGACCCGCCGCTCGGCCGGCGTCTCGAACACCCGTACCGCGACGCTGTCCCCCTCGTCGACGAGCGCCGGATACAGGGTGACCCGGTACCCGGCCCGGATCTGCTCCACCGTGGACGGCAGGTCGCCGGCCGGCCAGTCGCGCAGGCCGGTGCGGGTGAGGTCGGGCGCGGCGAGGCTCTCCCGGATCAGCGGCGCCAGCTCCCGTTGCAGGGCGGCGAGATCGCGCCCCTCCGCTACGACCGTTCCGTCCTCGTCGAGCACCCGGAAGTTCATCCGCAGGTGCTCCGGTAGCTTGTCCGGCTGCCACGCGTCGTGCGGTACCGGTACCCCGGCGAGCCGGCGCAGTTGCCGCTCCAGCGCGTCGAGCAGGTCACCGTCCACTGACGAGCGCTGGCTGGTAGCCGCTCCGACAAGCTGCGCGGCTGTGGTCAGTTGGGCGAGCGCGGCTCGCGCGTAGTCGGGTACCGGGACGAACTCGCGGCGCACCTGCTTGGGCAGCCCGCGGATCAGCGCGACGACCAGCTCCTCGCGCAGTCCGGGTACCTGCCAGGCGAACTCCTCCGGCCGGACCCGGCCGAGGATCGGCAGCGGGATCTCCACCGTCACGCCGTCGTCGGCCGCGCCCGGCTCGAACCGGTACCGCAGCGGAAGCGACAGCGCTCCCTGGCGCCACGTGTCGGGGAAGTCCGCCGCGCGGACCGCCCCGGCGGTCGCGTTGAGCAGCGTCGCCTTGTCGAACGTGAGCAGGTCGGGCTGGCCTCGCCGGGTCTTCCTCCACCAGGTGTCGAAGTGCCGCGCGGACACCACGTCCGGGCCGACCCGCCGGTCGTAGAAGTCGACCAGCACGTCGTCGTCGACCCGGATGTCCCGCCGCCGGGCCCGGTGCTCCAGCTCCTCGACCTCGGCGAGCAGCCGCCCGTTCTCGGCGAAGAACCGGTGGTGGGTGTCCCAGTCCCGCTCGACCGGGGCGTGCCGGATGAACAGCTCGCGGGCCAGCGCCGGCTCGACGCGGCCGTAGTTGACCGGGCGACGGGCGACGACCGGGATGCCGTACAGCGTGAGGCGTTCGTAGGCCATCACGGCGCCGCGC